>JAPOST010000108.1 GCA_026709535.1 Rhodospirillaceae bacterium
CGGTGTCGAGGCAGGCCAACATTGCGCGCGCAATGCGAAGCTATCGTATTACCGGCGTCGGCTATGCCACCGTGCGGGTACCGGACAAGGATAGTCTGGTGGTCCTTGTCGCTTCCGGTGCGGCTTTCCGGATTGATCCGGTCCGCCGGCTCACGTCCACCTCGCCGGGCGAAGGGCCGCATCCGGCACCCCCGCTTCAGCTTGGCAACGCCCCCATCGTGGCTGTTATAGACGGCGGCCTTCATGCCTCCACCTACCAACCAGCAGAAGCCTGGCGCGCTCCGCCGCTGATCCCGGACCACGAGGCGGACCGGCAGCATGGCAATGGGGTGAGTTCCCTTGCCGTCCACGCACATGCCTGGAACAACAACCGAAACCTTCCGGCCCTGGAATGTCGTATCGGGACTGTGCAGGCAGTTCCCCACAAGAACAACATCTACCCCTTCGACGACCAGGAGTTGGTCGACTATCTCGACACCGTCGCCCGAGCGCGCCGCGAAGGGCGTGTATGGAACATATCTGCCAACCAGAGCGGTCCCAGACTGGATCATGAGGTTGTCAGTGTTCTGGGAGAGGGCCTGAGACGCATCGCCCGCGAACACAATATCCTGCCCATCATCTCCATTGGCAATGTCGGAAGTTACAACTCCCATCGCCCGGATCCACCAGCCGACTGTGAGGCCGCGATCGTTGTCGGCGGCCGGGAATCCGACAATGACGGCAACCCTGCACAAGCCTGTCCCGTCTGCCTCTCCGGGCCAGGACCGGATGGAATGCTGAGACCGGACGTTTCCTGGTTCTCCCGGCTCAGGATGCTAGGCGGCGCGGTGGATACCGGAAGCAGTTATGCCACGCCACTCATTTCCTCGCTTGCTGCGCATACGTTCGACGCATTGCGCAACCCGACGCCAGATCTGGTGAAAGCCCTGCTTATCAACGCTGCGGAGCTTGATGAGCACGATCCCGCCCTCGGATGGGGAACACCCTACAATGGCCACATGCCGTGGGACTGCGCGCCGGGCAGCGTGACATTAGCCTGGCGCGCTCGGTTGGAACCCGGCACCGCGTATTACTGGAACGACATTCCCATTCCGCCCGAGCTCGTTCGCAATGGGCGCCTCTTCGGAAAGGCGCGTCTGACTGCCGTTCTGAATCCTCTTGTCTCTCCCTTTGCGGGAGCAAACTACTTCTCTTCGCGACTGGAAACGGCGCTCCAATACGTCGATAAAGCGGGCGCAGATTGGAAATCGCTTCTTGGCTCCATGAAGGAATCGACCATTTGCGGAAGTGAGGCTCGTGAGGAGCTAAAGAAATGGAATCCAGTCCGGCGTCACTCTGCAAGTTTCATCACACGTGGGCGCCAATTTGTGGGGAGTCATTTCCGGCTCTATGCCCGTGTTTACACCCGGGATCTTTACCAGTTCGGCTGGCGCCATCATAGCCAAGCCGGCCCTCAGGAAGTCGCCTTCGTCCTTACTCTCTGGAGCGGAGAACGGCGTCGTTCGATCTACGATTCCACAGTGCAGGCCTTGGGCACATTTGTGGAGAGTGCGGTGCTCGAACAGGAAATCGAACAGGAACTCGAGCAATAACGAAACGCGTGTGGCCTCCAGCGCATTTGCAACGCCAAGCCAATGGTACGGCGCTTGACGGACCGAAGAGCCTGCGAATTCAAAACTGTCTCGCCGCTGCCGTCTCCCCCGGATAGTCCCGATAGAGGCTCTTCTCAATCCTGTCGGCCCCCCGCCGCCCGGACTCGCATATCGAGTCCCGATCTAGATGCGCATATCGAGCGGTTGTCTGCATTTGGCTGTGACCGAGTAGGCGGCTGATCATCGGCAAGCTTTCGCCAGCGCCGGCGAGGCGAAGGAGTATCGGTAGTCGTGCAGGTGCAGTGATTCGCTCTACCCACAACATCGCCGCAGACAATTGCGGCGTGTAACGTGGCGCGCTACGTCTCCCTTAACTTCTCCAAAGCATGCACCAACGAGAATACGGTTGCTTTCAGATCGATTGCAGACCTGCGATGGTAGCGCATGTTACGGAACAGGCGAAAATGGTAACATATGAGTCTTCATGTGCCAGCATGACGAAACTTCCTGACGCCCTTCCAGATCTACTGAGACCTGGTCTCGACTTGGTGATCTGCGTTACATCTGCTGGCAGGCGCTCTGCTTCTGATCAGGCATACTATGCTCATAGCCGCAATCGCTTTTGGCGGATACTTCATGAAGTCGGGCTAACGCCTCAAGCACCGTCTCCCGAAGAATATAGAAAGTTGTTGGAATTCGACATCGGCCTAACCGATCTCGCGAAACACTACAGCGGTCCTGCTTCTGGGCTGAGGGATAATGATTACGATATTGCCGGATTCAATGAGAAGATAAAGGCTAACCAACCTCGAGTGCTGCTGTTCAACGGCAAGCAGGCTGCCGCGAAATTCTTTCTTACCCCTACTACAAAGCTTGAGTATGGTTTTCAGAAAGAGGAAATCGGTGTGACGGCCCTATTCGTCGCGCCATCAACCTCTGG
>JAPOST010000030.1 GCA_026709535.1 Rhodospirillaceae bacterium
CCGGCAATCCTGACCAGATCAAACTCGGCGGCCTCGGCGCGATATAGCCGGGTGTCTCGAACCGCCATGATGACCGGGTCATCGCAAAGCCTGTCCAGCGCCGCTTCCAGATTGACGTAAACCGGGTGAAGGTTCCGAAGCAGCAGGGAGTATCCGAAGACATCTGCTTTCCCCTGCAGAATCCGGTTCAAATAGCCAGACCTCTCCGCCGCCGTATGAGCGGAGCTTGTTGCCTCCTTAAGTCGATCTGCAAGCATGTGGTCTGCTCCCGTCAGGCCCCGATTTCCGGAGAAGGCCATGGCCCGACCGAAGAGGTGCGTGGACGAGTGCCGCCAGGGGGCCTGATGGCGATTCCCAAGGCATCGTCGAGCCAGATCCCGCGATCAGTGCCGGGACAAATGGCGGGTTGGCGGTTGTGGTCGTGCCGGCCAGGAAGCCGTGTCGTGTCAGCATGTTTTTTCTCCTGGCTGCCAACTCTGAGAATGACAATTAATTGCAAAATAAGAGAGCCAACCGCTGAGAACGTCAAGACTTATGTGTCGCCTGATTTCGGTTTTGGGACAATTCCTCCGGGCTTGTCGCCGCCGGATACACCGAGCACTTCTGCCCGGTCGAGTTTCTGAAGAGCCACGCAAGGCTCGCACCGGAGATCGATCGCGCCATCTTGGCCGGCTTTGTGCTGGGCGCAAGGTCGGCGCGGTTCTGCTGGCCCTGATCAATGCCGCCGTGTCATGGTCCCGTCGGGCTCCTGTTGGTGCATCACGATGACCTTGCCTTTCAGCAGATGCTCACGATTCTTGGAGACCGCCGTCGCATCCCGCACGCGGTCAGCGACCCCCAACCCCACAAACCACCGGAGTGGAAGGTTGAACTTCAAATGCTCCATAAGTACCGCATTCGTCAGAGCGCGGAGCGCGCGCAAGGGATGACTCCTACGAACACCCATCTCCAGATCCAGATCGCTCGGAATAATGCCGCTGATCTCCCCCGCACCTCTACCTTACTTGGAAGAATGTTAGTAGAATTCGATTTCGCACCAATGAGTCAGCATTTGACCTTCAGCTAGATGGGGAAACGCAAGACTGTACTGAGCCCGCCCAGTGGCGAGTCGGACAGAATGACGTCACCGCCGTGGCCACGTAAAATATCCCTTGCAATCGTCAGGCCTAGGCCAGCGCCGTTTCCGTCCTGATTCTTGGAGTGATCAAGTTTGTGAAAAGCCTTGAAGACATCATTCCGGTCCTCGGCTGAAATCCCCGGACCGTTGTCATCCACCCTCACTGTGATCATGTCCGCACGCCGACTTGCCCGGATTTGAACTTGAGAGGCAAACCGACCGGCATTTCGCACTACGTTGGTCAGGGCTCTTTTGAAGCCATTCGGACGCACTGTTACGCTCAGATTTTGGGGAATTAAGCAATCGACATCGATTCCGTCTTCGACGGCTTTGTCTACCACATCTGTGACCAGGGAATTGAGGCTGACCTCGGCAACCTGCTCAAGCCCCTCACCGCGCGCAAAGGCAAGATATTCTTCGATCATGTACTCCATTTCCGAGAGATCCTTGCGCATTGCGACAATGCTTGGTGTATCCTTTTCCATGGTCAAGGCGAGCTTGAGGCGCGTGATCGGCGTGCGCAGGTCGTGGGAAACGCCAGCTAGCATATTCGCTCGTTGCGCCAGCTGTCGCCGGATTCTTTCCCGCATGATAAGGAATGCCGTCGCCGCTTGGCGTACTTCCCGCGCACCCCAAGGCTTGAAGTCTGGAACGTCGCGCCCCTTGCCGAATTGGCTAGCTGCTGCAGCAAGCGCACGAATCGAGCGAACCTGATTTAGCATGAACAATACGGCGATGATCAACAGGACACTCGAGGCTCCTATCGACCATACCACGTACAAGTCGGTTGTAATCGTCCGGATCTTCTTCTTCTTGGCGACGATATCCATTATGCCGCCTGCGACTTCAACCAAGATCTGAATGTGCTGATCGTCGTAGTCGCCGTTGATTACAAATCTCGCATTCACCGTCTGGCGAAATTCCCGCAGGATCTCGCGCCCAACCAAATCATCAATATTCTTGTGACTCTTGCCCTTCAGGCTCTGCCCCTTGCGAAACCAGACCTGCATGTCCTGACTGTTCCGGAGTTCGGATATCATCCAATCCAGATCCTTGGTCGTGTTGTACTCACGTATGTGATTGAGGGTGAGTTCAATGCTTTGTGCGAAATGTAATGCCATGCGACGCGAGATGGTCTGCACGTGCCGATCATAGAAGAACCAGAGGGAGATGACCTGAACCATGACGATCGGGAGCCCAATGATTAGAAGCGAACGGCCTAGAAGGCTGCGTGGGAAAAACCGAAGTGATGTCATGGTGTTTTTGGATTCCGCGTATTTAATCCGGCATCAGGGTGTATCCCTTTCCCCGGATGGTTTGAAGATATCGCGGGTTTTTGGGATCGGACTCCATCTTTCTGCGCAGTCGCATAATCAGCACAT
>JAPOST010000024.1:0-10583 GCA_026709535.1 Rhodospirillaceae bacterium
AAAGTGTTGGCCGCGTGCCCGACAGTCCTGACGGACCAAGACCAGTCCCTGGTTTCAAACCCCGCCGAATCCAGAAGTTCCAGGAACGGTTCCCGGTTCATGTTGAATCTCACTTTTGCATAGTGGGTCTGGCTATCGCACCGCATTCTTGCCTCCAAATCGAAACAATGCCTTTTGAGCATCAAACTGGTTCTTTGCCTTCTTGACAGAATTGACAACCTCGAAGTTGTCCGCCAAGACGCTCACAACATCATCGCTCCAATACACGTGAAACACGTCGTCCGGCAGCATCGTCTCAAGACAGCCGCCCGGGAAACTCCTGAGTCTCTCTACCCCTATGGAAGCAACCGTTCTCGTTGAACCCTGGCTGCACCTCTGGCTAAGAGAGTCCAGCCTTGATGTGCACAGCAGGTCCTGCCGGAGTTTCTTCAGGCGTGGTCGGACGCGCTGTCGCCGTGGCGCACGACAGCAACGCGTTTGGACTTGTCGTGATCCGGGCCCGGGCCATGTAGACCTTGATGCTGCCGGGTAGAGTAGTACGCGATATGCTTGGAGAATGCCTTTCCTCCTTTGACAGGAGTTGTCATGTCCAGGCGCCGTTCGGGACGACGTGAGGCGGAAGTTTCGCGCAAACAACCCGAAATCGACCGACCGAAAATAGGAGTACAGCGAAGTCCCTGCGAAGTGAGAACGGAAGGGTCGAGAGCGCCGCAAGACAGGAAAAACAAAATAATTTACAATGGCTTATATCAAAGGAATACTCATAACCGTAAGCAAGGCAGAGTAGCAGTGCCAGCAAGTTTCTCCGCGTCTCCAACGTTCCGAACATCGTCCGGCAAGACCATACCAACCGCTCCGGATTCATGATGGTTCAAAGCATTATTCCCTACAATTATCTTGCGGTCATTGGCAGTCGATGAGCTTCCTGGACCGGATCCGGGAGATCAATCGACATGATCTTTCCGCCTATATGGACTTTGTTGTTGATGGCTGCGTGCTCGGCAGGGTCCGTCGCGACCGAGTCGCGATCCTGCTGAAATCATCGCCGCTACTACGCCGCGGAAAAGGTGAAACCATTGAGTTCCAAGCGGATTTAACAACGGTCGAGGCGAGGTCGGCCGGCATGGCGGCGGCCGCAGCAACTCTTGAGGCGGCAGGCCATATTCCGGCGCTTCGGGCAGAACTCTATCCGGCAACCTGGAACTTCGGTGATCCACCCCGGTTTGCCATTGATCGGGCTGCCGTGCCTTTTTTCGGTCTGCGTGCCTGGGGAGTTCATATGAACGGCTATACTTGGAAGAACGGTCACCTACACATGTGGATCGGCCGACGCGCCGATGACAAGCCGACTTATCCCGGCATGCTGGATAATATGGTTGCCGGCGGCCAGCCAACGGGGGTTGGCCTAATGGAGAACCTGATCAAGGAATGCGCAGAAGAAGCGGACATTCCCGCCGACCTCGCCCGGCAGGCCCAGTCGGTTGGTGCGATCACCTATGTTCAGGAAGCGCCGGAGGGCCTGAAGCCTGATGTCCAGTTCTGTTTCGATCTCGAACTGCCCCCGGATTTCATGCCCCGCAATACGGACGGTGAAATCGCCGACTTTTTCCTCTGGCCAATTGAAAAAGTTGCCAAGACGGTCGCGACGACCCGGTCTTTCAAATTCAACTGCAATCTTGTCATCATTGACTTCCTGATTCGACACGGCGTCATTCCGCCTGACGATCGGGATTATGTCGCCTTGGTACAAGGGCTTCATCCATGATTGATCCGGCTACGTTTTCCTCGGGAGATGTCGCGGCGCAAGTTCAGGTGCACACCCCTGACGGGAGCAGAAATTCGCACCGCAGCTTGCGAGGTTGTAGCGAGAAGGAATGACGGAAGACTCCTTTGGCTCGGAGCGGACCATCGCCCTTGGCGAGCGGTGTTTAATCGACTGAAGCAAGCCATGATGAATAACGCCAACCGAGCCGTAATCTTCAGATTGATCAGACCTTGGCCGCATGGAGCATGATCTACGCACGTCAGGCAGGGCCGTGCTGCGTCTTGCAGCGGCGAACCCGCCGCTTGACCTCAAGCCGTCTCGTCACTCAGATCAATCATCATCGTCTTTCCACGCGCCATCCAGGCATCCATACCCATCACAGGGCACAGAGAGTCACAGAACAAACTCCGTGTTTACAGGTTTCAGCAGGATGTCGCTAGTTCGACTGCGGATCGAAAGCCGCCTCGCGGGCGGCAAAATCGCTCTGGAAGGCGAAAAAACCACCCGCGTCTATGGCATCCCGGACTGACCGCAGCAGGTCCTGAAAGTGCTGCAAGTTGTGCCAGGTCAACAGTATAGGACCGAGCATCTCGCCAGCCTTGAACAGGTGATGGATATACCCGCGGCTGAACTGTCGGCAGGCCGGGCAGGGGCAGTCGGGATCGATCGGTGTTTCGGCTTCGGCATGGCGCGCATTGCGGATGTTGAGTTCGCCACCGGGAACGAAGGCCTTGCCGGTCCGACCTGAGCGGGTCGGCAGGACGCAATCAAACATGTCGAATCCGCGAGCGACGGCGCCCACGATATCTGACGGTCGGCCAACACCCATCAGATAGCGTGGGCTTGCCGGAGGCATGTGAGGTGTCGTCACGTCCAGCGTATCGAACATCTTTTGCTGGCCCTCGCCGACCGCCAGGCCGCCGACGGCATAACCCTCAAATCCAATGTCTGTAAGGGTAGTCGCGGATTCCGCCCTCAGATCGGGAAAGATGCTGCCTTGGACGATACCAAATTGGCCGTAACCGGGACGCGCGCGGAATGCCTGGCGACTGCGTTTCGCCCAGCGCATGGACAACCGCATCGAATCCGCTGCCGCACCTTCCTCAACAGGCCAAGGAGTACATTCGTCAAAGACCATAGTGATCGTGGAATCGAGGCTGTCCTGAATCTCCGTTGATCGTTCCGGGGTCAGGTGGTGCATGCTGCCGTCGATATGAGAGCGGAACGTTACGCCGTCTTCGGTCATGTCGCGCAGTTTGCCCAGCGACATGACCTGAAAACCGCCACTGTCCGTCAGTATCGGGCCGGGCCAGCCCATGAACGCGTGCAGACCGCCCAGCGTCTTCACCCGCAGCGATCCCGGTCTCAGCATCAGGTGATAAGTGTTCCCCAATATGATCTCTGCACCGGTTCCGGCGACGTGGTCCGGCAGCATGCCTTTGATGGTGCCCCCGGTACCGACAGGCATGAAAGCGGGTGTCTCGGCAGTGCCGTGAGCCGTGTACAGGCGGCCGCGCCTAGCCGGGCCGTCTGTTGCCAGCACATCAAAGCTGAACACATTCATCCAGACGTTCCAGCAAACAGGTATCTCCGTAGGAGTAGAAGCGATAATTCTGTTCGATGGCGTAGGCATATGCTGCCTTCATTCGGTCGATACCCGAAAAAGCGCAGACCAGCATGAACAGGGTGGATCGCGGCAAATGAAAGTTTGTCAGCAGGACATCAGCGCTGCGGACCGGTGCGCCGGGGGTGATGAAGATGTTCGTTTCTCTCTTGAAAGGATGGAGCACGCCTTCTGCATCCAGGGCGCTTTCGAGCAGCCGGAGGCTGGTGGTGCCAACTGCAACAATTCGGCCACCGTCTGCCTTTGCGGCATTCAGGGTGTCGGCGACTTCCTGAGTCATATGGCCGACCTCCGCGTACATCTTGTGGTCGGCTAGCCGGTCTGCCGTGACAGGCAAAAAAGTGCCTGCACCGACATGCAGCGTGACAAAGCAATGCGCGATGCCGCGATCTTCAAGGGCCGCAAACAGCTCCTCCGTGAAATGCAGTCCGGCTGTCGGCGCCGCGACGGCCCCGGGCTTGCGCGCATAGATGGTTTGGTAGTCGCGGCGATCTTCTGGAACTGGCTGTGTTCGAGAGATATAGGGTGGTACAGGCATTTCCCCCGCTACCTGCAGCCGCTCCAACAAGTCGGTAGTCGTGCAATCGAACGCCAGCAGGATGTCGCCGGTTTGGCGCTTGTCCAGCACCGTTGCGCGGGGTACTCCGTTAAACTCAATGATATCGCCGGGCTTCAGCTTCCGTCCCGGTTTTGCGAAGACTCGCCACTGCGCCGGTACATCGTTGCTCTCGATGATATTCTGATGTAGCGTAATTTCGACTTTAGCGGTTCCGCGATCGGCCGTGCGCTGGCCTGCGATCCGGGCCGGAATCACCTTGGTATCGTTTAGGACCAGGATATCGTCGGAGCGCAGCAAGGACGGTAAATCGCGCACGAGATGATCGGCAAGCCTCTCTCCTATGTGGAGCATACGCGCAGAATCGCGCGGGCGAGCCGGAACTTGCGCGATCCGGTTTTTTGGGAGATCAAAGTCAAAGTCCTCAACACGCATGGGCGAATCGTTTCGGATCAGCGTACATGGAAAAGGGTTCCTACAGGATTTGGCATTGGCCTGCGAACGTGGTAGCGGGCCGCATCGCCGTCTCGCTGTTCAATCGTTGCCGATGATCGCCTTGGTTACCCGCATGATGCCCGCCATCCCGTCTTGCGCCGGAGTCCAGGTCGGCGGTGCTTTATGACAGCCGTCGAGACACCTTCCGGCAAGGGCGCGCACGATGAGAATTTTCCCGTCGGGTCGTTCCTGCTACCAAAGACGCTTCGTCCCCAAGTTGCGGCATTTTACGCCTATGCGCGAGCTATAGACGACATCGCCGACAATCCAGATCTGTCGCCAGAGGACAAGATCGCCCGTCTGGATGGGTTTGATCGGGCGTTGCTGGGTGAAACGGATGACCTTGCCTACACCAAAGCGCATCGTATCCGCGAAAAAATGGCGACAACCGGTCACGTCATTCAGCACTGCCGCGACTTGATCGTTGCCTTCAAGCAGGACGCTGTGAAGTCCCGCTACGATAGTTGGGGTGACCTGATGCATTATTGTCGGCATTCGGCAGCGCCGGTCGGCCGGTTCCTGGTCGATCTGCATGGCGGACCGGATTCTGCATGGCCAGCCTCCGACGCGTTGTGCAACGCCCTGCAGGTCATCAACCACCTGCAAGATTGCGCCGACGATCTACGGACACTCGACCGGGTTTATCTGCCGGAAGACTGGATGGCGGCGGAAGGGGTTACGATAGATGCTCTACGGGGTAATGCGATGCCACCGGGCATGGTCCGGGTCAAAAACAGTTGCCTCGACGGCGTTGACCGGCTGCTGGATACTGCCGAAGACCTGATGTCCGTCCTGCGCAGTCGCCGACTGGCAATGGAAAGTGCTGCGATCTATTCTTTGGCGCGTATGCTGTCCAAGCGTTTGCGGTCGGGAGATCCGTTGGCGACGCGGATTGAACTCGCCAAGTCGCGGGCAGCATTGACGGCCACCGGCGGTGTTCTGCGCGAACTCGGTCGTCGTTGGTCAGCATGGCTTGGGTGGGCAACACCGGGCAGATGATGCATCTGGCGGGATCCCGCCTTGCTCGTGCTTCTTGTGGCCTGGCGGCGACTGTCTGGAAAAACGAGCCGGATTCTTGGCCATTCGCTGACGCGAATGGCGGCCACGGAGCAGCGCGATTTCGACAATTAATCCCTCGCAAGAATGGTATATCTCGCCCAACCTCCTTGTAGCCGCATCATGGTTCGTGAGCTGACGAAACGGTCTCAGCCCGGCCTGCGATCCTGAGGTTCGAGCCAGCACAACGCCATCACCTTGCGAGCCCGGCGCACTGCGGCCAGCATCAATCTCATCACCAGGCGACCGATGGTCTTCTGTCACAGGCTTTAATCCGGATTTATGGTCTTGTCGTTCTGGTGCTTCAGCGAGCCGCTCGTCGGGAAGCCCGTGCACTGCGATGAGACCAAGCGGCGGCCCGTATACGATTCCTGCGGAAGTGCCGCGAAGGATCGGATCGAATGCGCGTGACGCCTCACCTCGCTGGATGATAGACTTCATTTCGTGTCAACCTCATCTCACCCGCCGACGATCAGGAATCAACAGCTCAACCGTGACTGCCACCACAGCATCTTCAGGAACCAGTGACAGGGCGTCGAGCGCCAAAACGATGATCAACCTGCCGTCACCGGATTTCGAAGCCCAAACCCATGCGCGGAATATCGCTCAGGCCTCGGGGACATCTTTCCTTGCCGCGATGAAAATTCTGAAAGAAGACCGGCGCATGGCGATGTACGCCATCTACGCTTTTTGCCGGGAAGTGGATGATATTGCCGACGATCCTGCTCCGGCATCGGACAAGATCGGACGCCTAAAATTCTGGCGCGAGGAAGTAGAACAAGTATACAGCGGCGAGCCCGCGTTTCTCACTGCCCGAGCGTTAGTGCGGCCAGTACGACAGTTTGGGCTTGAAAAGGAGGATTTTCTTACCATCATTGACGGAATGGAGATGGATGCGCTGGAAGATATTCAAGCGCCCAGCCTTTCTGTACTGGATCTCTACTGTGATCGCGTGGCATCATCGGTCGGACGCCTGTCCATCCGAGCTTTCGGTGCGAAAGAAGAGCGCGCTCGGCTCGTCGCACACCATCTGGGGCGGGCACTGCAACTCACAAATATCCTGCGCGACCTGGATGAAGACGCAAAACAGTGTCGGCTGTACCTGCCCGCAGAACTACTTGATGCTCAGGGGATCACGACCCGGGAGCCGCTGGATGTGCTCCGCCACGCTGCGCTGCCGAAGGTTTGTAACGAAATCGCGCGGATGGCCAAGGACCATAATCGCTTGGCATTGCGTCACATGCGCAAATGCCGGCGCAGTTCGATGCGACCCGCACGCATGATGATGATGGCTTATCGGGGGATTCTCGGCGCGTTGGAAAAGCGGGGCTGGTCAAACTACAACCACCCGGTTTCGCTGAACAAGGCCCGCAAACTCTGGATTGTACTGCGCTACGGGCTAATCTGACGCCGTGAGCAGGGACGCTCCTACAGCCTGGATCATCGGTGCGGGCCTAGCCGGTTTGTCCACCGCGATTGAACTTGTCCGGCGGGGCTGGCGCGTGACCGTTCTGGAAACGGCAGGGCAAGCAGGAGGGAGATGTCGATCCTATCATGATCGGCATCTGGATCGCTGGGTTGACAATGGTAATCATCTCCTGCTCTCCGGCAACCGTTCGGCAATGCGCTTTCTGCAGACGGTCGGCGCCACCGATTCGCTGATTGAAGTCGTGCCAGCGCGGCTGCCCTTTGTCGATCTGGAAAGCGGCGAAAAATGGGTGATTAGACCGAACTCAGGTCCTTTGCCGTGGTGGATTTTCTCGGCTGCGCGTCGGACGCCGGGGACCGAAACGGCGCATCATCTTTCGGCGGTTCGGCTAGCGCGCGCCGGGGAGCGGACGGTAAGCGCGTTGTTTAGCGACACGGACGGCACGGCGCGGCAGCGCCTGTACCGCAGGTTTTGGGAGCCGATGGCGGTAGCAGTGCTGAACACGGCTGCGGAACAGGGTGCTGCACGATTGCTGTGGCCTCTGATGACGGAAATTCTCTTCCGCGGCGAGACAGCCTTCCGGCCATGTATTGCTCGCAACGGTTTGACGGAAAGTTTCGTTGCGCCGGCGCTCGACTGGCTTGGTGAAAATGGCGCAGAGATCCGCTTCAACAATCGTGTCCGCACGCTGCAATTTGGCGAGCAAGGTATCGCAGCCTTGTCGCTTGGCGACTCGGTTGTTTCGGTCGGCGCGCAAGACGCCGTGATCTGCGCAACGACACCAGCCGTCGCTGCCGACCTGGTGCCAGCGCTAAAGGTTCCGACGGAATATTGCCCTGTCGTCAACCTGCACTTCGTGACACCTGAACCTGTTACGCTACCTGAAAATCTGCCATTGCTGGGATTGGTCGGCGGTACGGCGCAGTGGCTGTTCGTGCGAGGCGATATTCTGTCCGTCACGATCAGTGCCGGGCATCGTGAGGCCGAGATGCCCCATGATCAGGTTGCCAAAACGGTTTGGCAGGAGATCTGTCGCGCCGTTTCTCTTGACGGCCCGGTACCGCCGGTACGGGTAGTGACCGAGAAACGCGCCACCATTGCTCAGACTCCGGCCCAGAATCGCCTTCGGCCCAGCGCAAGGAGCAGCTTTCCGAACCTTTATCTCGCCGGCGACTGGACCGCCACAGGTCTTCCTTCCACCATAGAAGGGGCAATCCGCTCAGGGGAACGGGCAGCCGTCGCTGTCGGCGTGCCATCGCGCCAACGGCCTTGTTCTTGACGTTTTCGCGCCGCATCAAATGTTTACGCCACAACGACTAGAGCCATATCAAGTAATATGGCAGGTATATACCGAAAATTGATCTCATGAGCCTGGAAGTCTGCACCAGCGCGACACCGGATACGGTCGGGATGGATCCCGGACGCGCGCCAACATCGCTATGCGCGATCAGCGGATTGGTCGACGAGATGCGCAGCAAATTGGGCGATGCGCGGCAGTCGGACGGTCACTGGGTCTTCGAACTGGAGGCCGACGCAACAATCCCGGCCGAATACATCTTGTATCGGCATTTTCTGGGGGACCCGGCCGACGAAGAAATCGAATGCAAGATAGGAAAATATCTGCGGCGTATGCAGAACGAAGACGGGGGCTGGCCGCTTTTCCATGATGGCGATTTCGACATGAGCGCCACCGTGAAGGCTTACTTTGCACTCAAGGTGATCGGTGACAACGTCAATGCGCCGCACATGGCAAAGGCACGCGCAACTGTTTTGGCGCACGGCGGCGCCGAGAAATCGAACGTATTCACGCGAATTCTGCTCGCATTGTACGGCCAGGTGCCGTGGCGCGCCGTGCCTGTGATGCCGGTCGAGATCATGCTGTTGCCCTGGTGGTTCCCGTTTCACATGAGCAAGGTGAGCTACTGGTCCAGGACAGTGATTGCGCCGCTGCTGGTGTTGATCTCGCAAAAGCCCAAGGCGAAAAATCCCAGAGGCACCCACATCGGCGAATTGTTCGTCACTCCGCCAGAAAAGGCCAAGCAATACCATGTGAACTCGACCGGCTCGTTTGCCGGTGCATGCCTGATTGTAATCGATCGGTGTCTTCGTGTGATCGAACCAAGATTTTCCAAGAAGCGCCGAGCCAAAGCTCTCTGCAAGGCGAAGGAATTCATGCTTGAGCGTCTTAATGGCGAAGACGGGATCGGCGCTATCTTCCCGGCGATGATCAACGCGGTCAAGGCGATGACGGTTTTGGGCATGCCCGAGGACGATTCGAGCCTTGTGAAGGCCAAGGCTGCCATCGAAAAGTTACTCGTCATCAAGGAAGAAGAAGCCTATTGCCAGCCTTGTGTGTCACCGGTTTGGGATACCTCGCTTGCCGGGTATGCCATGCTGGAGACTGGCATCGAACCGAACGGAGAAGTCATGGTCCGGGCGGCAGACTGGCTGTTGAACGTCGAGATCAATGATTTCAAGGGTGATTGGGCCTGGCAAAATCCGGGCCTGAAACCCGGCGGCTGGGCCTTTCAATATCGGAACAAGCACTATCCGGACGCAGACGACACAGCGGTTGTCGGCATGATGCTGCACCGCCAAGGCAATCCCAAATATGCCGGCGCCATCAAGCGCGCCGAAGACTGGATCGTCGGGATGCAGTCGTCAAACGGCGGCTGGGGCGCTTTCGATATCAACAATGACAAGCACTACCTGAACGACATCCCATTCGCCGACCATGGTGCACTGCTGGACCCGCCCACGTCGGATGTGAGCGCCCGTTGCCTGTCCTTTCTGGCGCAGATCGGGTACAGCGGCGAAAACCCGATTGTGAAGAAAGCCCTGATGTTCCTCAAGGACGAGCAGGAAAACGACGGTTCCTGGTTCGGCCGTTGGGGCATCAATTACATCTATGGTACATGGTCTGTGCTGAGCGCGCTCAATGCCATAGGTGAAGACATGCAGCAGCCCTATGTCCGCAAGGCGATTAACTGGTTGAAGTCGCGCCAGAACGAGGATGGCGGTTGGGGTGAGGATGGCACAACATATTGGAGAGAGCGGCGAACCGAATCCAAGGCATCGACGCCGTCCCAGACCTCTTGGGCCTTGCTCACCCTGATGGCGGCAGGCGATGTCAGTGATATCGCCGTCGACAAGGGTGTCCGGTACTTGATGAATACCCCGCGCCGCGGCGCCCGATGGGAGGAAGAACATTATTCAGCAGTCGGTTTTCCACGGGTCTTCTATCTGCGTTATCATGGTTACGCAGCCTATTTCCCGCTTTGGGCGCTCGCACGTTACCGGAACCTGAAACGAGCGAATGACCAGCGGGTTAAATGGGGTATGTAGGCTGACCGCAAGACGCTTGGGAATAAAATTGTCGACCTCTTGCTTGATCGCGATTGCACGAAGCACCGCGGGGATGTCTGTGAAAGTGCCCGAACTGGCAGCGTGAGGGCCGGCGATCGGCAGATCAACCAAATCCGACAATATCGCGACGCGCTGCGCGTTGTTCGAAAGACCTCGGGGCATCACCTTGCCGTCGCATGCGGCAAACTCGACGCTATCCCGGCAGGCGTTTTCATCATGTCGAGGAGCCATGGATAACTTGCGTCGATCGAATCCGTTGCCTGCCGCCAGAGCGTTGAGCCCCGCGAACAAC
>JAPOST010000024.1:10833-23153 GCA_026709535.1 Rhodospirillaceae bacterium
CCTGTCACTGCCAGAACACTACCGCACCCTTATTTCACATGACCGGATGATCGCAAGAATTGAAGGCTCCGTCTCAGTCGCCGCAGAGGAAACAGGACTCACGTTTACAGGCCAAATTCATAGGTTGCTGCGCCCCCCTGCCGCTTGTCTCGCGCCATTGGCCTGACTAGCTTTTCTCGACTGAATAATGCCGACTGCGATAATCAGGAAGCGCACCGCTGGATCAATATGTCGAGATGATTGATGAAACAGGACATTCACCCGGATTACCATGAAATTACGGTCGTGATGACAGACGGTACCGAGTTCAAGACCCGATCGACATGGGGCGCGCCGAATGACACCATGAAGCTGGATATTGATCCGACGTCCCATCCAGCTTGGACCGGAGTACATCGATTGGTGGATACTGGAGGCCAACTCGCCAAGTTCAACAAGAAATTTGAAGACTTCGGCATCTAGGTTTCCCTGGACCGGCGCGCCGACTGATCTGCGTATGGCATGGGCTGGGTCTATCTGATCATTGCCATCTTGCTTGAAGTCGCCGGGACAACAGCGCTCAAATATTCCGAAGGCCTGACCAAGCCGTGGCCCACAACAGCCATGGCCTTCTTGTATGCTGCGGCTTTCGCAATGTTGGCGATGGCGATCAAGTCAATCGAACTGTCCACGGCTTATGCCATCTGGTCGGCGCTCGGCACGGCAATCATTGCCGTCATAGCGATCGCTATTTTCGGAGCGCCGCTGACCTGGGGCAAGGTGATTTCGCTCGGCCTGGTTATCATTGGCGTTGTCGGGCTGCATCTCTCCGGCTCCGAGCTTCCGGTCAAGAAATAGGTATCGCGCGTCCCAAGCGCTCTATAGAGGCCGGTCTTCGCTATCGCGATGTATGCGCCGCAGAGACCACTCCACGATCTTTTTCAGGACCAGCTTCAGTGACAGGTCAAAACCTTTCATGATTGATGCGATATCGCGGTTCTGAAGCGGTACAGAAGCCTCGAATCTCTCAGACGCAACAATATCCCGATCGTTCCAGCGTACGAGCTGCGCGTGGATACGGACATCCACGCTAGCTTGCTCGCCCTTGAACAGTTTGGCCTGAAATTCGCGCAAGTCCGATTTCAGCATATAATCGATCCGCAGACCGCCTCCCTCCCGGGTAACTCCAGGAATCTTTCCTGAATTGTCGAAAGCTTCGATCAAGAGCCTTTGCACAAGATTCGTCGAAACGTCTGTCCATTCCGAATCAGCAAAATAGTCCAGTGTCCCGGGCTGCAGTTTGATGGCGATCCGGCTGCTGCGCAGACTGGAAGATGCGGTTGGCGTCTCGACCAGCAACTGAGCGCGAATGCGGGGTATATCCCTTGAGAACGCAATCTCCGGCTTCACCTCATATAATTGAGGCGGCTTGCGATCCGAGCCGGGCAGCAGCCCCGTGCATCCGACGACCGGGATCGCGATCATTGCCAGGCTGATGGCGCGCTTGGAGATTTGACAGATCATTTTGGCCCCGGGGTCAGACCGCCACGGCCACCAAAGAAGAAGCCTGACGGATCGTTCTCGATCCGACGGATCAGGCGGTTGAATGCCTTGATGAGGCGTTGGCCGTCCGTCACAAACTGGGAAACTTCATAAAGGCCGGTATTCATGAACAGGCCTAGCGACCGCCGGTTTTCCTCCACCATGGCAGCGACCTGATCGCTCATCTTGCCGAAAGCCTTGGCACCATCTTCGACCTGTCTCACAGTATCCGCAATTTGGGACAAGCCCTGACCCAAATTCTTGATTGCTGGTCGAACTTCGTTAGCAACGTTGCTTGTTTCCCGCACAAAACTGCTGATATCCTTCGCAGCAGTCTCGGCCAACGCCAAGATTTGTGCGACGCTCGTTCGATTGGTTTCGTCAAAGAATGTCGACGCCTGGTCCGATAAACGTGTTGCGCTATTGGAGAAGTCGCCAAAGTTCCTGAGTGTTCTCGGCAGTTCCTTCAGGCTCGGCTCCAGGTCACTGGCGCGTTTCTCGGCTTCCCGAACAAATCTACTGACATCGGCACTCGCCACTTCGACATTCTTGAGTATCTGGGTCAACGCCTTTCGGTTTTTTTCATCGAAAACCGACCCTGCCTTGTCCGCCATTTCCTGGACCGACCGTATCGTGTCCGTCAATTCCCGTGCCGCTGGCCTAATTTCCTCTGCCACCTTTCGCGCCTCATTGGCAAATATCTTGGCATCATCGGTGAAGCTGGTGAAGGCGGCCACCGCCTTTTCGAGGGAGTTCACAATGCTGCCAACGTTTATGCCGGACGGGCCCACCATCGTGTCCTCAACCTTGGCCACAACACTGGTTGCCCGCTCGGCCAAGTTTCGGATTGAGGCGATCGCCTTCGGCAGTTCGTCGAACACCTTTTGCAATTGAGTCGACGTTCCGGGAATGCGCCGGTTGCGCATGGCCGCACTCATCTTGCCCGCCGGAACGGGTTTTACGTCTTTCTGCCGGTCGTTCGGGTCAGGAGGGCGTTTCAGCTGAATGAACGGGGAGCCGGTCAGGCCCCGTTGCTCCATCGCGGCCACAAAATCCGGATAGATCTGTGCGTCCGGGCGAACGACTATCTTGACAAGGACGAATTCGGGGTTTTTCGGGTCCAGGCGAATATCCCGCACCCTGCCGATGGGGATGCCTTGGTATCGTACAAAGGCCTCTTTGTTCAAGCCGGTTACATCCTGCTCGAACTGAACTGTCATCATGATGTCGTCAGCACGCTGGGTCGAGCCGCTGACCCATAGTGCAAAGATCACGCCAGCCGCAATCAGGCCAAGGACGAAAGCTCCTACCAGTACGTAACTCGCCTTGGTCTCCACGGTGTTTCGGTCCTCCTCAACCAGCGATCGCGTGTCTTGTGGCTCTGGCACGCGGACCGTGAAAGTACTCTTGGATCCATGGGTGTGGATCGTTCAGCAGTTCTTCCAGTGATCCGATACGTATCTTGTTGTCTACCAATACCGCAATTCTGTCAGTGATCGCGACCAAGGAATCGAGATCGTGTGTCACCATGAATACCGTCAGTTTCAAGCTTTGCTGCAACTCCAGGATCAGCGAATCGAAGTCGCTGGCGCCGATCGGATCCAGGCCGGCGGTAGGTTCGTCCAGAAAAACGATTTCCGGGTCCAGTGCCAGCGCACGCGCCAGACCAGCTCGCTTGCGCATGCCGCCAGACAGC
Organism: Rhodospirillaceae bacterium; assembly: GCA_026709535.1. Classification (GTDB taxonomy): domain Bacteria; phylum Pseudomonadota; class Alphaproteobacteria; order Bin65; family Bin65; genus Bin65. Next base: position 14,051 of record JAPOST010000024.1, read on the forward strand.
TTGGTCGGCAGTTTTTCCGCCGCATCCTGCGGAAGGCCGACCATGTCGATCTTCTGACGCGCCAGAAGGTCGATTCGCTCAGGCCGCAGGCTGGTGTGCGACTTCAACACCAGCGCAATGTTTTCAACGACCGTAAGGCCGCTGAACAATGCCCCGCTCTGGAACAGGACTCCCACCCGCGCCAGCACTGCCTTGCGCGCCGAGCCGCGCAGTGCGGACAGCCTTTCGCCCAAGATGCGGATATCTCCTTGCAGGGGTCGGTTCAGGCCGACAATCGTGCGCAGCAGGACGGATTTGCCGGTGCCTGAGCCGCCGATGACGCCCAGGATTTCGCCGCGCATGACTTCCAGATCCAGATCGTCGTGAATCCACTGCGCGCCGAAGCGGTTTACCAAGCCGTGAACTGTAATCGCCGGCGTGGTATGTATCGCATCATTTTCGGGGGAGGAGATCATATATCCATCCAAGACAGAGCCATCGCAAAGGCAGCGTCTATCAGGATTACCGCGAAGATTGATTCAACAACCGAAGTTGTCGTGTGGCGTCCGACACTGGCGGCGCTTCCCCTGACCTTGAAACCCTCAAAACAGCCGATGATGGCGATTGCCATGGCGAAAATTGGCGCTTTGGATAAACCGATCATCAGTGTTGGCAGGCCGACAGCGCCACTGAGCTGTTCGAGGAAGGTGGTCAAGCTGATCTCCAGGACGGCAAGGCTGATTACAGCGCCACCGGCCAAACCAACCAGGTTTGCATATATCGTCAGCAGCGGCAGTGCGATCACCAGAGCCACGACCCGCGGTACGACCAAGACGCCAATAGGGTCCAGGCCGATCGCGCGCATTGCATCGATTTCCTCGTTGGTCTGCATAGTGCCGATTTGGGCTGTGAACGCGCTGCCGCTGCGTCCAGCCACCATGATCGCGGCGAACATGACGCCCAGTTCTCGCAATACGGAAACGCCGATCAGATCAACCGTGAAGATCTCGGCGCTGAATTTCCGGAGCTGCAACGCGCCCATGAAGGCGACGACAACGCCGATCATGAACGAAAGAAGCCCGATGATCGGTAACGCTTTCAGACCCGTATTCTCAAGATGATGAGCGGTCGCCCGTAAATCCAAAGTCCAGGGCCGGATCAGTATCTTGCCCGTTGTGACGACGCAGAGACCCACGAACCCCAGCATTTCATATATCTTGAGACCGCCATCGGAGGTCTGCCGCCCGATATGTTCCAGTCGGGTCAGCAAGCTATTGGCTGGGCGTGGCTTCGGTGTTCGATCGATTGCGTCCTTGGCATCAATGACCCGTTGCAACACGCCGCGAAACCGGTCAGCCAAGCCGAAGATCGCATCCGGCGCTGGCGCAACCTGCAGAAGAAGTTGGGCGCCAGCACTGTCCAGGGCAGTCAGCCTGCTGCCGTCGACCTGCCGGATTGCTCCGGCATTCTGCGGCTGCCGCTCCAGTTCGCGGTTCAGGCGCGGAATGTGTACCAACCGCCAGCCGCCGCCAACAACCAAAAGGCCGCCTTCCGAAAGCTCCATCCAGCCAGCGCTCTCGGCGCGCGCGGCTGGGCCGGTATCTTGCTTGGGATCGGTCACTCGGGCGCCCCGAAGTTGCTGGCCCCAACAATATCGTGAAAGTCAGGGCAGTCGAAGGGCAAGAATGAAGCATTTCTGACCCGACACATGCATTTTTTGCATTGCAGCAATGTATTGACAATTCACGTCAAAAACCTTTGGAAAACAGCGATTTTCTTCGTTCTCTATATATTGCGATGCAAAATAAGTTTGAATTCCGGTGGGTCTGTTGTCATAAAATCAAGATCATGCGCCCATGCAGGCGATCCTTTTGCTAGCACTTGTTGCCTTCCGCTTAATGGGCGTTTCCTCCCTAGACTTGGGCCGCGCAACGTCGCGGCCCACCTTTGTCTCGGGCATGGGCATTTCTCCGTTCCGACCGTCAAGCGTCAATTTTCTGCTCCTCCGGGCAAGAGCCATCAAGCACCGTCATATGGCGAGGAATAGTCGTTGCCCAATGGAACTACTGATCATGGCGAGGCGACCCGATGATATTGCCTGTGTCCGGCAAACGACAGAAAGTCGATCATTTTATTGAACTTGGCGAACCTGTGATCGGCCTGATCGCAAACGGCTTTCATCGGATCAGGACAGCCTTGCGTCCTGCATCGCCGACCCGCTCACATGGCAGCTCCTCGAGATTGGATTAGCCCTGCGATCAGGATCTCCAGATCTTCTGCCAGCTTGGTGAAGCCCGGTGTCTTCTTGAATGTGTCCTCATTCATGTACAATGCGCGATTGATCTCGATCTGCAGAGCGTGGACGTGGAGCTGCGGCGCACCATAATTCCGTGTGGTGAATGCGCCGGCATAAGGTACGTTGCGGCGTACCATATAGCCACGGGCGCACAGACTCCTGCGTACCAGATCGCTCAGCCGCCGGTCGCACGAAGCGCCGTAACAATCACCCAGCACGATATCGACTCGCCGATGCCCCCTGTCTGAATCTGTCGGCCCGGCGACTGACGGCATCGAGTGGCAATCGATCAGCAGACAATGCCCGAACTGTCTCCGCGTCCGCTCGACCAGTCGATTGAGAGCCGCATGATAGGGCCGGTAGAAGGTGTTGACCCGGCCCAGCGCCTCATCAAAATGGAGTTTGCAATTGTAGATTTCTCCCCCTGAACAGACGACCCGTGCGATGGTGCCCAACCCTGCCGCCACCCGCGGCGACCGCGTGTTGACATAAGGCGGCAACTGGTCTGCAAACATCTGGGGATCAAGTTCGAAGGGTTCTCTGTTGACGTCGATAAAGGCCCGCGGAAAGCGAGCTCGCAGCAACGGCGCGCCCATGTCAGGGGCAGCAGCAAACAACTCATCCACAAAGCTGTCCTCCGATTTCCGCAGGGCCAGCGGATCAAGTCGTGACGAGTCTATAAAGGATTGCGGATAGTCAGCGCCGCTGTGCGGAGACGCAAAGACCACCGGTCCCATCTGCTGCTTCGGTGACAGCACTTCGAAAACCGGCGACTCCGCCCATGGCGGGGCGTGGCTGATTGCCTTTGCCCAAGACGAGTCAGTGGCAGGTGGAGCACCCATGTCCATAGTGAACATGGATTTAACGGAACCCGATGATGCTGTCACCGCTCGATCCGTCAATATGGCACAAGGCCGGGAATGAGACGCGGCGCATCTGACGAACGATGGATGCCACCGCACGCAGGCGCGACATCCATGGCAGGGGAAGCCCTTGAAAGCTGGCATAAGGCGCGCGATATATCGGCTGCCGTCCGCTTCTGTGGCGATCCGCCGACTCACGGGGCTCTGATGCGAAGCAGCAGACCGAAACATCCGCCTACCAGCACCCTGTCGTGGAAGCAATTGTGATGGGCGCGTAGCTCAGCGGTAGAGCACTACGTTGACATCGTAGGGGTCGCTGGTTCAATCCCAGCCGCGCCCACCATTGGTCCCCGGATTGATATCACGTAATCCTATATGAATGAAAACGGCGTGATCATTGTCGGTGGCGGGCCGGTAGGGTTGACGTTAGCCTGGCGGTTGGCAACAGATGGCGTGCCGGTTCGATTGTTCGAAGCTGCATCCGAGATACCAAACCAGCTTCGGGCCTCGACCTTTCATCCTCCGACCCTGGACCTATTTGAAGACGGTGGCATCACCGCTGAGCTGCTGGCCGAAGGGAGGGTGACACCGACCTGGCAAATTCGGATGCACGAGACCGGGGAACGGGTAGAATTCGACCTGTCCGTAATCTCGGCGCATACCAGACACCCCTACCGACTGCAGTGTCCGCAGGCTGTTTTGTGTCGGGTGTTGATGGAACGCATCATGACAATTGATCCTGTCGTGCTGACCTTCTCGGCGCGCGTGATGGCGGTAACGCAGACTGACAATGAGGTCACGGTTACGGTTGAGGACAGTGACGGGGCCAGAACGGATCACCGGGCAGCTTGGGTCGTAGGCTGCGATGGCGCACGAAGTATCGTTCGCGCGGCAATGGGCGTTGAATTTGTAGGCTCGGTATATCCCGAGACCACCATCCTTGTGACGACCCACTTCCCGTTTGAGAGCATCTTGGAAGGTCTTTCCGGCGTCAACTATATCTGGAAAGATGACAGCACTTTTTCGCTTTTGCGGTTGCCGGATGTCTGGCGCTGCAGTTTCCACCCATTGCACGGAGAGAGCGAGGAGGAAGCGCTCTCCGACGGTTCGATCATGTCCAAGCTTGTGGCCATAACGACGACTCGTGACACGAACATCCTGCAGCGGCGCGCCTACCGGGTTCATCGGAGGATCGCTGGTCAATATCGCATAGGCCGGCTGGTATTGGCCGGTGACGCCGCCCACCTGAACAGCCCCAAGGGCGGGATGGGCATGAATGGCGGCATCCACGATGCTTTCAACATGGCCGACAAGCTGGCGCAAATTTTTCGTGGCGCTGGCGATGAGCGGTTGCTGGATCTCTATGAGCGGCAGCGACTGCCGATAGCCCGAGACGATATTCTGGCTCAGGCCGATGCTAATCGCACCCGGATGAACGAGACCGATCCGGCTAGGCGGCTGGCGTCCCTCAAGCGTCTTCAAGACATCGCGTCGGACCTGGACCGATGCAAGGCGCATTTGTTGAGGTCATCAATGATTGACGGCTTGCGCCGCGCCGCTGCAATCACCTGATTCTCCGCTTCTCGGCAAGAGTACGTATGTCCTTGTGCTGGTAAGGTTTTGCTGCGCGGGCGTTTTCAACGCGGGTTGCCGGCAGGCATTGCCTAAGCTGAGGTCGGAATGGCGAACGATGATTGACTGCAGCAAAATCTTCGCCCTTGCTGTTCGTCACGACAGGTACACTGGTTATCCGACGCCTTGTACAGTTCTCCGCATGCGCGCCAACGCTCGGGATTCCTCCATCGGGTGTCTGAGGGCAAGCTGCTCGCCCGGTCATGGGCGCTAGACTTTCACAAGAGGTCGGTAGACGTCCGCCACGCGGTCCGACTTGGTACGGCCTATCTGCAAGCGGCGCTGCATTTCGCGCAGCTTGGTCGCTCGAAAACTTCCATCGCTTGTTCACACGCCTTCCTCCGTCAGATGACGGAATACACCTTGACGACCTTACTTTTTTCCAAGGCCGCCACATGGCGCCACCGAAGGAAAAGATTGCTCCATTTATTTACGGTCTAGCGTTGCAAAACCATGGTTTTATAGCTCCATTTTCTTAGCGTCGTGGCGCGCATCGGTATCTGGATGTAGTCACCACGCTGCCAGAGTTGAGTCTGGTCGAAGGCCGTCGAACTGCTGAACCAGCCGTCTTGGCCGCCTAGCAGCAAGAACCAGTTGCGGTCCAGATCTGCCATGTCAGTTATATGGCGCGCCTGTTGGCCATAGCGCGTATTGTGCCGCTGATCCGTAGCCGCGTGGGCTGTTTTCATCAATGATTCGGAACTGCCGTTGGCCGGAAAGTCGCCGAAGCGGTAGCGATCGCCGATCACCGGTGCGAAGGATAGCGGATGGGCCAAGCTCAATCGGTGCATGTCGCCCCAGGTGGGGAAAGAGTCCAGACGCTTGCCAGCAGCTTCGAGCGTAGCTGTAAGGAGGCTGGTGGCCTCCTGGTCGGAAAAGGCGGCGAGGTCCTCGATGATCATGCGCTTGATCTTGGCGAAGCCGCCATAGGCATCGGCGTATTCCTCGCCGACCCTGCGCTTGATCAACTGCCGGGACAGGCGGAAATAGACCAACTCGAACGCGACCGGTTCCTGGTCAGTGGCGCGATAGTGGCCATCCCATCGCCGCATCATATCCAGCACTCTGCCGGCGGCCGCGGTCAGATTCCCGTTCACGCCCAATGCATCAATCCGCTTGACCACGGCGTCCCGCACGGCAACGGAAGACTGCATGTAGACGTCCAGTTGGATCGCCTTCATGTCCGCCACGTTGAACACCGCTTTCTTGCTCAACATGGCCTTTAGGCGATCAATCCGGTCGTTGGCGGAGAAGAACCAGCCGACCGGCGCTTGCGCCCGGGTCGGTTTGTTGTTCGCCGAGGCGAGGTAGCCGACAGCCGGGTTATAGGTGAACGGAAGCTGCAGAGCGTTCAGGAAGCCTTTCCAGCGCCATTTGTCCATTGTTGGGTCAAGGATGATATCTGGCGGCCGCGTCCTTGACCTGATCGGCAGGATCGTCGCCATGACCTGCCCGATGTTTCCGCGCCGGTCAGCGTACAGCATATTCTGGGCGGATACGGCGAACGTCGCGAACGCCCGGCGGAATTCTTCGAAGTTGCGGGCCTTCATCAGTTTGAGCATGGCGGTGACTTCGTCACCTTTCTCATGGCCTACCCATCGCAGCACGAACGGCGGTCCCTTCCAGTTCAAGACCTGGGCGTCGGAAATAACCGGGCCCAGATCTGTTTCGCGGATCTTCACCGCCCGGCTGGCCCACCAGCGCACCTTGATCCGCTCCCGACGGATGCGGATGGCATCGACCTGCAGTCTTGAAGCATCGAAAAGGTCGCTGGAGGCCGCCCGCATGTTGGTACCGCCCCAGGCAATATCCGCATTGCGCCCGACAGCGATGAACGGGACGCCGGGAATCATCATGCCAATGGCGTGAAAGCCGGGTGACTTGAAACCACCTAGTATCCACAGATTGGGCATGGAGATGCCCAAGTGAGGATCGCTGGCGATCAATGCTCCACCGGTCAAGCTTCGCCTCCCGGCAACGGCGTAGGAGTTGCTGCCGGACCGGCTGACAACGCCCAACAGCCGCTCCAGCCGCTGGGTCTGGCTATCCGAACTGAAACTCAGCGTGGAGTCGCCGCCAATACGCGTCAACCGCTTCCACATTTTCTCCCAGCCCTCGCGCTTGCGCAGCTTGAGCAACCGGAGGTACGCCAGCCAGTTCACGTCAGAACCGGCCAGGCGGCCGACTGTCAGGACATCGCGCGCCGTCCATGGTTCAAGCTTCAGGCCGAGCACGTGGAATTCGTGCGGCAGCACATCGACAGTACGCTGATAGTGGTTTACGCCCTCAACGAACCTGTTGATCCAGCGGCGCGTCGAGGTCGACATCGCGGCCAAGGTGCGATCGGCGCCACGACCGAAATTGAGGATCCTTAACGCATGGTCGATGTCCACTGTCAGGGGGCCGGCCATCTCCGATATCCGCCCGGAGGCGATCCTGCGTAGCACTTCCATCTGACCCAGCCGAAGATGGGCGTGGACCAAGCCCAAGGCAAAGGCGAGGTCGTCATCATGTTGTGCCGTGATGAACGGGATATGGTTCCTGTTCCAAGCGATGTTCACCGTGGCCTTCAGCGGCAGCCCGGAAGTCGGAAAGGCAGTGAGGCGCTCCTCAAGCGACGCCTTGTCCGGCAATGGTCGCAAGACGGAACATCCCATCAGCAAAATGCTGAATGCCAAGGCAGCATAGCGAGCAATGGTCACGTGAGCGGTTCCCAAGATGCAGTGATGGATGGAGCCACTAGGCGGCTACCCTTCGATCGGATGACGTAAACGCCAATGCCTTCTCCAGGATCTCTGGCCCGGCACTGGCGCGGTGCGCGTTTTCAGAGAGATACCGGCGCCAGGCGCGGCTGCCTGGCCGTCCGTGAAACAGGCCCAACATGTGGCGTGTGATTCGCTGCAGTGGCACGCCTGTCGACACTTGGCGCTCGACATACGGCAACATGGCACGAACGATTTCGTCTCGCGAACGACAGGTCTGTGCTGCGCCGAAGATGCGCGCATCGGCATCCGCGAGCATCCAGGGCGTATGATAGGCCGCTCGTCCGACCATGACGCCATCAAAGCGGGCCAAATGCGCCACTGCCTGCTCCAAGGTTGCCACACCGCCATTCAAGATCACTGCCAAGTCTGGAAAATCATTCTTCACGCGCGCCGCCACTGCGTGGCGCAACGGCGGAATTTCACGGTTCTGCTTGGGGGTCAGACCTGAGAGGACAGCCATTCGAGCGTGAAGGATGACAGTTTTACAGCCAGCGTCGCGGATGGCGCCAACAAACTCTTTAAGAAACGCATAGTCTGCCCTGTCGTCGATACCAATCCGGCATTTCACCGTCACTGGGATTGAAACCAAATCTTGCATGGCCCGTATGCAGTCGGCCACAAGATCTGGTTCAGCCATCAGGCAGGCGCCGAACCGTCCGGATCGAACGCGGTCGCTGGGACATCCGACGTTCAGGTTGATCTCGTCATAGCCGAAATCCTCGCCGATACGGGCGCAGGCGGCAAGGGCGGCTGCGTCGGCGCCGCCCAACTGCAGGGCGACGGGATGTTCGACCGGATCCAAACGCAGGTATCGATCGCGATTGCCGTTCAGGATCGCGCCGGTCGTTACCATCTCCGTGTAGAGAAGGACCTGCGCAGATATCTGGCGCAGGAAGTAACGGTCGAAACGGTCCGTACAATCCATCATCGGCGCCACTGCAAGACGTCGGTCCGGCGCCGCGCGAAGGCCCGCATCAGATTGTGCTCGGAGGTCGCGTATGGTCATGCGCGCATGATGACGAGCGTTCATCTGTGATTCAAGCTACTGCAGGCAAATCTGCGCTACCTTGATAGAGACGTCTTTCCACCATCGTGGCAACCCAAGTTCCATGGTATTTTGCTTGACCAATGGCGACCGCACAAGCGCCAACGAAATGGCTTGCAGATAAACCGGCACGCCCGCGCAGCGCCGGGACCTCACCCGCAGGGGAATCCTCGCGGACCTCCACCAATACGCTCATCGCAGCAGTCTACAAGAGACCCGGCAAATCCAAAACACGATCAGCTGACGGGTTTAGGTTGAATTGAGCAAGGTGCTGGATGTGCCGGTATCCTTTTTCTTCGGGAATTATATACGATCGAGCCTCTTTCAAAATTAGCGGTCTTGGCGTCTGTTCCTGAAGTCTCGTGTGGCCTCGGGCTGTGGTACCCTGTCGGGAGTTTGGAGACCGACGCTGGAGGATACCATGGCCTGGAGCGCGGCCACCCGGGCGCAGTATGGCCGGTCGCCTGATCGACGCGGTCCTGTCATCGGAGGATCGGCCGCCGCTTGGGATCAAGCACAGTTG
>JAPOST010000097.1 GCA_026709535.1 Rhodospirillaceae bacterium
GCGATCGTTTTTGTCGGATCGTGGGTCGGCTATCGAAAAACGCCGCGCCACGAAACCTTGGCGCGCCTGCTGTTCCAGCTTGGCATGATATCAGGTCTGGCGGTCGCAATCCTAGGCTATGCGATGTTTAATATCTTTATGGCCGACACACAAGGTGACGCCGCGATCGCTATTGGCTAGGCGAGTATATCGGGCAAGCACGTTATTTTGGGCGTGGATGAGATAAATGGCGGCCCCCCCCATTGGCGTCACGAATTTTCCGATGGTTGGGCACTGATTGCTTTCTTCGCGCCGCGGAACCTTGGCATGATCCTTCAGCCAATTCAGAAGGGACTACTTGGACCCTTCGACATCGGCGGCAACACGCAAGCTGATGATCTTGTCGGGACTGGCTGGCGGCTCGCCAGTGGCAATCTGGTCGACATGCTCCATGCCCTCGATGATCTTGCCCCAAATCGTGTACTGGCCATTCAGATGCGGCGCCGGGGCGAAGCAGATGAACCACTGACTGTCGCCGCTGTTGGGGTCAGCAGTTCGCGCCATGCCGATCGTGCCGCGATCAAATCCGAGTTCCTTTGAAAACTCGGCCGGCAACTTCTGGCCACTGCCGCCCCTGCCGGTTCCCGTCGGATCGCCTGTCTGTGCCATGAAGCCGGGAATCACCCGATGGAAGATGACGCCATCATAGTATTTCTGACGAACAAGCTCCTTGATTCGAGCAACATGTTTCGGCGCAGCACCCTCGTACATCTCAATGATGACACGGCCATTCTTCAGTTCGAGATAAAGCATGTTTTCCAATTTCCGGGATGTTGCTGGCCTGTCCGAATCACAGGATGACAGGAACGGCATGATCAAGGGAAACGTAACCATGCCAGCTACAAAGTGACGACGAGCGACTTGTTTCGCCAATCTGGCAACGGGCTTTGGCATCATGGTCATGTCTTGTCGTGACGGCCCGGTCTGCGCCAGTTCCTTGCTCTGAGACTGCCGACAAGGCGTAGAACAGCCGCGCCATTGAGATGGCCAGTCTGGCGGCATTTTCAAGGTGTATGCTGACTGAAGCTCAGGCCGCCAGAAGCCTCCTGAAATCGATTTTGCTGCTTATGCGCCCTTGGGAACGGGGAACGCCAAATAGCCAAGGGAGCACACGGAAACCACCGTCAATCGACGTGCGAACTGGACACATCGAGTGCCCTCCAGTAAGCGTTACAGTGTGATTGCCTCGGAGCTTGCCCTGACAAATCCGATCACCAAAGGGTCCGATACTGACGCCCGGCTGGTTCACCGCGTCATGACCGAGGCGGCCATGAACGTGCTGGCGAAAGGGCTGGCAAACGTTGCCACCGCCGGCGACATGATCGCTATCCATGGCGCGTTGGGTGCGGGCAAGTCGACCTTGGCCCGGCGATTCATCCACTCTTTTGCCCGACGTCACAATCAATGCGTCGACGAAGTGCCGAGTCCGACCTTTACGCTGGTGCAAACATACCCTCTGGGGAATGACGTCGTCTGGCATTTCGACCTGTACCGGATCAGCGCAGCCGAGGAACTTGGTGAACTCGGACTGGAGGACGCTCTGAGCGACATCTGCCTGATCGAATGGCCTGACAGAGCGGCTCATCTGTTGCCCCCCAGTCGGTTGGATATTCACCTTGAGCACACAGCCAACGATCTGGAACGGCAGGTCACCCTGGTAGGTCATGGCGATACGGGCTGCCGCCTTTTGGGATCTCTGGACAGGATGGAGCCCACCACCCGGTGACCGACATGCGCGCCGAAGCTCGACAGGCATTTCTGGCAGCCGGCAATTGGCATCGGGCGCAAGCTGCGCCGTTATCTGGCGACGCTTCGTTCCGCCGCTATTTCCGGCTGAACGGTGGTCCCGCTCCGGCGCTTTTGATGGATGCGCCGCCACCGCTGGAAGACGTCACGCCTTTTGTCCAGATAGCCGAGCATCTGCGCCGGCTGGGATTCAGCGCGCCGGTGATCCACGACCAGGACATGAACCAGGGTTTTCTGATCATCGAGGATTTCGGCGAAGCGACCTACACGCGTCGTCTTGCGGCGGGCGCCGACGAAAAAGCGCTGTATGCGTTGGCTACCGATACATTGATCGCCCTGCATCAACATCCTGACGCCACGGCGATTGACCTGCCGACGTATGACGCCGTGATGCTGGAAGACGAATCGGACCTCCTGGTCGACTGGTTTTTACCGACCGTCACCGGTGTGTCGACGTCCCTGGAAACGACAAATGAGTACCGGGCAATCTGGCGCGCCCTGTATCCTCTGGCCGATCACCAGCCAACCACCCTGGTGCTGCGTGACTATCACGTCGACAATCTGATGGAATTGTCAGGCCGTGAAGGCATCAGGGCTTGCGGGCTGCTGGACTTTCAGGATGCGCTTATCGGCTCGCCAGCTTACGACATGGTCTCCCTCATAGCTGACGCACGGCGAGACGTCTCTCCGAACATTCGCGCTACCATGGTCGACGCCTATTGCGCCGCCTTTCCTGACCTCGACCGCATTGCCTTTGAGGCTGCTGCTGCGATGCTGTCCGCCCAGCGGCACTGCAAGATCATAGGTATCTTTACCCGCCTGATGGTACGCGATTCAAAACCGGTCTACCTGAAGCATATCCCGCGAGTATGGCAATTGCTGGAAGCCGACCTGGAGCATCCGGCCTTGTCTTCCATGAAGCAATGGATCAATGCCGTGATCCCAACCCGATATCGGCGATCACCCGATTCAACGGGGGTTGCGTGACGGGACCCCGAATGACTAGCGGCCCGAAGGCGGCGATGGTCTTGGCAGCCGGCGTCGGCAAACGCATGCGCCCGCTGACGAAATTCGTCCCCAAGCCATTGTTGCGAGTGGGGGGGCGAACGATGCTGGACCGCACACTGGACAAGGTAGCAGCAGCAGGAGTAACCCGCGCTGTCGTCAACGCGCACTATCTTGCTGACCAGATCGAAACTCATCTGAAACGCCGCTCCATGCCGTCGATCATCCTGTCCCCAGAAGAAGACATTCTGGACACCGGCGGCGGCGTCCTGAATGCGCTGGAGCATCTGGGACCGGATCCTTTCTTCGCTTTGAACGGGGATACCGTCTGGGACGAGGGACCGACCTCGGCGTTATGCCGCTTGTCCGAGGCATGGGACGCGGATCGCATGGATGCAATCTTGCTGATGCAACCGGCGGTTTCGGCCTTCGGGTATGACGGCAAGGGAGATTTCCACATGGATGTTGAAGGGCGACTGAGCCGTCGAGGCGAATCGGACATCGCGCCTTTCGTCTTTACCGGCATTCAGATTCTGGACCCTACGCTGTTCAAGGGGCTGAAACCGGGTCGATTTTCGCTGAACGTCGTGTATGACCGTGCCCTTGAAAACGAGCGGCTTTTCGGTATTCGACACGACGGCGGATGGTATCATGTCGGGACGCCAGAAAGTTTGATCCAGGTCAACCGTATTTTCGAGCAGCTAAACCAAGCAGTTTATTTCTGATTGTCATGATACTGGACCATGCCAGCAACGCTACGTCTTGTGACGCGCCCGGAATAACGAAACCAGTCGTCTATTCGATTGCGCCAAACCGCCATTTCATTGGCGATCTCGCGTTCGGCCTGATGGACAGGTTCGGCGCTTCTCCCGAAAGCCTGTCGCAGGTTCTCGTATTGCTGCCAACGCGGCGTGCGTGCCGCACTCTGCGAGAGACATTCCTGCAGTTGAGTGACGGCGCCCCACTGCTTCTGCCGCGAATACGCCCGATTGGCGATGTGGACGAGGACGATCTTGTGCTGACAACTGCCGGCACATTGAGCGACACTGGTGCAACCCCTTATGGCAGCGGTATTTTTGATATTCCGTCGCCAGTATCGGACCTGCGACGGCAGTTGTTACTGGCCCGCCTGATCATGAAATGGGATGGCGGCATCACCATCGAACAGGCGGTTTTACTGGCGCGGTCCCTGGGTCAACTGGTCGATCAGGTCCAGACGGAGCGCTTGTCCTTTGATGGTCTGAAAGATCTGGCACCCGGCGATCTCTCCGACCATTGGCAGGCGACGTTGAAATTTCTGCGGATCGTGACCCGGGTATGGCCAGAGGTTCTGGCCGAAGAAGGGACAATCGATCCGGTCGACTACCGGACCCGCCTGCTGGCCTGGCAATGCGCAGCATGGGAGGACAAGTCGCCCGATCATCCCGTCATCGCGGCAGGGGCGACCGGTGGCATCCCGGCTGTGGTCGATCTGCTGACCACCGTGGCGCGTCTGCCGATCGGCGAGGTGATCCTGCCTGGCCTGGACCAGATACTGGATGACGAAAGCTGGGATGCTGTCGGCACGGAAGAATCCCATCCGCAGTTTGGTCTCTACCGGCTTCTGGCGAGCCTGGGCGTTGATCGTTCGGCAGTACGTGACTGGCCGTCGGCCGGAACAGCACGAACAGGGAGTGACGACGCGCCACGGGCTGCAGAAGACAGGGTTCGCCTGGTTGCCGAAGCGCTTCGGCCGGCCTCCACGACCAATGCCTGGGCGCGCAAGCCAAGGGAACCCCTGAGTTTGGCCAATGCGTTGGGCCTGAATGTCCAAATCATTTCTTGTCGCGACCCCGATGCCGAGTCCAGAACCATCGCGCTGCTGTTGAGGCAGGCACTTGAAACGCCGCTGAAGAACGCGATGCTGGTCACACCCGATCGGAACCTGGGTCGGCGGGTGGCGGCGGAGATGGGCCGTTGGGGCATAACGGTGGACGATTCTGCCGGCACACCGTTGTCCGCGACACCGCCCGCAGCCTTCCTGCTGCTTCTGGCGCAGGCGGCGGCAAGAGACCTGGAGCCTGCTGCCTTGCTCTCCGTCCTGAAACATCCGTTATGTACAATTGGTCAGCCCCCGGCGATGACGCGGCGGCAAGTCCGCGCGCTGGAGCGGGCAGCATTGCGCGGCGCACGGCCTGCGCCCGGGCTGGCTGGCTTGCGCCTCCGCCTGAAAGAGGCGCGAACGGACCCTTACAGTCCCCCGCACGTGATTTTCGATATGGCGGATGCTCTGGTTGCGCGTTTGACATCCTGTCTGGCGCCACTGGAAAATCAAAGCTCCTGCACCCTGAAAGACTATGTTCGGGCGCTGTGCGCAACGGCGGAGAAGCTGGCCGAATCGGCCGAAGAACCTGACGACCGATCTCTCTGGCAGGGCGAAAATGGTGAGGTGCTGGCCGCCTTCGTCGACGATCTGGACAAGGCCAGTGGCGCGCTGGAAGCAACGCCTGCCGCAGATTGGGCGGCGCTATTGGAAACGCTGATGTTGGGGCGGGTTGTCAGGCCTCGCTACGGCACGCATCCGCAGTTGGCGATCCTGGGCCCTTTGGAAGCACGCCTGCATCACGCCGACATGATGATTCTGGGCAGCCTGAACGAAGGGACGTGGCCGGTCGAACCGGCGGTCGACCCCTGGATGAGTCGCCTCATGCGGCGGCAGTTCGGCCTGCCGTCCCCGGAACGCCGCCTGGGGCTTTCCGCCCACGATTTCGCCCAGGCCTTCTGTGCGCCGGAAGTGGTGATAACACGCAGCGAAAAGTCGGATGGGGCTCCCACGGTAGCATCGCGCTGGCTGCAACGTCTGGAAACCCTGATGACAGGCTGGTTTTCGGAGGAAGATCTGGCAGCATGGCGGCGCAAGGGCCTGTTGTATGCCGAGGCAGCGGCGGTCATGGACCGGCCGGCGGCGATCCAGACTTGCGCGCGGCCGGCACCGAAGCCACCCGTCAGCGCCCGTCCGAAACGGCTTCCGGTCACGCAAGTCGAAAAGTGGCTGCGCGATCCCTACACGATCTACGCACGATATGTTCTGGGTCTCGAAACACTGAGCGAAATCGATGCCGATCCAGGCACCTTGGACCGCGGAATCATCCTGCACGAGATCTTTCAGGCATTCATTACCGATCGCCTCGGCGACTCGCTGCCGGCTGACGCCCTGTCAAAGCTGAAAGACCTCGGCCGGGCGCGCTTCCAGCGCTTGGCCCATTCGCCCGGAATCGCCGCCATTTGGTGGCCGCGTTTCGAACGCGCGGCCGAAGCCTTCGTGATCAGGGAGACCACCCGACGAAACAGCTTGCGGCAGTCCCATGTCGAGGTTGCGGGACGGATGACGATTACCGGACCGGACGGCGAATTCATCTTGACGGGCCAGGCGGACCGCATTGATCTGAAGTGCGATGGCAACGCCGAAATCCTAGATTACAAGACCGGTGCCCTTCCAAAGAAAGCCAATGTGGACAATGGTTTCAATCCCCAGTTGGCGCTGGAGGGCCTGATCCTTCGGCACGGGGGATTCGACGGTCTGCCCCCCGTCGACAACATCGTTGACCTGACCTATTGGCAGGTAAGCGGTGGCCAGATCCCCCTTGTCGTTCGCGCAGCCGGGAAAACATCCGCCGGTGACCTGATCGACCAGGCGGAGGAAGGTTTGAAGCGTCTGGTACAGCGCTACGGGCGCGGAGACACGGCTTATGTCGCCCGTCCTGCGAGCGACTATGCCCTGGCGTTCAACGATTACGAACATCTGGCGCGAATCCGCGAATGGGCCGTGACGGAAGCAGCATCATGACCGCCGAGACATTCCATGAACCTGACGACCCGGGCGCTGTCGCGCAGCGACGGCAGACCCGGGCGTCAAGACCGCAAGTCTCGTCATGGGTGAGTGCCAGTGCGGGGACGGGCAAGACTTTTGTCCTGACCCAGCGGGTACTGCGCCTGCTGCTGAGTCGCGCGCCGCCTTCAAGCATTCTGTGCTTGACTTTCACCAAGGCTGCGGCTGCCGAGATGACCAATCGGATCGCGCAAAAGCTTGGATACTGGGCGCTGATGGACATTGCCGCGCTGCGGGAAGATCTCAAGACAGTGATCGGCCAGGAGCCGACCGCCGCCGAAATCACGAGGGCCCGAACGCTGTTCGCCTCCTGGCTGGATGAGCCGGGCGGCATGCGAATCCAGACAATACACGCCTTTTGTCAGGCGCTTCTGAAGCGCTTTCCTCTGGAAACCGGGATCCCGCCTCATTTTCAGGTGATCGAAGAAGGCGACCAGCGCTTCCTGCTGGATCAGGCGCGTGATCAGGTGCTGGCGGCGGCGGCTCCGGGAGCCGGGCGTTATTCGGCAGACCTGGCGCGGCTGACCACCGTTGGCGGTCCGAATGACCTGACCAGCTATCTGGGTGATTTTCTGAGCTACCGAGGTCACTTGCGCGACCATCTTCAGGATGGCAGGCGGGTCGCGCAGGCGATCGTCGCGCTCTACGCTGACGCCGGTTTTGACAGGGCCGCGTCCGAAGACGCCTTGCGGGCGAAGGCTTGCCGGGAGGCCGCCTTTGACCGGGATAATCTTGCGGCTGCAGTCGCTGCGCTGGCTACCGGCAAAATTACCGATGCCGACAAGGCGCGGATCATCGCCGACTGGTTGCAGTTGCCTGACGCCGCATCCCGGGCGCAGCACCTGGATGGTTATTGCCGAGCCTTTCTGACCGCCAGGTTTGAAACACAGACAAGGCTGGCGACTCAAGGTGCGATTCAAAAATTGCCTGATCTGATCGGTATCATGTCCACAGAGGCGATGCGCCTGGAGGCTGTCTGGGACCGGATAAGGGCCCTGCGGGTCGTCGAGCGGTCTGCTGCGCTGGCCCGTCTGGGTGCGGCGGTTCATCAACGCTACGAGCGGGAGAAGGGCCGCCGCGCAGTGCTGGATTTCGACGACCTGATCTTGAAGGCACAAGATCTGCTGACCCGGCGCGCCGCCACAGAGTGGGTGTTGTTCAAGCTGGATGGCGCCATCGACCATATTCTGGTCGATGAAGCGCAGGATACCAGCCCGGATCAATGGTACCTGGTGGAAGCCATCGCCCGAGAGTTCTTTGCTGGCACCGGGGTGGAGGGGAAGCCCGCCGAAGAAGAACAGCCACCATTGCCGCGAACGGTATTTGCAGTGGGCGACATCAAGCAATCCATCTACAGCTTCCAAGGGGCGGACCCGGTCGTATTCGATCACATGCGAGGCACGTTTGGAACCCAGGTGAAGACAGCGAAAGAAACATGGGATCCGGTGGACCTTGATGTTTCGTTCCGCTCCGTACAGACCGTCCTTGATGTCGTCGATCAAACCTTTGCTCAAGGACCGGCCCGCGCAGGTGTTGCCGATGGAAATGCCCCGCTACGCCACACCGCATGGCGGCAGAACCAACAGGGCTTGGTCGAGGTATGGCCGGTGATCGCGCCGGTCGACCGGCCGCTGCCAGAGCGCTGGACCTCGCCGGAAACAGATACTGATACGCTGTCAACAACTGAAGTTCTGGCGCGCCAGATTGCTGGTCAGATCCGGTGCTGGCTGGACGGCAATCCCTGTCTGGTCTGGGACCGCTCCCTTGATACGCCTGTGCGGCGTCCAGCCCGGGCCAGCGACATCATGATCCTGGTGCGTCGCCGCACAGCTCTGGTCGATGCCATGATCCGGTCGCTCAAGGCCAACGAAATTGATGTGGCCGGATCTGACCGGATGGCGCTGGTCGATCAACTGGCGGTTCAGGATCTTCTGGCACTGGCCGATTTCCTGCTCCTGCCCGAAGACGACCTGACTCTCGCAACGGTCTTGAAAGGGCCATTGTTCGGTTTGGACGACGACGATCTGTTCACCTTGGCGCATGGACGTGGCAAAGCCAGTCTCTGGTCTCGTTTGCAAGCTGCGCCGGCGCCATACCAGACAGCAGCCGACGCCCTTCGATCACTGCTGACCAAGACCGATTTCGTGCAGCCCTACGAACTGCTCAAGGGCATATTGGCGGGCGCCTCCGAACTGTCTGGTCGAGAACTCTTCTGGTCTCGGCTTGGCCCCGATGCCCTGGAACCGCTTGATGAACTGCTAAACTTGGCCCTCAAGTATCAGCAGGACCACCCACCGTCGCTACAGGGATTCCTGCACTGGGTCCGACGACGGGATGTGGCCGTCAAGCGGGACATGGAAAGCGTGTCCGATGCTGTGCGAATCATGACGGTTCACGGGTCCAAGGGTCTTCAGACGCCGATTGTCATCCTGCCGGATACAACAAGCTTGCCCCATAAGCCGATTCGGTTCCTGTGGCCCTCGACAGACGCACCCGGCGCTCCTGCCCGGGTGACCGGCCTGCCGCTGATCAACCCGTCACAGGACGACGCTGACAAGGCAACGGCGAAGATGAAGGAGGCGGCAAGCGAAGCGCAGCGGCGCGAGTACAATCGATTGCTGTATGTTGCAATGACCCGTGCGGAAGACGCATTGATCGTCTGCGGCGCGCGTGGCAAGCGGGGAATCGACAGCAACTGCTGGCACGAACTGGTAGAAGTCGGCCTGAAGCGGCTTGATGGCACGATCAAGATTGAACGCGCCGGATTCGACGAGCCAGTGCTGCAATACGGCCGGTCTGGCGATGCGGCATCGCCGAAAGGCGACAGCGATGCGGACAATGCCGATGCCGCATCGCTTCTCGCATCCCTGAAATTCCACCCAAAACCGGCGGAGCAGCCGCTGACAACGATGACGCCGTCACGCATCATCGATACCGAGCCGGCGGTCTCAGGCCCTTTCGATACCGGCCAGGATCGGTTTCGGCGAGGCATCCTGATCCACCAGATGCTCCAGAATTTGCCAGATATTCCGCCTGCCGACCGGTTGCGGGTTGCCACCCGGTTTCTTTCCCGACCGGGCCACGGTCTTCCCAAAAAGCAGCAGCACGAAATGGCGCGCGAGACGCTGGCGGTTCTCGACCTGCCGGACGCAGCGCTGCTGTTTGGTCCCGGCTCCATAGCTGAAACGCCGATTGCCGGACGTATCGGCGATGTCGTTATTTCAGGCCAGATCGACCGACTGGCCATCATGTCCGAGCGGATTGCGCTGGTCGACTACAAAACCAACAGTCTGCCGCCAGACGATGTGGCATCTACACCGAGCGCCTACCTGCGCCAAATGGCTGCGTATCGTGCCCTGCTGGCCCGTCTGTATCCGGATCGGGTGATCGAGTCTTTCCTGTTGTGGACGGCAACGCCGTATCTGATGCGTCTGGACGACGACATTCTGGACCCCCATGCGCCGGCCGCATGATCTTCTTGGCTTGCTTGACCTGCCATTTTCCGTTTTCTAGAATTCGGACGCCGCGATGCATGACCGCTGTCGGCGAAACCAATCCAACGGGGTAAGCATGTCCTTGAGCAATGTAACCGACGCATCCTTCGAGACCGATGTCCTGGGCTCATCCAAGCCTGTTCTGGTAGATTTCTGGGCGGAATGGTGCAGCCCCTGCAAACAGATCGCACCACTGCTGGAAGACATGGCAACGGACAAGGGCGATCAACTGTCCATCGCCAAGATCAACATCGACGAGAACAAGGCTACTCCGAATAAGTACAACGTTCGTGGCATCCCGACGCTGATGCTGTTCAAGGACGGCGAACTGGTTGCAACCAAAATGGGTACCCTGCCGAAGAGCAAGTTGTACGAGTGGGTTGACAATATCCTGGCGGATGGAGCCTAGGAACAGTTCACCTGATCTTGTCTTGCTGCCAGTGCCTGCCCCACGAGATAGAGCGATCCGCAAATCAGGATAACCTCGTCGGAGGGAGCTTCCGTCGCAACCCGTTCTATGGCACTTTTGATATCCGATGCGGTACGGGCTGTCGTCGCGCCGTGTGCTTGTGCAGTCGTTGCGAGATATTCCGGTGAAAAGCACCGATGTCCATGGACCGGAACGGCTGTCACGGAGGCGCATTCCAGGACCAGAGGCTTCAGGACGTTTTCCGGATCTTTGGTTTCCAGTATGCCCAGAATCGCATGAACCGGCCGGTTACGCGAACGGATCCATTTTGCCAGCGCCCGGGCTGCTGCCGGATTATGGGCCCCGTCCAGCCACAATTCCTGACCGCGATTCAAGGTCTCGACCAGTGGTCCTTCTGTCAGCTGTTGCAATCGTCCCGGCCATTCGACGGAAGTCATGGCTACCTGCCAGTGTATGTCGGATAGCAGGGCCGGATTGGCGGCATCGGTCAATGCAATCGCCAGCGCGGCATTGGCCAGTTGATGTGCACCGGGAAGCGCCGGTAGCGGCATGGCGATGGTGCGGTCACTGCTGTTGTAAGTCCAGCCGCTTGCCGAAACAGCATGTATCCAATCGACTCCATGTTGGTGAACGGGCGCGCCGAGATCATGCGCCCGTTCCAGGATTACAGTTCGCGCGGCGGCGGGCAGGTCACCGACAAGAACTGGTACGTCCCGGCGCAGAATCCCGGCTTTCTCGCCAGCAATCGCTTCCAGCGTATCGCCGAGGTAGCCCTGATGGTCAAAATCGATGGAGACGATGGCGACTGCACTCGGGCATGTGACTACGTTTGTGGCATCCAGCCGTCCGCCCAGGCCGGTTTCCAGCAACAGCACGTCCGCTGGCGTCTGAGCAAAGGCATGGAAAGCCGCCGCCGTAGTGATCTCGAAAAACGTGATGGGTGATCCATCGTTGGCATCGTCCACCGCACTTAGTGTATGGCAGAGCCGATCGTCGTCAATCTCCCGGCCAGCCAAGATGATGCGCTCGTTGAAGCGAGCGAGATGAGGCGAAACATATTGATGTACGGAAATGCCAGCCGCCTCGAAGGCCGCACGGCAGAAGGCCAGGACAGACCCTTTGCCATTTGTTCCGGCAACATGGATGACCGGGGGCAACCGATCATGGGGTCGGCCGAGCTTGTTCAAGAGCGTTTCGATACGCCGGAGCGACAGATCGATGACCCGTGGATGCAGGGCGTTAAACCGCGCCAGCAGGTCGTCGACGGTTTCTCTCAATGACGGCGTCAGTCTTTTTTGGCGTCATCGGAAGCTTGATCCGATTTGGCCATTGTCGCTGTCTTCCGTGTCGCCGCCGCTGCGCCGTTCGTGTCCCTGGTGGCACCTTCAGACTTGATCTCGCTCCGATTGCCGTCTGCAGTCGCATCGACCTTGAGCGCCTTTTTCTTGCCGAGCTTCAGAGGGACGACGTTGGCTGGAGGATTGGGCCGCAACAGGTGGCGCAGCGTGCGGATCAATGTCTTCCTCATGTCCTGTCGTGGCACCACCATATCCACCATACCGTGCTCATGGAGGTATTCCGCGCTTTGGAATCCTTCGGGCAGCTTCTCGCGGATCGTGTCCTCAATTACCCTCTTGCCGGCAAAACCGATGTTGGCACCGGGTTCAGCGATGGCGATATCGCCCAACATGGCAAAGGACGCCGAAACACCACCGGTAGTCGGGTCTGTCATCAATGAAATGAACGGCAGGTTTGCCTCGCGCACGTCCTGCACCGCAATTATCGTGCGCGGCATCTGCATGAGCGACAGTATGCCTTCCTGCATGCGTGCGCCGCCGGAAGCCGGGACCGCTATCAACGGCGCCTGCTGCAAGACGGCCAGGCGGGCAGCAGCGACAAACGCCTCGCCGACAGCGATTCCCATTGACCCGCCCATGAAGGAAAAATCCAGGGCGACGATGACAACGTTGATCCTGCCCATTGTGCCATGAGAGACAATGGCCGCATCACCACCGGTTTGGCGCGCTCCGGAGGCAGATTGTGCGTCGCGCAGACGTTCGGTGTAGCGCTTGCGATCCCGAAACTTGAGCGGATCGATAATCGCCTTGGGCGGTTCGATTTCCTGAAAGACGCCGTCATCAAACATGCTGGCCAACCTTTCGCGGACGGCGATTCGCATGTGATGGCCACAGTGGGGGCAGACCTTGAGATTTGCGTCCAGTTCGCGATGAAAAATCATCTGGCCGCAAGCCGGGCATTTGACCCAGAGGTTTTCCGGGATGTCGCGCGCAACCAGCGCCCGGATCTTTGGTCGGATATTCTCGAGCCAGCTCATGGACCCTCACTGCTCCGGCTTGAACCATCTTCCTGGTAGGAAATGATATGAACGCACCGATTGCAAACAGCAAGGTTTACTGAAGGGCCGTTTGCGGGAAAATGCTGGCCTCAAGCAGCGCGAACCGCCGTTGATCGACTGGCAGTGTCGGCTTGATCTTGAAGCCGCCGCGCCGTTCGCCGGATTTCCCTCGTCTTGCGCCGCGCATTGCTGCCGCCGAGCCATGCCACCAGCGCGCCGCCGACAAAGCCGATGACGATCGCGGCAAATACGACCAGGAACACAGGCAGCGACAGCGTGATGGGCGCAGGCCACAGGTTGATCTCAGTCGTGTGATAGTTGTGTATCGCAAAGATGATGAAAGTAATGCTGATCAAGCCGACAACTATCCAGCCAAGCAGTCTCATGGAGGATATCCTGTTTTGCGCCGGCATGCCGTACAGGGGATGTTCCCCGAACATTTACCAGAGCCGTTGGTTGCTAGCCGCCTTGATCGGGGTTCAGCCGTTCGCGCAGTTCCTTGCCGGTTTTGAAATATGGAACCCGCTTGCGGCTCACTTGTACGGTTGCACCGGTTCGAGGATTGCGGCCGATCCGGGGCTCGCGGTCCTTGACGGAAAACGCTCCGAAGCCGCGCAATTCTACACGATCCCCACGCTCCAGGGCATCCGAGATTTCCTCGAACAAGGTGGTCACGATTCGCTCGAAAATCTTGGCACGCAGATCCGGGTGCCGCTCGGCCAAGCGCGCTATCAACTCCGACTTTGTCATGGTGCCTGCAACTGCCCTCTTTAGCGAATGCTTACTCGAATCGGCGTCAATCGGTAGTAGCCTTCCCCAGCATCCACTCCTTGACCGACAAACAAGAGTGCCAAAGCGACCCGGAAGCGTCAAGACCGGTTCGAATATTTCATGGGCCAAGCACCCCTGAAGCGGTCGCTGCCGGCAGAAACGTGGAGGCGCTGACGACCTGGGCCGCCGTCAGATATTCCCATACTCGCTGAGAGCGCAGAATGCCAAGTTTGCCAAATTGAAGCTTGGCCTATATCCGGGAATTACTCACGATCGCCTGCACAAACCATGGTTGAGACTGCTGCTCGAGTGCCTGCCATCAAGGGCTATCATGCCCACGTCTATTACAACGCAGAGACACGACCGAAGGCAGCAATCTTGCGCGAGGCCGTGGAAGGACGGTTCAAGGTAACGATGGGCCGATGGCGGGATTTTCCGGTCGGGCCGCATCCGGAATGGAGTTATCAGATTTCGTTCAAGGCGGGCCTTTTGGGGGAAATCTTGCCGTTCCTGATTCTTCATCGCGGCGTGTTGGATATCTTTTTGCATCCCCTGACCGGCGACGACCTGGCGGACCATCGCGACTATGCAACATGGCTTGGAAATCAATATCAACTAGACCTCTCGGTTCTGACCTAGCATCAGCGATAGCGTATCCACTATTAACGATGCTTGGTCGCGATGATCTCGCCATGATGGGTGAGATAGTCGAGTCGGGCCGTGGCATCCTATGGTCGTAGAACACTGAGGGCTGCTTGCCGGAGGCGAGGTTGTCGATGACGACGATCAAAGTGCGTTCATGAAGTCGACTGATGAGGTGGACCGGCAGCAGCCGGGTGGGCGAAGGGCAAGTCGCCGAGTTCATCGAGAATGCTCGCTAGAGGGGCTGGTCGCCGATATTGCGGCACTGGCTGTGGGCGAGATCTTGGAACAGGGTCTCGTTGACCGGCGAGATGGAGGAACTGGTCGACTCCTTGGTAACGGTGCAGGCCTGTCAGGCCCCATTTGACTGGGGTGTTGGCAGGCCTCAATATTCGGCCATTCCAGTATGGTTCACGCCATCGGCTCGGTCAGTTTCACTACGCCATCTGGACGGACGGCGTGATAGAAACAGTTTGGTCGGTTGGTATGGCAAGCAGCGCCCGTTTGATCGATCAGCAGCAGGATTGTGTCTGCATCGCAATCGTACCGGAAGTCGATCAGCCGCTGGACATTGCCTGACGTTTCTCCTTTACGCCAAAGGCGCTGCCGTGATCGAGACCAATAACAGACATGCCCCGTTGCCAGTGTTTCTCGCACCGCGTCGGTATTCATCCACGCCATCATCAAGACCTCGCCGCTATCATGTTGCTGCGAGACTGCCGGAATCAGACCATCCACGTTGAAGACCAGATCGGCGATGATGACCTCGATGATTTTGGGGGGTAGAAATCGGGGCGCGCCAGTCATATTCCTCATCGCTTCTCCAATCGACTCTTGGAAACACAATGCATGATTGGCAAGGTATGACAAGTGATGCCAATTCCGGTCGGAAGCCTGACGTGTGTTTTACGATGATGAGCTTCGCGCTGCCTCAGAGTCTGTTCCCGAAATCTCGGATGGTTTCAAGCTCTGGTACTCTGTCCAGAGTTGACACTGACCATGGAGAACACCACGGCCTGGGACCGAGCGACCCATAATTTCGGGAACAAATTCTTAAGGAACCGGACGCCATGATGCAGGCGCGCCAGGACTTGAGAGAGGGGAGGGGAAAAAGTAACGACGCCTACTGCACGGCCCTCGTGAAATAGCCTTGCCAAGGCCTGGTATCAGCAGTGGCGCCTCAAACCACACGCCCAGGCGCTTTCTTCATCGCCCGCAGGTCGATGGCTTCCGGGTTGTTGGCAGGGTCGCCGCCCAAGTCCTTCAGGTCCGCTTTCTTGATTTTGTTGGTAGCGGTGACCGGCAGCTTGTCCAGGAATAGAATCCAGCCTGGCGCCTTGTAGTAGGCAAGCCGGTCCAGGCACCATTGTACCAGGTTCCGGGCTGTCGCCACGTCTCGCTTCACGTTCTCGGTCGGCACGACGCAGGCCATGACTTCCTCGTCACGTACTGGATCTGGCGCGGCGATTACGGCGACTTCCGCCACATGAGGATGCCTGACCAGCACGGTATCGACCTCCAGCGCCGCGATATTTTCACCGGAGCGCCGGATAATGTTCTTGTCCCGATCGACAAAATAGAAGCGACCGCTCTTTGCCCGCATGACGACATCGCCGGTGTGGAACCAGCCGCCGCGCCATGCACTCTCCGTTGCCTCCTCATCCTTGTAATAGCCGGAGAAGAACAGGCGCCGGGGGGTGTCCTCAGACTTGCGCACGACAAGTTGACCGGGCGTATCGGCAGGTACTTCGTTATCGTCGTCATCAACCACCCGCGCGTCGCATTCCCACGGCCAGCCAATGCAGCGCTGGCCCGGTTCATGTGGTGGGCGGTTGGCGGGAATGGTTGCTCCTGCGCCTGTTTCCGTCATGGCCCAGCCTTCGATTAGCGGAAAACCGAACCGCTGCTCAAACGGGATGTGCTGGGCTGGATCGACATTGGCGCCGAAACCGAACTTCACCTGATTGTCTCGCTCGACAGGGTCTTCAGCCAAGTTCAGCAAGATCGCCGGCATGACGCCCAGATAGTGGATGATCGTGGCGCCGGTCTCGCGCACATCGGCCCACCATGTCGAGGGATGGAACCGGTCCAGTTGGATCAATGCGCCGCGGGCCATGATCATGGCCACGAAGGAGCAGGCCATCGCGTTCATGTGAAACAGCGGCAAGGGCGTCAGCAAGCGTTCCCGACCGTGCTCCACCGGGCACAAGCCACCCTGGTTCACATACCACCCGCCAATTCCGAGGTAGTAGTCGTTGGACAGCATGCAACCTTTGGGCGTGCCGGTGGTCCCTGATGTGTACATCAGTGCACATTCTGATTGCCCCTCCGGAGTATCAGAAATCCTGAGCGGTGGAGCGGTGGGTAACGGATCCCCTGTCGCAACAACAGGCAATTCTCGGTCAATGTGGGCCGCCGGGGCCTTCAGGTCGTGAACGCGTTCCGGCAGGCCCACAGCCAGCACGCAGTCGCTATGGTTCAGCAGATAGGTTATCTCGTCGACCTGATAGTAGGGATTGACAGGCACAACCGAGACGCCCAGCGCGTTTAACGCCAGCCAGTGGATAATGAAATCCGGTCGGTTCTCCAGCAGGATGGCGACTCGCTGACCGTGACCGTAGCCTGCGGCTGCATAGTCGGACCGTCTGGCGTCCACTTGCGCTAGCCCTTCGGCGAATGTGAGAGAGACACCGTCCGGCGCGTAGGTTCTGGAGGCTGAGGGCGGCACGACGAAAAAATCAAGGTCTGGCGAATCGGCTGCCGCAGCCTTCAGTGCATCATAAACGGTGACAGTATTCATCTGGCGAGGAAGTCCTTCGGAACGCGATTGGAGGCGCGACATCAAAACAGCCGGTAAAGGACGAGTGCGATGTCGCCATACGCAGTGTTCGGGGGGGCAGGCAGAAGACGGTCCTCTCAAACACCCGGATATAGACGCCGCCGCGTCATGGCGTGGTGGGTATTGCGACCAGTGAAAGGCGGGAAGGTGTTGTAGTCCTCGCGCAATTTGTGACGGACTTCCGAGGCTAATGAGGCGTTCAGGGCGTCCAGGGAATCGAACACGACCTCATTGCCCAGCATCAGGTCCTCGCGCGGTAAGCCCAGTGGGTCGTCCCATGTCAGAGGGACGTAGCAGAAGACGTTTCGGATGTCCGGAAACTCACCCAGGATTGGTGGGTGATGATCAATGTAATGCTGAATGAATTCTGCTTCATTCTCGGCCGGTCGATGATAGCGAACCACATAAGACAGCGTTGCCTTCCGGGGTTTCGGCTCCGAGTCTTCACGCACCGGAAAGGCCAAGGTTTCCAGAAGGTCATGGCCGAATCCAAGGCCGGCCGGTTTGCCGTCATTGCCGGTCAGACAGTTGATCAGCGCTGGCGTCGCCAAGGCACTCAGGGCTGATGGTGCATCTGCAAAGTCGGTCTGAAGCATGAATACCGGGCCAGTGCCATCGACCAGGTAAGGATCAGAAGCGCTTTCCGGGGTGAAAAAGTCGGCTGACTGAAGGCCGGGCAGGCTGATGACTACCGGGACAAGTTTGCTGATTGCCCAGTCCTGTGCTGCGGCGGCATCCGCGGGATCGTCTCTTCCCATCAAGAACCAGGCAACCGTCACGTCGAATATTCTGCCGGTTTCCGCCAGCCGCGCACGCTGCACCGGTGCATGACCCGGGCTTCTTCGGCGGCATCGCCAGCTGCTTCTTCCAGCGTCGGGCCGCAGTGCAGGGTCGCCGCATTGTCCCAGATTATCAGATCGTTGGGCCGGTAATAATGCGTGTAAACGAATTGTGGTGACGTAGCGTGGAGCTCCAGTTCCTTCAGCAGCTTGGCGCTATCATGCGATGACAAGCCGATGATGTCCAGGCAAGTGCCAGCGACTCCGTACAGTGCCTTGCGATCGGTCACCGGATGCTTGCGGACAAGGGGATGCTTGACCACAGGCATGGAGTCATCTCGTCGGCCTTCATAGCAGTGATGCACCATTCGGTCTTCCAGCAGCCGTTGCCGTCGCTCGTCAAGTGCATCATAAGCGGCGGCTTGGTCGGCAAAGCGCGTGGGGCCACCATCTAGCGGAACCACCACGGCGTTCAGCATCGTCAGGCTAGCCGGCTCTTCCGTGAAGATCAGGTCGGTATGCCAGAAGGCGCCACCGTTACGTTGTCGCGCATCGCGCCCATCGACATTGGACAAGGACATGATCGTGGAGTCCTCACCCAGCCGGAGGTTTTCTTCCACGTGCTCAATGGGATGGCCGACAGCCTTGCCGAAAGCAGCAAGCTGTTGTGGCATCAATGGCTGGTCACGCAAGCACAATACCTTGTGTTCGTAGACCAGAGACGTGAGGCGGTCGATCAGGACATCCTCGAAACCGTCTGCCAGATTGAGGTTTGTTACTTCTGCGCCGAAGACGCCGCCCAGCGAACTCACCCTCAGATCGGTGACTGTCATATGTTGCTTCCCATACGAGCCCAATAGCGCATCGCCTGCACCGCCGCCGCGCTGCCGATAGCCCGTCACACACTATCCCTGGAAACCAGCAGGCATTTCCGAGGCGGTCATGCCCATCGTCAGGGGGACCAGACGGCCTTGGCGGCACCGTATTTGCATCGCCAGGCAGTTCCTAGTATAACCTCGTTTGAGGTGCCGTGTGGACTTTAGTATCTGTTCACAATCCTGAAGCACGTCACTCGGGGTTTCAGTCACCCGAGATATGCGTCGGGTTTCTCTAGGAATCTTTCCCTGACTTGGTGCGGTAGAAGGAAACCGAATTCGCTTTTACGCATCCAGGAGGTGCGACGTCAGGTTCTGGTAAAAGCTTGTTTTTGAAACGAAATGTCTGTTTAGGAGGACACTGTGCGGAAATTGTTTATTGGAGTAGTTGGTGCGGCAGCCGGTCTGTCCATGATGAATGCGACAGCCCATGCCGCTAGCTGTGGCCAAGTGACCATTACCGAAATGAACTGGGCGTCGTCTCAGGTCGTGACCGCAGTCGCCAAGTTCATTCTTGAACAGGGCTACGGATGCACGATCAAGAAAGTCCCGTCGGCCACCGTGACGGCCGTGACGTCGCTGGCCGAAACCGGCAAGCCTGATATCGTAACCGAATTGTGGGTGAATTCGACCCCAGCCTACAACAAGCTCGAAAAGGCCGGGAAGGTGAAGACAGCTACGGATGTCCTGTCCGACGGTGGTCTTGAGGGTTGGTGGATTCCCAAATACCTGGCCGACAAGCACCCCGAACTGAAGACCATTGAGGATGTACTCAAGAACCCGCAGCTGGTGGGCGGTCAATTCCACAACTGTCCGGACGGCTGGGCGTGCCGGAAGATCAATGACAATTTGATCAAGGCGCTGGGCCTGGACAAGAAGATGAAAGTCTTCAACCACGGCTCCGGCGAAACCCTTTCCGCCTCAATCGCGGCAGCCTACTCCGAGAAGAAGCCATGGTTTGGCTACTACTGGGCGCCCACTGCTGTCCTCGGTAAATATCCGATGGCGAAGGTCAAGATCGGCGACTACAAGCCTGCGATTCACACGTGCAATGCAGACGGAAAGAAATGCGCCAATCCCGGTGTTTCCGCCTACCCGGTCGCCCGCGTTATCACCACGCTGACATCAGCGCTGGCGACAAGGAATCCGGACGTTTATGCTTTGATGAAGAACTTGGCGTTCACCAACGCCCAGATGGGCGACGTGCTGGCCTGGAAGAAGGACAGCAAGGCGTCTGCCGACGAAGCCGCCGTCTACTTTCTGAACAAGTACAAGAATGTCTGGAGCAACTGGCTGAACGCATCGGCCAAAACCAGATTGGCGGCCGTACTCAAATAGCTTCGGCCGATATGGCGGTAGCGGCGCAATCGCGCCCAGAACCCCATCCAAGCGATAGTCGCCTTTTGCCTCTCTTGACTGTTCGACCGCATCGCGTCTGTGACACCTGCTGGCGGCCAGTCTTTCTGATTCTGCGCTCGTCCAACAAGAATCAGAGGCGAATTCCGCTTGCTCTGTCGGCCTCATGGAAGCTGGGGTAAGGGAATCATGGCGTACTTCGATGGGGCGTTTGATTTCCTGGGATTGCGGGAATGGTGCGATAGCGACAAGGCCAGCGGGCCAGTCTCGATGGCTGATCTCTTGGCCAAGGCCAGGGGCAAGTCTGATACGCCATGGTGGGACATCCCTTTCCCGTCGCTTGATGTCCTGAACAAATCCTGCAATGCCCTCGGCCAGTCGCGTGACCTGACTTCGGCGGTCGAGAACGGATTCCTGGCGGTGAAGGACGGGTTGAAATTTTTGCTCGACCCGATCACGCAGCCGCTATCGTGGATGCTTGACGGAGCCTTGTGGTTGTTCGCAGCCATCCCGTGGTTCGTTCTGGTTCCGCTGATCCTGATCGGAGTGTACATGGCGTCGCGTGCGCTCGGGGTCACCGTGTTTGTAGGCGCTACCTTTATTTTACTCTTGTTCATCGATCACTACGACGCCTCGATCCAGACGCTGTCGATCATCTTCGTCTGTACGGTGCTGAGCGTGTTGATCGGCGTTCCGGTCGGAATCGCCATGTCGAAGAATGACGGGTTCCAGCGCGCCATGATTCCGGTGCTGGACATGCTGCAGACGTTGCCGTCCTTCGTATATCTGATTCCGCTCATTTTCCTGTTCTCCGTCACCGAATCGAAGCTGTATGGTATCGCGATAATCCTTTATGCGATCGTGCCGGTGATCCGCCTTACCGACCTAGGCATTCGTCTGGTCGACAAGGAGGTCATCGAAGCGGCTGACGCCTTCGGCATGAGCAGCCGTCAGAAACTGTTCGGCGTCGAAATCCCTTTGGCGCTGCCGAACATCATGGCGGGCGTCAACCAGACGATCATGATGGCGCTGGCCATGGTTGTGATTGCATCCCTGGTCTCGGCTCCGGGGCTCGGCGTGCTGGTCCTGCGAGGCATCCGGAACCTGGAATTGGGCGTGGGCCTGATCTCAGGCTTTGCCATCGTGCTGCTGGCAGTCATTCTCGATCGGGTCAGCAAAGCCTCTCTTGCGCGAATCAACACCGCCCAAAACCAGTAGGAGCGGGGCGATGGCCGAACCGACCAAGATTTCAGTCAAGAACCTCTACAAGATTTTCGGACCGGATCCGCAGTCGGTCCTGCCGCTCGTCAGAGACGGACTTTCCAAGACCGAACTTCTAGATCAGCACGGACACGTGTTGGGTCTGAGCGACATCAATATCGAGATGCACGATGGCGATGTCACCGTGGTGATGGGGCTGTCCGGATCCGGCAAATCGACCCTCATTCGCCACGTCAATCGCCTGATTGATCCGACGGAGGGTGAGATCAAGGTGGATGGTGAAGATATCATGGACTATTCAGACGCCGGCCTGAGCGACTTGCGCCAGTTCCGGATGTCCATGGTATTCCAGAAGTTTGCGTTGCTGCCGCATCGAACGGTTCTGGAAAATGCCGGAATTGCGCTTCGGGTTCGCGGCGAAAAGCAGGAATTAGCCGACAGCGAGGGCAGAAAGTGGCTCGAACGGGTTGGTCTCGACGGATTTGAAAATCATCACCCGCGTCAACTATCCGGCGGCATGCAGCAACGGGTCGGCATTGCACGGGCACTGACGTCGAATGCGCCTATCATGTTGATGGACGAAGCCTTCTCGGCGCTCGACCCACTGATCCGAACGGACATGCAGGATTTGCTTCTGGAACTCCAGAAGGACCTGCACAAGACGATCGTTTTCATCACGCATGATCTGGATGAAGCGCTGAAGCTGGCGGACCATCTTGTCATCCTGAAGGATGGCTACGTTGTCCAGCAAGACGAGCCCCAGCGGATTCTGCTGCAGCCAGCGGATCCCTATATCGAAGACTTTGTAAGTGACATCAACCGGGCGCGGGTGCTGCGCGTCCGCTCCGTCATGAGGCCGCTCAATGACCAGGCGCCGCCGGAAACAACCGGTGAAGTCGACTACAATGATACCTTGGAGGATGTCATCGCACAAGCTGGCGGCGATACCAGTCACACGAGCATGGTAATGTGCGACGGCGCGCCGGTCGGTGTTCTGGAGATGAAAGAACTTGTGAAGGCGCTCGTTCCTCGAGTGGCGTCCGAGGCAGGCATCCGGGGACAGGTGACGTCCTAGGGCGTTGGCTTCCAAGGCGCCGTCCGGCAAAGGATGATAGGGCGCCCGATAGCCGGCGCGCGAGTCCCTGCCTGGACCGAAGCCCGATCGTTCGGTATGTCAGCCGACGAAAATGCGCTGTCACCATCAAGAAGTCCGTTTTGCGAATATGTGCGCTGTCCGCACTGTCGATATCGACCAGCAGAAGGTCACTGGCATTGAGCGGCCGTTCTGCATGGTGACTTGGTAAGGAACGGTCATTGATGACCAGTGTCTGGTCACGAAGGTGTCAGGTTGCGCTTGGGCGGCTTCTTGGTGCAGTAGTCTGGCTATCGTGTGTGGTTCCCCATCCGTCTCGGCAGGTGCAGCCCGAAGAGACGCTTGATCGTGCCGAAGCATGGCGCGATCCGGGACCGGCGTTTCGAGATCAGCCTGTCGAAGCGCTTCCCGGAGGGTCGCAGGGGTCG
>JAPOST010000162.1:0-6650 GCA_026709535.1 Rhodospirillaceae bacterium
CGACGCTGCATGGACGATAATCCTGACCAAGCGGTACCTGCGAACTTAACAGGGTGTGTTCGGCGATATCAGGACAACGTCAGTAATCTTTGCATACATCTGACGTGACTTTTGAAATGCTTGAAATCAGTTCAGGCGGCCTGGTCCTCCAGTTCGTAGGGTGGCTTCTGCCAGCCACGTGGCGACTCTGTAAATATCTCGCTACCATCAGCCGTCACCCCGATAGAGTGCTCGAACTGGGCTGACAGTTTCCGGTCCCGGGTGACTGCCGTCCAACCGTCCCCGAGGATCTTGGTGGCGCAGCCGCCAGCGTTGATCATCGGTTCGATCGTGAAGAACATGCCTTCCTTCAGTATCACACCGGTACCGGCTTCGCCGAAGTGAAGCACGCTCGGCGCATCATGGAATACCGTACCCACACCATGACCGCAGAAATCTCGCACGACGGAGAAACCCTGACCCTCGGCGTAGGTCTGGATAGCGCTGCCAATGTCGCCCAGGGTTGCGCCCGGCTGCACCACCTCGATGCCCTTCATCATCGCGGTCCAGGTCGTGTCGATCAGACGCTGCACCTTCACGCCTACCTGCCCGACTGGGAACATCCGACTGGTATCGCCGTGCCAACCGTCAAGGATGACCGTCACATCGATATTCAGCGCGTCACCCTTCTTCAGAATCTTCTTGTCGTCGGGAATACCGTGGCAGACGACATGATTGACAGAAGTACAAATCGACTTGGGAAATCCACGATATCCAAGAGGGGCGGGAATGGCACCATGGTCACGGATATATTCGTGGCAAAGTTGATCCAGATGACCGGTTGAGACACCCGGTTCGACATAGGGCGTGATGAAATCAAGCGTTTCGGCTGCGAGTTGGCCAGCCTCGCGCATGCCGGTGAAATCCTCGGCATCGTGGAGTTTCACCACCACGCGGGATTGACCCGCCTTGTCATAAAGGACGTCGGTTCTCATCGGATGCAAGACAGTTACCGGTAACAACTTAGGTAGCTTGTCCGATCTGCACCGGCAAGGGGCCGCTCACAGCAATCCCTTGAATTGAGAGAGTGCTGGCAACGGCGAGGAATTCCACGCCGATCCGACATGCGTGATAAGCGGCTTCGGCATAGGTCGGATCGATGTCCGCTGCTATGCGCATGGCCGAGCAATCCATCCGCTGTACCAGGTAAAGAAGAATTGCGCGGTCGCCACCTTCACAGACCGTCGCCAAGTCTTGAAGATGCCGCGCGCCCCGTGCGGTGACTGCATCCGGGAACTCGGCGATGTGGGGCGGGTGCAAGGACCGGCGCAGCGTAACGCTCTTCACTTCCAAAAAGCAGCGTCGCCCGTCCTGGTCTTCAAAAAGAAAGTCTACCCGGGAACGCTTGCCATATCTGACTTCCCGCCGGATTGACCGGGCAGCAAGTGCTCTACCTAACGCCTGTTTTTGTAGCCCTTCCGCGACGATGGCGTTAGCCAATCCAGTGTTTACGCCCACCAGGCTGTCAGTGGCGGTATCTCGTACCAGTTCCCAAGTCCAGCGCAGTTTGCGTCTCGGATTTGATGCCGGTGACAGCCAGACTTCGGTGCCCGGTTCGACCATCCCTGTCATAGATCCGGGATTGGGGCAATGCGCGATGACAACGGTGCCGTCTGGTAGTTCGACATCCGCGAGAAAACGTTTGTAGCGCCGTTGCAAGGTTCCGCGGACAAGAGCGGCGGCGAAGTTCATGGAAACCGCATATGGGCCTGTCGGGTTTTCAAGGCAAGGTGCTATTCCGGCAAGGCTTTCCTCGAACGCGCGGCAAAGGCCTAAGCGAAGGGCCCGTGAATTGCTTCTGGCCAGCATTTGAATGACCCTGATTGATCGGTCTCAATACCAAAGAGCACTCTCCGGCAGGTTGAAACGCTTGGCAAAAATATCAGGCTCCGAAGGGGTATGTTTCCGGTATCAAGATGCCGTGGTCTATGGAGTACGTCGTGCCCGCAGCCGCTTGTGTGAAGCGAGGAATCAGATGCGCGATCAGCCAAGATGGTTGGAACCCTTTCGGTATTTCGGCTCCTTTTCAGGATCACGCTGGCTGTGTGACATCTTTGATCGTGGCTGGCACACCAACCTTGCGACCGGTTCTGTTCAGATCGGCCTGTCCCTGATGATTGCTGTCGCAGCCCTACCGGATTTTCCTCCATGTAGCTTTGCGGTACTCGGTTGCGTTGGGCAGCGTGCGCCAATACCCGATCCCGCAATGCGCCACCGCAGCATCTCAGGCCTGCAGTATCGTGAAGTCGAAACAATAGCCGTGTTCGGGGCAGGACCAGGATTTTCCTGAACAATCACGGCATACAATCAATGGGGTGTTTGTGATTGCATCCAGCTTTTTTGCCTTCGATGCCAGACTGGAGACAGCGGCGCCTGTGGCAATCAATACGCCGGGTTCGCTGTAGTGTGGCATGTTTATATGTTGAACGTCTCCATTCTCATGTGATTCCCTTCATGGGGCTTGGCTTCATACTGAATCTGGCGGGGTTCCCAACACTGGCAGCACAATTGAATTGGACAGTTAAGCGTGTGGTTCCCTGTATCCTTGAATAAAACGAAAGTTTTCACAAAATCTACGGGCTGTAGCAGGCGCTGGTTAGACATTGCGACACGGGTACATCAGACTATCTTGATGTGATGCCCCACACGACAAAGCTGGGTTTCATGACCGGTATGAAATCGGAATACACCGTCTGCCTGATTATCATCGGTAACGAGATACTGTCCGGTCGGACGCGTGATGCAAACCTGCAATATCTGGCAGATCGCCTGAATGGTTGGGGGGTCCGCATGCGTGAGGCGCGGGTCATCCCGGATGTCGAAAGCACAATTGTCGAAACAGTAAATTATTGTCGCAAAACCTTCGATTATGTCTTCACGACCGGTGGAATCGGGCCGACTCACGATGACATCACCGCTGCCAGTGTCGCCAAGGCTTTTGGAGTTGGGTTGGTGAAAGACCAGAAGAGCTATGATCTGATGGCCGCCCGCTTCGACGATCCCGCCGATTTCAACGAAGCGCGCCAAAAGATGTGCTTGATCCCTGAAGGTGCGACAACGATCGAAAATTCGGTGTCGATCGCCCCCGGATTTCAGATGGGAAATGTCTTCGTCCTGGCCGGCGTGCCATCAATAATGCGGGCTATGGTGGATACCTTGCGGAATCGGCTGGTTGGCGGCGCCCCGGTGTTGTCGCGCTCGGTTGGATGTCATCTGCCGGAAGGCGCCATTGCCCAGGGTCTGTCCGACATTCAAGAGGGCTGGCCTGATCTTGATGTTGGCAGTTATCCCTTCTACAAAGACAACAGATTTGGGACGAGCCTGGTCCTGCGGGGCACAAGTGATACCGATCTTACCGCGGCCATATCGGCGGTGGAAGATTTGATCCTGCAGTTGGGTGGAGTTCCGATATACGAAGACATCTGATCTTAACAGCAGGTCGCACGCACAAAACGACCGAAGCAGTACGGTAATGTCTTGCGCAGTGTCGGGAATGATGCTTGCCCTTGACGGACTGGCCCTTTTCAGTAGGGCACCCCAATGGTGGTTTGCTGCAATGTTGGCGCCCCTGTCATGGCTTCTTTGTCTGAACCCTGTATCAACCCCCATGACATCAATCAGAGTGCGAATTTACCTTACGTGATCGGCGCAAAAATGCAGCAATTCCAAGGCCGATGATCCAACCGACCAACGGCACCGTGAAGATGAAATTGAACAAAAAATGTTTGGTATCGCCATTGGTGGCTATCACGATACCGCCCATCCAAAGCGCTGACAGGATATATCCGATCTTTTGGACGGTTTCCTTGTTTCGCCACCAAGGGCATGGGTCGGGAGCATATTGATCAGGATCGGTCATTTTCCCATCATTTTTGATCCGGTGCTTGTTCGGCAGACCATTTTCCCGCTGAACTGGCTGCACATCGTTGATTGACAACTTTTTCGCATCCGACTGAGTGCAGAAGTCAGGGGCGCTCTCGCCAAAATGCTCGCTTCGTGGATCTGGTACATACCGCGTCGAGCAGTCTCCCTTCCGCGCTCTTGCGTTTCGTGACGCATTATTTTCCAGAGGAGAGAAAAAAACAATACCTTGTAGGGTTAAAACTGCCCTGACCTCGGCAAGGGCGCGAATGGCCATCGGAGGGCCCCGTGCCGGCGAAGACAGGGCATACCATATGGAGCGCCGGGGCGTCGGCGTGGCCCTGATCCTTCGCGAGACGCAGGCGCTGTGCGGAAGGTATCCCGAGTACGCAATTGTCTACGATTCAGAGGTTCTTCTTGTCATTCCCGCTGCGCCGCACGAACGGAGTCCCGCTCGTGCCGTCGTCTCGGTGCGGTCCGGCGGTCGCTCCTTGCCGGGTAGCGATCTCCTTCTCCTGTTTCCGAACAGGACCCGGAAGCAGGCCACGACCGACGACCCAGTTGCCCATGACCGTGTTCGCTTCCGCGCCGGGACATGCTGCGAGACTGGCGCAGGACTGGATACCAGGCGAACGCGCGCTCGCGATCGGTCTGGAGGCCATGCCGACAGGCGGGTCGGTCATTCTCCCGGAGGCGACCGGTCATCTTCCCGGATTGAAGGGCAGGCTCAGTCCCGTACGCGACGCCCATGACCGGACCTGTCTCTACGCGTCGAACATCGCAATCGACGACGGCAAACAGCGACCGGTTCACTTCATTCCCGGCGAAGAACTGCAACTGACCGATGCCAAAGGGGCAGAACT
Source organism: Rhodospirillaceae bacterium (assembly GCA_026709535.1). GTDB lineage: Bacteria > Pseudomonadota > Alphaproteobacteria > Bin65 > Bin65 > Bin65. The sequence goes on from JAPOST010000162.1 coordinate 4,764, forward strand.
GCACGTTCAGATCGTCGGTATCGCCGGTCGGTCGGTCCCACATGATTCCCGAATACAGCCTAGGTGGATGCCCACCCGGAGTTGATTGCCAATCTGGCACGACAGCTTAATTTGCAGCGACCATTGCGCTGTCTTACTGTCACATTCACGACACCCATTCGATCAAGAACCTCACCATGATTCCCAATCAGCTTCCCGGCTTCAATTTCGATCTCGGCGAGACCGCCGACATGATCCGCGATACGGTCATGACCTTTTCTTCCGATCATGTTACGCCAATTGCCGCCGAGATCGACCAGACTGACGAGTTCCCGCGTCATCTCTGGCCGATGATGGGCGAAATCGGAATGCACGGCATTACAGTTGAAGAGGAGTATGGCGGCGCCGGCATGGGATACTTGGAACATGCCGTGGCCATGGAAGAGGTAAGCCGGGCCTCTGGTTCCGTTGGCTTGAGCTACGGTGCGCACTCCAACCTGTGCGTCAACCAGATCCGCCGCTGTGCCAGCGAAGAGCTAAAGCGCAAGTATTTACCGGAACTCATCTCCGGCAAGCACGTGGGGGCCTTGGCCATGTCAGAATCGGGGGCAGGCTCCGATGTTGTGAGCATGCGTACGCGGGCCGAGAAAAAAGGCGATCGCTACATACTGAACGGCTCCAAGATGTGGATCACCAATTTCGAGGAAGCCGATACGTTGCTGGTCTATGCCAAGACAGACCTTGATGCCGGGTCACGCGGTATAACGGCCTTCCTGGTTGAGAGGGATTTCGTCGGTTTCTCGACTTGCCAGAAGCTGGACAAGATGGGGATGCGCGGCTCGCCTACCGGCGAACTGGTCTTCGAGAATTGCGAAGTGCCGGAGGAGAATGTCGTTGGTGAGGTAAATAAGGGCGTTCACATACTTATGTCAGGACTGGACTATGAAAGGGCGGTGCTTGCCGCCGGAGCGCTAGGCATCATGCAGGCCTGCATGGACGTGGTCGTACCGTATATCCATGAGCGCAAGCAGTTTGGCAGATCGATCGGTCAGTTCCAGCTGATGCAGGGCAAGCTCGCAGACATGTACACCGGCATGAACGCCGCCAAGGCCTATGTGTACGCCGTTATCAAGGCCTGCGATCGAGGCGAAACTACTCGAAAAGACGCCGCTGGCGCGATCCTGTACGCTGCGGAGAAGGCGACATGGATGGCCCTGGAGGCGGTCCAGGTTCTGGGTGGCAATGGCTACATCAACGAATACCCGACCGGCCGGTTCCTTCGTGATGCCAAGCTTTACGAGATCGGCGCTGGTACCAGCGAGATCCGCAGGATGCTCATCGGACGGGAGCTGTTTGAAGAAACGGCCTGATGGTTTCACCGATTTAACAGGTACAGGGGCGAAGCGCAGCGGTGTAATCTTGCCGTGTTTCGGTTGTGCGGACATGCAAACCGAGAGCCCTACTAGCTGCACTGTGGCGGTATCTCCCGATGATAGTCATTGTCGCTGAAGATGATGATCTCTTTGCTGCCACCCTGATGGCTCGTAGAAGAGATCGCCGAAGACGATGCCGAACGGGAGCCTCGGAAGGCAGGAAGTTTTAAGAAGGCCAGCCCAGCTTGCCGGTGAATGACCTGTGTCCGCGGAACGATGAGACATCGAAACATCAAGAACAGAACCACCGTATCAGCGACTGGTTCTCGCTTGATCTTGAATTCCATTGCTCGGCGCGCAGATTCTGAATATGTCGTTTAATGCCCAGCAATGGAGCGCCGCCTGATGTCCACTTCATCTGAAATCGATCCGATTGTCATTCTCGACGGTGCAAGGACGCCGATGGGCAGTTTTCAAGGCAGCCTGAAAGACAGCACCGCAACCGCGCTGGGTGCAGTTGCGGGGGAGGCGCCCT
>JAPOST010000162.1:6660-22504 GCA_026709535.1 Rhodospirillaceae bacterium
CACGTGCCGAAAGCATGACTTGTTGGCCATCCACCAAATTCAATCCGGCTTCCTAGGTCATCATGGGCTGTGTCCTGCCGGCAGGTCTTGGCCAAGCGCCGGCGAGGCAGGCTGCGCACGGCGCAGGCATCCCTTGGAACGCTGGAGCGACGACCATCAACAAGATGTGCGGCAGCGGGATGAAAGCGACGATGCTGGCCCATGACCTGCTGAAGGCAGGCAACGGCGACATCATCGTGGCTGGTGGTCTGGAGAGCATGACCAACGCTCCGTATCTGATGGACAAGGCTCGGAGCGGCATGCGCATGGGGCATGCCAAGGTCTGGGATCACATGTTCCTGGATGGTCTGGAAGACGCCTACGATCCGGGTCGCCTGATGGGAACCTATGCCGAAGATACTGCCCAGTTCTACCAGTTCACAAGGGATTCCCAAGATGATTTTGCCATTACATCCCTCAAACGCGCTAAAGAGGCGAACGAGAACGGCTCCTTCGCCCATGAGATGGAGATCGTAACGGTCAAGACCCGAAAGGGCGAGATGACTGTGGACCGGGACGAACAGCCTTTCAGCGCCAACCTGGACAAGATCCCGACCTTGAAACCGGCGTTCCGTCAGGACGGTACCGTAACCCCTGCCAACTCCTCATCGATCTCGGATGGCGCCTCCGCTCTCGTTCTGACTCGGGCGTCGGAAGCGGACAGGCGCGGCCTCACACCAAAAGCGCGGATCGTGGCCCACGCCGCGCATGCTCAGGAACCGGCCTGGTTTACTACAGCACCGGTTGGCGCCATTGAGAAGGTATTGGAAAAGGCTGGTTGGCAAGCAACCGATGTCGGCTTGTACGAAATCAATGAAGCCTTTGCCGTGGTCTCCATGGCAGCGATGAAGGAACACAGTCTGCCGCACGACATCGTCAACATCCATGGCGGCGCCTGCGCGCTAGGACACCCGGTTGGCGCCTCGGGTGCGCGGATTATCGTGACTCTGATGAACGCGATGGAGAGGCACGGCGTTGAAAAGGGTGTCGCCAGCTTGTGCATTGGCGGCGGCGAAGCGACGGCTGTCGCTATCGAGCGTCTGCACTGACCTTGGCGCACTTCAGAAACGATGCGCGTCGTCTTTGCCTTGGCCAGACGATCCTCGGGCGGCTCCTCACATCCGCCAGACAGCAAAATTGTTTCTGCATGTTTGGAGAGCACCTCGGAGTATCTTGGACAACGTAAGCCATGAATGACGAGCAGAAAGGGGAGGGCACTTTAGACTGGGTCGAGGCGGAACTTCTGGACAGCTTCGACGAAGAACTAGAGATGGAGATCGATGATGTCCGCATTGCCATGGAGTTGCGGAGCATCAAGCGCTGGTGGTCCGACTCAACCCTGGACCGCAGACAGTATTTTCTTGAGCTCTTCCGTTTGCAGGCCGAACTTGTCAAACTGCAGGACTGGATTGTTGATACCGGCCAGAAGGTCGTAGTCGTCTTCGAGGGGCGGGATGCTGCTGGCAAGGGCGGCGTCATCAAGCGTATTACCCAGCGTCTCAATCCTCGTATCTGCCGAGTCGTCGCCCTTGCGGCGCCTAGTGAACGAGAAGTCACGCAGTGGTATTTCCAGCGCTATGTCCCGCACTTGCCGGCGGCTGGTGAAATGGTTCTATTCGACCGGTCCTGGTACAACCGGGCTGGTGTCGAGCGGGTTATGGACTTCGCCAGCGACGAAGAAGTTGATCAGTTCTTCCGTGACGTTCCGGAATTTGAGCGCATGCTTGTCCGCTCGGGCATTAAACTTATCAAATACTGGTTTTCCATTACCGACGAAGAGCAGCAGTTCCGCTTCCTGATGCGGATTCATGATCCCATGAAGCAGTGGAAACTCAGCCCCATGGATTTGCAGTCTCGAGTGCGCTGGGAAGACTATACGACGGCCAAGGAAGAAATGTTGATGCAGACCAACATCGACGAAGCGAACTGGTGGATTGTCCAGGCCAACGACAAAAAACGGGGTCGGCTGAACTGCATTGACCATTTGCTGGCGCAATTCCCCTACAAGGAGGTGGAACGCGATCCGGTGAAATTGCCCGAGCGGGTCTTCAATCCGGATTACGAGCGCAGTTCCCTGCCATCCGAGTTGTACGTTCCAGAAAAATACTGACGCCGCAAGCGGTCTCCTGATTGAGCCGAACGTTTCGGACAGGTTTTCCGATGGCAGTCGTATCCACAGCGACCGTCGTCTATTTTTTCTTGCCTGATTTTCCTTTATCAAGGCGTTTCAACGCCCTTTGAACTTTTTTCAATTTTTTCAGCAACCTGGCCTTTTCTTCTTTCGGGCTGAGCTTCCTGAATTTCTTGGCATCCCAGTTTTTTGTATTCGATTTCTTCAAGTTCGATTTCTTGGTTTTGGCGCTCCTGCGATCGGGTACTGGTTCGTCAAAAGCCTTCCCGGTGGTGGTCATCCTGACAGTCGTTGCCGTTGCATCACGTGACGCGTCGATAAGGCGCTGTGCAAGAGCTTTGCCAATTCCCTTGATGGCTACAAGGTCGGCCGCATTGGCTCTGGAGATTTTATTGGCGGTGTCAAAGCCGGCCTCTGCCAGTAGTCTTGCCAGAGCAGGGCCGATCCCCTTGATTTCTTCTAAGGATATCATTTCGTTCTCCGGTCAATTCGGCAAATTACATGTCACGGGGCAGATTTTCCGATAGTCTGATCCGAGGAGATTGTCTTCCGGTCTTCGTTCTCAAGGACCTTGAATTGTCCAAATCAAGCCAAGAAGTATGACATTGGAAACGACATTGACTTGAAGATTGACCTTTCACGCCTCTTCACAGCCCAGGATCTGAATTGTCCCAGATACCACAATATTTTTCTCTTACGTACGCGTTGACAACGTAGCAATCTTGTGTGGGCCATCAAGATCAAATGGAGCCTTGGACCAAAAAGCGAACCAGAATCCGGTTGAGGTCACCACCGCTGTTGGGCCGGGTTGTAACGAGGGTATCAACCTCCATTCGCGGCTGTTGATCCGTTTCCGGAACGTCATCTATCGATAATGACCGGTCTCCCAAGATGACAACAATGGGAGCGGCATGAGCACTTTCGATTTCGCTGTTGACCAGAAGTATCTGCCCGTCGCCTTTGAAATCACACGCCTTAGTCTCGCGTATGCCGCTATACCAAACCTTGTCGTCGATCTTCTTCCTTCCGTGTCAGTCGCTTAGAGCCTGTTCCTGCAGTCTCGTGAGGCCTTGCGCTGTGGACCTCCGTCGGGAGTTGAACACCGACGATGGAGGATACCATGGCCTGGAGCGAGACCACCCGGGCAAAGGATAGTCGGCGGCAACATGGCGAAGGCCGAGCGGACATGGTACAGGTCGGTGTCCGTCGTTGCCGAGAAGGGCGGGTTCATCAGCAAGATGGTTGGTTGGACGCCGGGCAGCCGGGCGGCAATGTTCTCGGTGTTGAAGGCGGTGACGACCGCCTGCGGAAACAGTTGAGGTTCCGACTAACCCGGCATCATGACTTCTGTGGCAGACGTATACGCAATTTGCGGCAACGATTGATTGTCAGGCTACGCCCTGTGCCTCCGGCAATTCTTATGGCTGACCTGCAGATCGCCGAGTCTGTCAGTCTGCGCTCAGCGAGCCAGGAAATCTGCATCGGGCAGCGCGCAGAGCGCGTTCACAAGCCGCATTTGTTCGACAGTGGCACAGCCCGTATGCAGAAGCCGCGGCGATACAAAGATCAGGCTGAGGCCTTTTCCCCGGCTGACGGCCACGTTCAACCTTTCCCGCGACAGCAGGAAATCGAGCCCGCGGGAGGTTTCCTCAGAAGACGAGGCTGTCATTGAGACGAGCGCGACAGGCGCTTCCTGTCCCTGGAACTTGTCCACGGTGCCGACGCGGATATCAGGCAGGGCATCAGACAGCGCGTTGACCTGCGCGTTATAGGGGGCGACCACGATGATATCGCTCGCGCGAACAGGTCGGCTCTTTCCCTCCCGATCCGTCCACGTACCGTCCAGCAGCCTTTTGATCGTATTGCAGATGGCCTCTATCTCCTCGGGACAGATTTGTGCACGTCCTTCATGTTCGACCGGCACCCTCCAGGCACCGTAACGCGGCATGTTACGAGCCTCGACAGACTGACGGGCCGTCGAAGAATGGCTTCTCAGCCGATCTTCGTAGAACTGAGACGAAATATAGGCGCACAGATCGGGATGCATTCTCCAGGTTTCCGGCAGGAAAATCCCGCGCTCCGGGTCGACATTCAAGCCTTCGCCCAGAATCCAGTCGAGACAGGACAGCTTCGCCGGGTAGGGATGCGCGCCCTGCTGGACTTGTGGAAGTTGACGGGGGTCGCCGATGAGGACGAGATTGTTCGCCGCGTTTGACATGGCAACAAGATTTGCCAGCGAGACCTGCCCAGCTTCATCAACAAAAAGGTAGTCGAACGCGCCCTCCAGCTCGTCCCTCGAGAACAGCCACGCGGTTCCTCCTACGACTTGGGCATTGCGGATCGCATGGTTGTGGTTGTCAGTCACACAGGTGATCGCCGCGAGGACTTCCTCAGGAACGTCGACATTGCGGGAAATCTTGTGGGCGATTTGCACGTCTTCCGCGGCGGGGCCGGTACCGTTGGTGCGCAGCACACGGGCACATCCCATCAGCACGTTGCGTATGGCCTCGTGGCTGTTCGACGATACCGCAACACGCTTGCCGCTTCGGACAAGCGCCAGGATCGCCCGTACCGTGACATACGTCTTACCTGTTCCCGGGGGGCCCTGAACCGGCAGAACGGACTGATCCATCGCTCCTACGACCGCGATCAGACCATTGAGCGTATCGGCATCCCTGCGCAAGGGAAGAGGAGAGGGACCGCGGAAGCGCGGAGGGCTGCGCGAGAGAAGGTCTTCAGCTGCCCGGTTCGACTTCACGCCGCACTGATCCGCAATCACCTTTCTGATGGCGCCAGGTATCGGATGTGGGCTCAGAGCGAAGTTGGGCAGAAGATCCAGCTCTTTGGGGAGACTCATGCCCCAACGACTCCCCATTTTCAGCGATATCCGTCTCCGGATGCGATCCAAACGGGTGATTTCGACAGACACGAAGCCATCTTCCCTTGCGAACTGCGCATTTGCCCCTTCACGCAGTTTCGTTTCCTGCGGCGGATACGTGTAATCGCGCCTCGTTGAGTGCTTCACCGGGTATGGATCGCCGCTTGCGGCCAGACCGGCAAGGCACTCCATGTCGTCACTCAGATCCTCGAAGTCCTTTGCCGCAGAGTCAAACACGGACCAGGCTTGCGGCTTGCTCTCCCGCCAATGGAATACGCCGAGATCGTAGAGCAGACGCTGGCGTGGTTCCGGCAAGTCTGAGACCTTGAGGAAAGCGGCAAGTTCTTCATTATCTGCATTCTGTGCCTCCGACCTTGCGGTTTCACCCTCGCCGATCTCCCGCCACGGGCCCTCTGGCCGCACCGTCAGCAACCAGTTGCGCAAACGCTCCATGGAGACGCAATCGATGCGGTTGTAATCCTCGATTTGCGTGAGAATCCCTTGGTCACCCGTATCACGCCAATTCTCGTATGCGACGATCGACCCTCCAGCGGTGGTCACCTCCCCATCGCGGGGCATATCGTAGAAAGCTTCCATGTCCTTGAGAGAGTAAGAGGTTTCCGATGCAAATATCCCTCCTCGAACGACCGCAAAGAGGTCCACAAACCGCCGTTCCCGCAGCCAGCGGTCCAGTTGCGCTTCGCCGAACCCATGCCGCGTGGCAAGCTTCCGGAGCGCAGTGATTTCGTAGGCGGCGTAGTGGTAGACGTGTGCGTTCGGGTACTGTCGGAGCCGGTCTTCGAACAGGGAGAAGAGACAGACCAATGCTTTCCTCTCCTCGGCGAGGTCGTGCGACCACAAGGAGGTAAACGCCTCACCGTCCCAGACACCCTGAAGATACTCGAGACCATCTGACCCCGCCTCGGAGTAGAAAGGATCGCCCTCAATGTCGTAGAAGAGATCTCCCGAATCCGGGCGTGGCAACAGGTCGAAGCCTTTGCCGGGGACACTAGGGCGCAGTTCAAACGCCGGCGCGCCTGTTTTTCGGGCGTTTTGCAGATGCGCCTGGGTGCGCAGCTTCTCGACCGTTGCATCGGCCAGGTTGGGTACAGGACTCTTGTGCCCGGCAAGCGAACTCATGGTCGTGATACCGGCTGCTTCCAGCTTGGCAACCTGGCTCCTGGAAATACCTGCGGTCAGGTGGAGACTGTCGGTCTCCTGCCAGTCCTCAGTGCACCGGACCCTCCAGCGGCAAAGATCGCACAGCGAGCAGGGAACCGGGCGTGTTGTGGGCGTGTTCCGGACGAATTCTTCAAGGCGGTTCCGTGCGAGGCGCGCGTAGTCGGAATACTCTGACAACCGGAAACTGAACCGCTCGCCAGAGCCGAGCTGGACGTGGGCGTGTTCGGGTGCGCGGCCTTGGATATCTGCAAGCAAGTCTGAGTAAAGCGCCAGTTGCAGCACGTGACCCGGGGCGGGCTTATGCTTGAGCTTGGTATCGGCGACCTCGTATGAGAATGCGCCAAGGTCGGATGAAGCGGGTACACGTTCCAGAAAGTCCGCGTAACCGCCCCACACGCCACCGGCGAGCGCGCCCTGAAAAACAATATCCGATCCGGTTTTCAGGACATCCCCCGTGGCTCGCACCGCCTCTTCGAAGGAAACCCCGTCCGTCTCAATACGTATAACCTTCCGACCTTCGGCTACAAGTTGCGAAAGGTGGGCGGCTTCGTGCCGGTCGCCGTGATGTTGCCGCAGGATCGTATCTTCACTGTCGACGACCGGAACAACGGCTTCGCCTTGAAGATAGGCGAGGTCCAGCCGTACCGCATGCGGACAATCCGAGAACCGCATGAGATCCGAGGCTGACAGGCGAATCCCCGCTCCATTCTTTCTCAAAACACACCCTCCGCACCGGATCGCAATTCATCCGGTGGCTGATCCCGCTTCCTGTGTTTGTTCCGACAGAACATACTGACGGTCAACCGCGATGTCTCAGGACAACCGCCGGCATGTCTGATCGACCAGATGCACTATTCGCCATGCACTCCCGGTTCAGTCGGCCCGCACCCGCGTAACCCGATATCAAGGACGATCGGGAGCGGATGGCCACAAGAAAACTGACGAGACTCATGGTTGCCAAACTCACCGAGTGGTGTCTGGTCGAGCATGTTTGGGGGTTGCTGCAAACCGCGGACCGTCGGGGTGGATCTTCGTGTCGACCAAGCCAACCGCGCGTCCGTACCGGATCGGGCGCTACAACACCCGTCCTGAAATCCGTGCTGCAAAAAGTCTTGGAAGATCGAGGATCCTTCTGTGGACCGGGCAATTTACAATCTTTTGGTCGAACCATAGAGCGACGCGGTACCGACGATAAGCCGATTCTGCGGTCATACCGCTGTCTTAACCATATGTTGACGGCGGCGAGGCCAATGAATGGCTGGAGCAAAAAATTCTCTGAAAAAATAATCTATTTCAGAGACTTAGGTGGTGTGTGGGGTAGGATTTGAGCTTGCGGCCTTCAGGTTATGAGTGCGGTTTTTCTCCTGATGGTTGGATGAGCCGATCCAGAGGATCAAGCTGGCTGAACGCGCGACAGCTTCACCTAGCCAACCTTGCGATGAGGATGGCGCTGCAGGAAGGCAGGCACATGATCTCCCATGCCGATGACTGGTTTGTCCGTGGCCTGCTTTGGAATCGCTTTCCGACGATCGGTCTTGTCGACGGAGCGTTGCTCACGATCAGGGTATTTACGAGGTTTACGCGATCTGTCGAGACTCTGGTCGTCATTGACGGTACCGTCTTCGATTTCTCCTGCAATTTCGGCTCCGGCTTCGTCCAGCCGTTGGATTTTTCGTCCTATCACACGTTCAACAGCACTCAGTAGCTTGGCATCTTCGGGTGTTGCAATGGTAATGGCCCGACCCGATTTTCCGGCCCGTCCTGTCCGGCCGATACGATGAACATAATCGTCCGGATTGTACGGTACATCAAAATTGAAGACGTGGGACACATCCGGGATATCCAGGCCACGAGCAGCGACATCGCTAGCCACCAACAGTGTAATTTTGCCCTCGCGAAAAGCCTCAAGCGTCGCCACACGGGTTTCTTGCGCCAGGTCGCCGTGCAATGCACTGGCGTTGAATCCGTGGCGGCTCAGTGATTTCTTCAGGACATCGACGTCACGTTTACGATTGCAGAAGACCAGCGCGCTGTTGACGTCCTCGCTAAGGATGATTTTCCGCAAAGTCTGACGTTTCTCCCGTTCCTGGACAATTGTGACCAGATCCGTAATGGTTATCGCCGTGGTTGCCGATTTGGTAACGGCGATTTCCTTCGGGTTGATGAGGTAAGTATCGGCCAGGCGACGGATTTCCGTAGGCATGGTGGCGCTGAACAACACTGTCTGACGCATTGGTGTCAGCAGCTTCACTATTTGCTCGATATCCGGGATAAAGCCCATGTCGAGCATGCGGTCGGCTTCGTCGATGACGAAGACCTTCACGTTGCGTAACAGCACCTTGCCGCGCTCTACCTGGTCAAGAAGGCGTCCAGGCGTGGCGATCAGAACATCGACGCCGCGATCCAGAAGCTTGTCTTGGCCGTCGAAGCTTTCGCCGCCGATCAGGAGGGCGTGATTGAGACGGTTGTACTTGCCATACTTCTCGAAGCTCTCCGCGACCTGCGCGGCCAGTTCTCGAGTCGGCTCCAGGATCAGGGACCGGGGCATCCGGGCCTTGGCCCTCCCAGCTGCAAGGATATCGATCATCGGCAGGGTAAACCCGGCAGTCTTGCCAGTACCCGTCTGGGCCAGGCCAACCATGTCCCGACCCATCAGCATGGTCGGGATTGCTTTTTCCTGAATCGGCGTGGGCTCAGTATAACCGGTCTCGGCGACTGCCCTGAGGACAGAGTCGCTAAGGCCAAGAGCATCAAATGTCATGGAAGCAGAGTCTCGTCAGAGGCAATTTTTCTTGGGTGCTTGCCAGAAGACACTAAGTCTTAGATTGTCTTCCGACTGGAAAAATCAACCGCCTGAACCGATCGTGCCTCAATGGACCGCGCTTTTCGTATCCGATGGAACGTGACGGCATGATCGACGTTGCATCAAGTCAACTCATCATCGTGGATATGCAGGAACGCCTTGTGCCGGCGACCGTGGATGGTGACAGCGTGACGGCGAACGTCGAAATTGTGCTCGACACCGCCGCGATCCTCGGTGTGCCGTATACGATTTCCGAGCAATATCCGAAAGGACTGGGCGCGACTGTTACGCCAGTTCTTGCGAAGGCCGATCGGGACAGGGTATTCGACAAGGTACATTTCTCCTGTGTAGACGACGACCGACTTGAGGCCTCTCTTCGGGCGCTTGACAGGCGCCAGACAATAGTCTGCGGCATGGAGGCCCATGTCTGTGTCCTTCAGAGCGTGCTTGGCTTGATGGAAAGTGGCTACGATGTTCATGTTATTGCTGATGCCGTGACATCGCGGACAGAGCGAAACAGGGATTTGGCTCTGGACAGAATGCGAGAGGAGGGCGCAGCGATCGTATCGACCGAGATGGTTGTTTTCGAGTGGCTGCGCACAGCCGGGCATCCGGATTTTCGTGTCGTTTCCAATCTGATCAAGTGAGTCAATCGGACCGCCGTGATTTACGCTGGTGGGTCTGGACGGCAGTCAAGTTGATGACGGTAGCGGTACGGCGCATAGGGTATTCAACGGCAGCATGAACCTTACGTCCAAGACGATTGTCGCCGGAGAGGATAATGAACCATGACGCAATTTTGCGACTTCGGTACTCTGAAGCTGAAGCGGTGGCCGAACCAGTTCCTGATGTTGCCGGAGGGTTTCGCAGCCGTGGCGGAGGCTCACGAGACGTCTCCCGTTTTCAGGGAGCCGCCGGAGGCGCTTTATGATCGGCTTAAATCGATAGTGGCTGCTGAACCGCGGATCCAATGGTTATCCAAAGATAGAGGTCAGGGTCGGATGGAACTGATGCAACGCAGCAAGATCTTTCGCTTTCCAGATCGGATTAGCATTGCCGTAGTGTCGGCCAACACCGAAGCAACACTGGCCATCTACAGCCGCACTGTGTTCGGAGGAAATGATTTTAATGTCAACAAGACGCGAGTTTTGCGTTGGATTACAGCACTAAAATCCGGTTGATCAGCGATTTCAGCTATTTGAAAAGGCCGCGTTTCACTTCACGTGCGACGGATGAAATATCCTGACCGACGCCGTCGATAGCGTTACAGGCCGACAGGCCTCCGCCCAGCGACCCGAGCATGACGATCGCCAGCAAAGCATGGATGAACCTTTGCAAATACATTGATCAAGCACTCCAGAGACATTGGTGACTTATGATTGTACCAGTCAATGATGTAGCGAAGAGAAGGTAAAGTAAAGAGAAACATTGGCCTATATTTGTTTATGCTCTCTTCTCTGGAATTTTCTGTTTCTTTACAGATCGACATCTTCGACAAACCGCGCCCGATCCTGGATGAAACGGAAGCGCAATTCCGGCTTTCGGCCCATCAGACTTTCGATCAGATCGCCCGTCTTCCGCGCTTCTTCTGCTTCGTGAGGACTGCTATCTTCGGGCACGGTCACGCGAAGGAGGGTCCGTTTGGATGGATCCATCGTGGTTTCCTTCAATTGGGCAGGCGGCATCTCGCCCAAGCCCTTGAACCGGCTAATCTCTACCTGGCCGCGGCCGTTGAACTCTTCCTTCAGCAGTTTGTCCTTGTGAGCATCGTCACGGGCATAGGCAACCTTGCCGCCCTGGGCGATACGATACAGCGGCGGCAGGGCGAGATACAATTGGCCATCGCGCACCAGATCCGGCATTTCGCGATAGAAGAAGGTGAGCAGCAGCGAGGCAATGTGCGCACCATCAACATCCGCGTCTGTCATGATAATCACGCGGTCGTAACGCAACTTGTTGCCGTCATACTGCTGGCCGACTCCACAGCCTAGAGCCATGATCAGGTCGTTGAGTTCCTGGTTTGCTCGCATCTTGTCGGCGGACGCGCTGGCAACATTGAGGATTTTGCCGCGCAGTGGCAGAACAGCCTGGGTTGATCGGTTGCGTGCCTGTTTGGCCGATCCCCCTGCCGAGTCTCCTTCGACCAGGAATACCTCGGTCCCAGCTGGCGCCTTGGTTGAGCAATCGGCCAGTTTTCCAGGCAGCCTCAGTCTCTTTGAGGCGTTGGCGCGCTTCCTTTCCCGCTCCGACTTTCGTCTGACCCGGTCTTCGGCCTTCTCGACCAGGTGTTCGATCAGGCGACGCGCGCCAGCGGTATCGCCGGAAAGAAAATGATCGAAGTGGTCGCGAACCGCCTGCTCTACCAGGCGCGCCGCCTCCGGCATGCCCAGGCGCTCCTTGGTTTGACCCTGGAATTGGGGGTTCGGAATGAAGGCCGACAACATCACGCAAGCGCCGTCCATCACATCATCGCCGTTGATCTGACCGGCCTTGCGGATGTTGGCAAACTCGGCGTGGCTACGCAGGCCTTTGAGCAGTGCCGCCCGAAAGCCCTGTTCATGGCTGCCGCCCTGCGGTGTCTGTACGGTATTGACGTAGGAATGAAGGAAGCCGTTTTCATCGCCCGGCCAGGCAAGGGCCCATTCTACCCTGCCGTCGCCGTTCAGCGGCGTCGTGCCTGAAAAAGCCGTCGCGGTGTAAGTCGCACGTTCTCCAATCGCCTCGGTCAGATAGTCCATGATGCCGCCCGGAAACTGGATGGTTTCCCTTTCGGGGACGCTGCCATCAGCGGGGAGGCAAACCGGCTCACAACTCCATCGGATTTCGACACCGCTGATCAGGTAAGCCTTGGCCTTGACCATGCGGTAAAGCAGGACTGCCTTGAATGCCGCATCCTCGCCGAAGATCTTTGGATCCGGGTGAAAACGGACTGTCGTGCCTCGCCGGTTGTGGACCGGGCCGACAGCTTGCAACTCCGACTGGGGTACGCCGCGGGAATAGGACTGCGCCCACAGGCGGCCGTCGCGAGCGACTTCGACGCGCAAATCGTCGGCCAGCGCATTGACCACCGAAATGCCGACGCCATGCAGTCCACCAGAGGTTTGATAGGCCTTGCCGCCAAACTTGCCACCCGAGTGGAGTGTCGTCAGAATGATTTCCAGAGCCGACTTGTTCTCGAACTTGGGGTGGGGGTCCACGGGGATTCCGCGGCCATTATCTCGAATCGTGACGTACTTGTCGGCACCCAGATCAAACTCGACGCGGGTTGCATGATTGGCGACCACCTCGTCCATCGCATTGTCGATGATCTCCGCTGCGAGATGATGCAGAGCGCGTTCGTCGGTACCGCCGATATACATGCCAGGACGCTTCCGGACAGGTTCAAGACCCTCCAGAACTTCAATATCCCGCGCTGTATATTCCTGCCGCTTCACTGACTTCTCGTCCTCCGTCTTGCCTCCGGCAGACTTTTTCGACGGGCCAGTGAACAAGTCATGCGTAACAGACATGGATCGGCCATTTCCCGATCTTGTGGATAAGAGGGCGTAGAATAACCATATTCGGTAAGCATACTCAAGATGTTGTGGGTTTCAGGGTTTGTTCAGACCGGGTTTGGCGTGCATGATCGGCATCTCGATCATTTACCTGACGATCAGCAGGGGAATATGGAGCACGATTTGAAGGCGCAAGCAGAATGCAATCGATCCTCGCGGCGCAGCTGAAGGTCTATCGTCAATGACGCCGATTCTTGCCGCTGGCATCCGCAGCAGGACGGCATGGGGAAAGATAGGCTCCAGACCACGCCTCTCTGCGTTGATCCGCACGGAAGCGGTACGGGGAAACCATCTTGCGTTTTCGGTATCCTTGCCCATCAGAAGCGGAAAGCAGGGAGGTCATTGATGATGAGGCGGCGGTAGAGTCGTGGACGATGTCATCCTGACCGAATCCAACGGGAGAAGAAATCGTCGAGGATCACTTCGCCATCGTTTTCACGGCTGCGTCGGCGAGTTTCCGGAAGCCGTCGCGGGTCTGTGGCAGCTTGCGGTCCAAGATGCGGGAGGCGACCACGGTGCGCAGGATCTGTGCGGTTCCGCCGGCAATTGCAAACATGCGTGCGTCACGAACGTAGCGTTCCAGCGGGTTGTGTCGTGAATAGCCTGCCGCGCCCCACAGCTGCAGCGCATCGTTCGTGACCCGGATTGCCATTTCCGATACCAGAATCTTGGCCTGGGCCGCAGCTGTCGGATCCGGAAAACCGGTTGGCGTATTCTTGGCGCTGGCGGCCGCGCGCCATAACATCAGGCGTGCGGCGTCGATCTGGATGTTCATATCGGCCAACATCCATTGAATGCCCTGAAATTCTGCGATCGGCCGACCGAATTGCTCGCGCCGCTTGGCATGGTCGAGACCGTGCTGACAGGCGCCGGCGGCCAATCCAAGCGCCACCGTGCCGGCTCCGACGCGCTGGCCATTGTAGGCGTTCATCAGGTCGGCGAACCCCTTGCGCAGTCCGCGGGGCGGAATGATCATCCTGTCAGGTGTGATTTCCATATCTTCCAGGTGCACCTTGGTTTCCGGGATACCCCTGAGGCCCATGGCCGGTTCCCGTTCGCCGATTCGCAGGCCGGGCGTCTCGTCCCGAAGGGCAATAAATCCGCCGATCCCTTCATCATTGCCCCGTTCGTCGAAAACGCGGGCAAAAATCAGATACAGGCGGGATACGCCACCTCCGGTGATCCAGTGCTTCAGGCCGTTGACAACATAGCGATTGCCGACCCTGTCGGCGCGGGTTGTCATCTCGGTGGCGGCGCTGCCGGCTTCCGGTTCGGTAATGCAGATCGCCGGCTTGTCGCCATTCAGGACCAGATCCGCCGCCATCTTCTTCTGGTCGTGGCTGCCATAAGCCATGATCGCGCCGATCGCGCCCATGTTGGCCTCGACAACGATTCGGCCGGATGGCCCGCAGACTCTGGCCATTTCTTCGATCACCAAGACGGTATCAAGGTAGCTGCGTCCCTGGCCACCGTAGGTCTCCGGGATGGTCATACCGAAGAAGCCGGCCTGTGTCAGGTCGCGGACGTTATCCCAGGGGTATTGTTCGCTGCGGTCGATTTCGGCTGCTCGGGCGGCGAAGACGTCTTCCGCGAGTTCCCGGGCCCTGGCCTGCAAGGTGCTCTGGTCTTGTGTGAGAGTGAAATCCATCGAATATCCTATCGAATGGCGGCACTCGGGAGCAGGGCGATGCCCTGTGTCTCCATCTGGGTTCGTACCTGCGTCAGGCAGCCATTGGCGTCGATCGCGGCGCAGCCGTCCTCCACGACGACCGTGTCGAACCCCTGGGCCTGGCTGTCGAGCGCAGAGTAGGCGACGCAGACATCCGTAGCGATGCCGGTGAAAAAAAGGCGGGTGAACCCTCGCTCCTTCAAGTAGCCCGTGAGGCCTGTCGGCGTTTTCCTGTCGTTTTCGAAGAACGCGGAATAGCTGTCGATGTCGCTGCGGAAACCCTTGCGAATCACGAGTTCCGCACGGGAGACGTCCAATCTGTCGTGAAATTCTGCACCACGGGTGCCCTGGACGCAATGGTCGGGCCACAGCGTCTGCTGGCCATAAGGCATTTGGGTCGTGTCGAATGGCGCCGCCCCCGGATGCTGGCTGGCGAAACTCCTGTGATCGCGAGGGTGCCAGTCCTGGGTCAGCAGGATATGACTGAACCGTGCGCAAAGGTCGTTGATGACGGGGATGATGACTTCCCCCTCGTCGACTGGCAACGTGCCGCCGGGGCAGAAGTCGTTTTGTACATCGACAATGACCAGTGCGTCGCTGACGCGGTTGAGGACGACGTTGCTCATGGTGTATGTCCTGCATCCCTGTGAATTGTGACGAGACCGATCTGCATTGTCTGATTGATGGGGTTTCGGTTCAAGGATAGCTGAGGCAAATGACACAGCATTAATCGAGTTTCCCGGCTTGCCGGATAAATCTGTCTCCGACGTTCATAAAGTGAACACGCTGGGGGTGAAACTGGCGCTATTGCCAGTGAGCACTGGATCACCTCGCAGGTGCGCGATGAACACGTTACTTCCCCGGTCTCCCGAAGTCGAGACGGCCTTCACCGGCGCGCCGCTGACCGGCTTCGGCGGCTGGTCTGTGCCGGGCTTGGCGGCGGCGCGACCTAGTCTGCCGCGGGCGCTTTCTTCGGTGTGTCGAATCCGGCTGTCGAGACCCTTCTGAATTGTCCAGTTCAGGTTTCCTGCTGATTGTCGGCTTCGGTTGAGGGCCGCTGCGTTCGGGTGTCGCAGCGGGTTCCGCGGCTTTCTGTGGGGCTGGCTCCTTGTCGCGGGGCGATCCGTCGGCCGTGTCGCGGCCCAGGCATCCGGGCCCGTGAAAGATCACCAGCATCGCCATTGCCCGTTTCAGCGGGAACACGGGTGTTGTCCCCCTTGCCCGGGCGGCGATCATGGGAGACCTTCTGCCCCGCTGCCTCATGACGTTCTTCCCGGCGGCGCAGGGTGCGCACCGAGAGGCCGAGCATCCCTGCTCCCGGGTCAGCTTGTCCTCAGTGCGGCTCGAACAGACATCGTCGAACTTCCTGCCACACGTCTGCGCGTGTCATCACGCCCCCTTTCGGAGACCCGACGAGACCGGACATGGCGCATGTTGGCGACATTCGTGCCGCGGGTACCGTCAAGAGTGATGTGTGAGGGAGGGGTGGTGCTTTCCTGAGCCTTGTTTTCGTGGCTGAAGCCCGCGAAGAGACTGCGGTCCATCGCGGTCTTGTCCTGGAAGGTTCCCCTGGGCCGTGTTCGTCTGC
>JAPOST010000169.1 GCA_026709535.1 Rhodospirillaceae bacterium
CGGAATCTCCTTTTCCCACGCAAGCGGTCGGTCCTATCAGCCCCGGCGCGGTGATCGTTGTCTGCGCCCACACCGGCGCGGCCATCACCATAGCCACCAGCGCCGCCGCGAGTGTTGCGGCCAGGCGGGACGGGAATTGACGGATGGTGTCGTGAAAGGACATGGGCGGGGCCTCCTGTACTTATTGAGAGGCCCCCTTGAGAGGCCCCCTTGAGAGGCCCCCTTGAGAGGCCCCCTTGAGAGATTGCCATCAAGCCTAGACCCAAGACACAACGCTGTCAAGCAAGATCGACATCATCGCCAATCACATCGACACCGGATTTTGTCTTCGAACGACGCGCTGACCATATTCGTTTTCCTGCAGGCTGCTATTCGCGGGTTCTGGTGATCGTTCGACCGATCTGAAGGATGCACGAGTTCGGCAAAGAACTGCCATAAAGGCGTAGCAGCGCGATACACGTCATCCGTCAGGCCACAGATCTGTCCGCGAGTGAATTCGTACAAGGGAACGAGACTTCGCCGATTGGCGGATATACCAAGGCGGTGGATCGCGGCAGCATCTCTGCTGTCGGTCGGCAAGTCGGGATCCGGGCCTGAAAGGCTGTTTTTGAACTTGTTGATCCTGGACGTTTCGAAACCGAAAGCCGGCAGCATATCCGCTACGATGGTCGAGCATTCTTGCGTTCCGTGGATAGCAGGACTACCTCAAAGACAATCCTGAAAGGGAGGAGTTCTCGACGAATGCAATCTGGTTTTCAGGCATTTCTGGTGATGGGAACGCTATCACTCATGGTGGGCGCCTGTTCGATTTTAGGCGGCAAGGCGGCCGAGGAACCTGCCCATCGGGTTGTTCTGAAAGACGGCGTTTTCCAGATCCGTGAATATGGCACTTATGCCGTTGCCGAGACAGTGGTGAAGAAATCGTTCGAAGCTGCGACTCGCGAAGGCTTCCGTTTGCTCTTCAACTATATTTCTGGAGCCAATCGCGGGGAGTCGAAGATCGACATGACGGCGCCGGTTCTTGTTGCGCCGGAAAGGGTGACGATGACGGCGTCACCGCGGCGGGCGCGTGATGCGCTCGCACGACTCGACGACGCTGCGACAGGCTGGACGATAGCCTTTGTGCTGCCGGAAGGCGTGACTGCCGGTACGGCGCCAAGACCAGCTAACGACCGCGTTGCTCTGCGCGATGTCCCTGCGCGTCGCGTAGCCGTTATACGGTTTGCGGGTTTTTTCCGCAAAGCGGTGGCAGAGACGAAGCGGCGTGAACTCGTGGCCTGGCTCAAGGTGCGTGGTCTGGCGCACCGAGGAGACTGGCGCATGGCTGGATATAATCCACCTTGGACGTTGCCATCGCTGAGGCGCAATGAAGTCATCGTCACGCTGGACGCCAACTATTGAGTGGCAAGAGCGCGGAAGGTCACCGGCAGTCGGACAAGTACTTGAAGCAGCGTCGGCGAGCACGACGATATCTGGAGACGGCCACCATCCGGCGTTCTCTTGTAGGCCTGCTGTCCCGCGAATGCTGGGCATACAGGGTCCGCATATTCTTCCAGATCGTTGTGGCGTGGCGGACAACTGTCGGTTCGATCAGTAAACTGGCGTCTGATCGTCGATGCTATTGCTGAAACCACATCATCTTGTTGTCATAAACCGTCTGTCATGCTAGGTTTTGTAGTGTTTTCCGATTTTTGCGCCGTTGGCCTGTCAGTCCGGCGTCTCCCGTCAAAAGGACCTTTTCTGCTATTTTGGACAGTTTCGCGCAAACTGTTGCCGCGCTCCATTCTTTTCTGAACGAAAGCCTGATCTGCCGTGCCCGAACCGACGACGCCTGAACGCGAATTTCCGCCTGTTTCCATCGAAGAGGAGATGAAGCGTTCCTATCTTGATTACGCCATGAGCGTGATCGTGGCGCGCGCTCTCCCGGATGTGCGCGATGGCCTGAAGCCGGTTCATCGGCGCATCCTCTACGCAATGCGTGAAGGCGGCTACACCGGTGATCGGCCCTATCGCAAGTCGGCGCTGATCGTTGGCGACGTTATGGGCAAGTACCACCCCCATGGCGATCAGGCGATCTATGATGCGCTGGTACGGATGGCTCAACCATTTTCCATGCGCCTGCCGTTGATTGACGGGCAGGGTAATTTTGGTTCAATGGACAGCGATCCGCCAGCGGCCATGCGATACACGGAGGCCCGTCTGGCCGGGGCGGCCGAATCGTTGCTTGAAGACATCGACAAGGATACCGTCGACTTTCAGGAAAACTATGATGAATCGCGCCGCGAACCTGTCGTTCTACCGGCGCGCTATCCGAACCTGCTGGTCAACGGTGCCGGCGGTATCGCTGTCGGCATGGCGACCAACATTCCGCCGCACAATCTGGGCGAGGTTGTCAGCGCCTGTCACAAATTGATCGAAAATCCGGACACTTCCCTGGAAGAGATCATGGAAGACATACCTGGTCCGGATTTTCCCACTGGCGCCCTGATCATGGGACGTTCTGGAATCTATGAAGCTTTCCGCACCGGACGCGGCTCGATTGTCATGCGTGCGCGCCATCACGTCGAGAAGGGTCGGAATGATCGCGAGACGTTGGTGTTCACCGAAATCCCCTATCAAGTGAACAAGGAGAAGGTTCTTGAGAGGATTGGTGAACTGGCGCGTAACAAGCAGATTGAAGGCATTGCCGGCGCCAACGACGAATCGGATCGGGAAGGAGTCCGCCTGATCGTTGACATCAAGCGCGATTCCGATGCCGAGGTCGTGCTGAACCGGTTGTTCCAGTTCACTCAATTGCAGACCAGTTTTGGCGTCAACATGTTGGCGCTGAACGGTGGTCGACCGGAACAAATGGGGCTGCTGGATATCCTGAAGGCTTTCCTCGCGTTTCGCAAGGAGGTTATTGCCCGCCGCACCAGGCACATGCTTGAGGAGGCGAGGGGAAAGGCTCACACTCTGGTCGGTCTGGCGGTCGCGGTTGCCAACCTTGATGAAGCTATTGCTCTCATCCGTAACGCGCCAGACGCGCCGACAGCCCGCGATCAACTCATGGCCCGATCCTGGCCGGCTGAGGATATTGCCGACCTGATATCCCTTATTGCCGAGCCGGAGAGCAGGATGGGCGAGGACAACGCCTATCGCCTGACGGAAGCTCAGGCACGAGCAATCCTGGAATTGCGCTTGCATCGCCTGACGGGTCTGGAGCGGGAGAAGATCGACGAGGATCTTCGGAAGATTGTCGACCAGATTCGAGATTATCTTGACATTCTTCGCTCCCGACTTCGCGTGCAGCAGATTCTCCGCGATGAGTTGACCGAGATGCGGGAGATTTATGCCGATGACCGGCGCAGCGCTATTGAGGAAGGCGAGATTGACCAGGATATCGAAGACCTGATCCAGCGCGAGGACATGGTCCTGACTTTCACCCATGGCGGCTATATCAAGCGGGTGCCGCTGACCACCTACCGGGCGCAAAATCGCGGCGGCAAGGGGCGCGCGGGGATGAAGACGAAAGATGACGATTTCGTCGATCGAGTCTATGTCGTGAACACGCACACGCCAGTCCTGTTCTTCTCGTCGACTGGTATGGTTTACAAGCTGAAGGTCTACCGTTTGCCGCTTGGCACGCCGCAAGCCCGCGGCAAGGCGATGATCAACCTGCTGCCGCTCCGGCCCGGAGAAACGATATCCATTATCTTGCCGCTGCCTGACGAAGAGGAGTGGCCGAACCTTGATATCATGCTGGCGACCAGCAGCGGCAAGGTTCGCCGCAATTCGCTCGGCGACTTTACCAACGTAATGGCGAACGGCAAGATCGCCATGAAGCTGGAAGAAGGCGAGTCCCTGGTTGGCGTCGAGACCTGCGATGTCGGTCAGGATGCCCTGCTGGCCACTGTTCACGGCAAGGCGATCCGTTTTCGGGTCAATGATGTGCGCCTGTTCAAGGGACGAGATTCTCGCGGCGTGCGGGGCATGAAACTGGGCGTGGGCGATCAGGTGATTTCTCTTTCGATCCTGGACCATATCGAAGCAGCGACCGGGCAACGGGACGACTATATCCGTATTGCCAACGCCCACCGGCGCGCCGCGTCAATAGCCGAGCAGGGTGAACAGCCCAATCCAGAGGATATTGAACTTGCCTCGAAATTTGCCGTGGCTCCTTGGAATGACCTGGCGGGGCAGGAGGAATTCGTTCTGGTTGTCTCCGACGACGGCTTCGGCAAGCGGACATCGGCCTACGAATATCGCATCACCGGGCGTGGCGGGGCCGGGGTGGTCGCAATAGATACTGACCGTCCAGATGGTAACGCTCGCATCGTCGGCGCTTTCCCCGTCCGAAATCGCGATGAACTGATTCTGGTAACCGACGGTGGCCAGATCATTCGGGTTCCAGTAGAGCAGATCCGCGTCGTTGGCCGGGCGACGAGAGGTGTCACACTGTTCAAGGTAGACCAGGACGAACGGGTTGTCTCGGTTTCCCGTCTGCGGGAAGACCAGATCGTGGTGCAAGAAGCGGCGGCTGAAAATGCTTGAGGTGACTGCGCAGATCTTGACCAGAATTCGGCGGCCCGCAAGGATGCTCCGGCGCACAGGACCGGGGCGTGCCTGACATCGAACCCGTCGAATTCACACGGTTCACCAGAGACTTCGGCGCACGGGCTGACGCGGCCGCCGGCCGGTATTAACTCTCTGCGGGACGGCACGGTCGGGCCACGCGCTGCTTTATCGATTGCATCGGCGCGCTTGCCCGCCTAGGCAAGGCGTCAGCCATCAGGCGAGGAGAGCGCGGTCATGGCCCGAGACCGGATCGGGATCTATCCCGGGACATTTGATCCAATTACCAACGGTCACGTCGATATCATTCGGCGTGCGCTCAGGATTTGCGATCAGCTAATCGTCGGCGTAGCGGAGAATATCGGCAAGAATCCATTGTTTTCGCTGGAAGAGCGCGTTTCCCTCGTCAATCATGAACTGGATCTGATCAACCAAGCCACCGGCGGCGGCCAAGCATCGACCAGGGTGTTCGGCAACCTCCTCATGCATTTCGTTGAGGAGACCAACGCTGTCATGATCATCCGTGGGCTGCGGGCGGTATCCGATTTCGATTACGAATTCCAGATGGCTGGCATGAACGCACGTCTCAATCCGAATATCGAGATGGTCTACCTAATGGCTTCCGAACACCAGCAGTTCATCGCCTCGCGGTTGGTCAAGGAGATTGCCGCCATGGGTGGCGACATTACAAGTTTCGTGCCGCAAAACACATGTAAGGCTTTGGCGGCCAAGTTTTCCTGATTTCCGGATCGTTTTCACGCTGCCGGACCAACCTGCCACAGCCATCGCTGGCGACGCAGTATCGGAGCAGAAGACACAAGAGCAGAAAAGAGCATGTCGTTGGCGCCGGAATCGGGGCGCAATGGCGAGGCTGCGATGAAAACAGCCTGTCGCCGCCCTTTTCAGGATTCCCTGTCCAGGTCCCCGGCAAGTTGGCCTGCGCCTCGCGACCATGGCTGACCTCTTGCTGCGTCAGGGGGGAGATATCGGGATGGATATTTCATTTCCGGACAGGACACCGGACAGGACCAAGGCCAACCAATCAGGTTCACCGAACGATTGATTCGGCCGGACCTGGGCCAGAGTCGTCATGGATGTGAAAGTAGGCGTGACGGAGACTGATCTTGATGATCTCCTGCGCGTCGTGAAAGTTGATACCTGCAGGCTGGTCAAGCACCATATTCATCCGCAGTTTGTCAGCAGACGCCGTGTATGCTTGAATTGGAACGCCGTGCGTTCGGCTTCATATCCATGGGAGGCTCTTCATTTCCAGCCAGTCGCCCGACCTCGTGATCGACGGCCTGCAGTATTGCCGCTGGTCAGAAGCGATCTTCCGCCAGTTCCGAAGCGGCGGCGTGGACGCAGTTCACGCCACGGTTGTCTACCATGAAGACTATTCCGGTACTCTGGCGCGACTGGACGAGTGGGACGACCTTTTCTCGTTATTTGATCGCCATATCGTCCATGGTCGCATCTCAACCGATATTCTCGCTTCCCGGCAGGCGGGAAAGACGGCCGTATTTTTCGGCATGCAGAATTGCAGGCCGGTAGAAGACGACCTGTCCCGGATAGAAGACCTTTACGACCGTGGGATTCGTTTCATGCAGCTCTCCTATAACAAGGCATGTTCGCTGGCGACCGGTTGGTTCGACGAGGAACGGGACACAGGCGTTACCTTAAAGGGTCGGGAGGCGATCGCCGAGATGAATCGCGTCGGCATGGTTGTCGACATGTCCCATTCCGCCGAGCGCTCGACGCTGGAGGCGATGGAAGCATCGACCCGCCCCATCGCCATATCTCACGCCAATCCGCGCACTTGGCGCGATACAGGTCGAAACAAGTCCGATGATGTGTTGAAGGCGGTAGCGGACTCGGGAGGCATTCTGGGACTCAGCATTTATCCGCACCATATGAAGGAGGGCTCAATGACCACCCTGGAGCAATTTTGCGAAATGGCGGCGCGGACAGCAGATCTGATGGGCGCGGAGCGACTCGGGATCGGATCGGACCTGTGCCAGGACCAGCCTGATTCTGTAGTCCGCTGGATGCGAAGCGGCATTCGGGAGGACGAAAACACGCCACCTCCCGAGGGCGTCAGGGATGTCCGGTTTCCGGATATGCCGTCCTGGTTCCGGTCCAACGAAGACATTCCGGGCATCGCCCGGGGGTTGCGCGCCGTCGGCTTTTCCGATCGGGAGGTGGCCGGTATCATGGGCAATAACTGGTATCGCTTCATGACTGACGCCTTCGGGCCCGCTGTTGGCTCGACGCAATGACAGGGTCGACAAAACGTCCATCGGGGATCGTTTCCTGGCCGACAACATGATCTTGCGGTCTCCGGACACCGTACTTCGGCTGAACCGTCTGGGGGCGTTTCACCAGACGCGGCTGAGCTTCATCCGCGCAATGCTTCGCCACGTGGAGGCGGCCGGATATGTGTTTGATTATAGCCATTGGGCCATAGACAGGGATGGTGTAGGAGATGCGGTTCTGACGGCGCGGGGAAACGGCCAGATCTATTCGCTGGTCTGCTTTGCCCATGATCTGGCACCTGCGATGCGGACCGACCGTGTCATTGCCGAAGCATGGGACGCCACGTACACCCTTTTTGACGGGATTCCTGATGCCCGTGAGATGGCCCGGCTGCGGGAGAACACACCGCGGCAGGAAGCAGGACGCTATGTTCACACCGATTTGATCCTCTCGCGCACCAACAAGAGCGCCCGGTTGTTCGATGATGTGGTTGAGTGCCTGGCCAAGGGGCGGCAACCGGATGCCGCACGATTGGATGACGTCGGGTACGTCATGCGGACTACCGCGGTATACGGCAACGGCAAGTTCGGTATTGCCGACCGATGCCGATATGCCGTCCGAGATGGGTGGGGCGGACCCTTTCGGCTGGAAATGCTGACGGTCTGGATGATCCGTCAGTTCGTGGCCGACCTGATTGATCACATGGCCAAGGCGAAGGGCGGCCGCAACGCCGTCTCGCTGGAAAAGGTCCTGCGCCGGCGCTTGGGGCTGGGCAACTCGACCGGACTTGGGCTGGGACCTTTTATCGTCAATCATCCCGCCTTGTTCGCAAGGTGGGTCGAATGCCGGGAAATTGCGCTGGCGTTGGTCTGCGCGCAACGCGATGCAACGCCGGATGCCTGGCAAATGTTCAGGGATTGGATTTACCGCGCCGAGAGGGATGTTGCCGGTTGGCTGGTTCCCGATGCACTTCAATCGAAGAAGATTGCCGCGCTCCGAGAGGATTTGTCTGTTCTTGCGCAGCGGGTTGCCGCAATGCCTCACGATCACGCCTTTCCCTGGTCCGAGATCTGTTCCTGGGCGGCCGATAACATGAGCCTTGATGGCCAGGAGCTCGTTGTTTCGCTGGTCATTGAACCACATGGCGATCTCGTCGACCATCTGGCTGACGAAATGGCGGTGGATACGGAGCATGATCGCTGGTTCGACCCTTCGATGTCGGTTCTGCAGGCGCGCAGGACGATCGAGGATCACTTTGCCTGGGCGCTGAAGACGGACTACGCGAGGCCGGCAGCGCAAGCGCGGTTCTGGTACGTCTCGTCCAATAAGCTGGAGCCGCGCCTTGGCGAGCGATGGGAAGAGCCCGGCGCCGAACTGGAACTTCCACTGGCGGTCGGGCGGGACATTGCGGCCTGCCATGACGATCTTCGGAATTGTGACGATGATGAACTCGTTTCAGATTTCCTGCGCCGACATTCTCAGCATCGTCATGTTCTTCGCCGATTGCGAAACCCGCTGGCGCACCAGTTCGGACACATCCGAGACAACTTGATTGGTACCGATCTCCTGCCGCTCGACATGCTTCGGTGCAAGCTTGCCTTCTTTGGCGCTACGAGGTTCGACCCGAAGTCGGACCGCTGGCTGCGAATCAACATGTTTCGCAATGCGCCCTATCCCGATGAGGTTGGCGAAGGTCCGTTGGATGACTGGATTTTCCCGCGATCGGACGCGTGAGCCTTTGCTGTGTTCCCGTAATGAAATTAATGGTCTGGCCATGAAAGCGGCACGTGGCGCGGGACTGCCTTGGGGTCTTGCCGAAGAAGCCGGTTGGGCAGCGTGCTGGCTCGAATCACGCAGGTTGGGCGGCATGTCCGCGTTGGCCAGTAACCTTGAAGCGTTGGCTTCGGAAGACTGGAGTCTGGATTTTCCGGAGCCGTCTGCAGGTGAATGGCGTGCAGTATCCGGGATAACCGACGGGCTGCTCGCTGGCGTCACGCTGGCCGATCGGGCTGGTCTTGATTTGAACCCATCCGTCAGTATCCTTGTCTTGCGCAAGGTCAGATGGCCGATCCTGATGGTGCCGTTTCTCGCGGAAGCTGTCTGCCCTCGCCATGTTGCCTTGGAACTTCAAGTAGAGGAACACACCGTGTCGGTCGGGATCTTTCCCCATGGCGTTGACCGGGATGTCGAAATCCTGAAACACAAGAGCCGATCCGGCGCCGTTTTTCTGGAGGCGCGGGATCTGGATAAGGGCAACCGGGCAGTTCTGGAGCTTGACGGCAGCATTCCGATTGATCAAGACGCTTATGCAAGACTGGAGTACTGGGCGCACAAGACTTGCGTGCCGGAAAGTGCCGAGTCCCGTCAGAAAGGTGCCGGCGGCGGCGAGTTGATTGAGACGGATTGACGGGAAGAAGGACATGGCCGCTGCGGAAACTGTCGCAATGACGACGGAAGAAATCGAAGACCTCGCCTTTCGTGCCTTGCAGAACGCCGGCGCCAGCGAGGCAAACGCCCGGTCGGTCGCGCGATCCTCGGCGGCGGCACACGCTGACGGCGCTGCCTCCCACGGCCTGCCCTATGTTCCGATCTATTGCGAGCACTTGCAGTGCGGCAAGGTGAGGGGACATGCAGCCCTGGCAATCAACCGCATGAAACCGTCGGTATTGGTCGCCGATGCCGGAAACGGCTTCGCTCATCCTGCCATTGACGCCGGTTTCGAGAGGTTGGTGCCGCTGGCGAAGGAACAGGGTATTGCCTGTCTGGCCATCCGCAACTCCTACAATTGCGGTGTCTTGGGATGGCATACGCTTCGGCTCGCGCAACGGGGGTTGATGGCGATGGGTTTCACCAACGCACCCGCGTCGATGGCGCCGGTCGGCGGCGTGCAGAAGGTGGTGGGCACCAATCCGTTCAGCGTCGCGGCGCCGGACGGGAAGGGCGAAGCACACATCCTGATCGACCAGAGCGCCAGCGTGATCGCACGCAGCGAAATCATGCAGTACGCACGCCGCGGCGACCCGCTTCCAGAGGGATGGGCTCTGGATGGCGATGGCCGGCCCACGACAGATCCGGATGCGGCCCTGAGAGGCACGATGGTTCCTTGCGGCGGCTACAAGGGCTTCGGGGTGGCCCTGATGGTGGAATTGCTGGCGGCCGCCGCCGCAGGCGCCACGCTCGGGAAGGACGCCAGCCCGTTCTCCGGCCCGGTTGGCGGTCCTCCTGCGACTGGGCAGTTCTTCATTGCCATTGATATTGATACAACCTCTGGCGGCACGTTCCAGGGCCGTGCGGAAGAGTTGGTGGCCGCCATCTCCAGGCAACCCGGCGCCCGAGTCCACGGCACGGGACGGAAGGCGGCGCGCGCGCGCGCCGCCGCAGAGGCAATGCAGGTAGATTGCGCCATCGTCGAAAAGGTCAGGGCGCTTGCCGACTGACAGTCACACAGTTTCAGGGTCAGGAAAGATGAGCACGACTTCCAGCATCCGCGACGTCGCGATGAAAGGTGCCGGGTACTATTCCAGGGCGACGACCGGCGCCAAGGACGTTATCGACAATGCCACGCCGATGGTCCTGGATGCTGCGGCCGCGCTGCCCATCCCGTCAGACGGGCGCCCGGTCACCGTCGCAGACATAGGCTGCGCTGATGGCGGTACGTCGCTGGCGATGATCGCCAGGGTGTTGCGGACACTTCGGGAAAGGGCCCCCGGCGTCCCGATCCAGATGGTCTACACGGACTTGCCGCGCAACGACTTCAGCCAGGTTTTCCAGCACATCCACGGCCTGACGGATGTGGAGAGCGCGCTGCTCGACATTCCGGATACTTATTTCTTTGCCAGCGGCACGTCGTTTCATCAGAATATCTTTCCGCCGAACAGCCTTCACTTGGGCTTCTCCGCGACGGCTTCCCATTACATCAGCGAAAAGCCTTGCGCGATATCCGACCATGTTCACATGGTGGGGGCTTCCGGAGATGAACGTGCAGCCTACGAAGCGCAAGGCGCCCGGGACTGGGAGACCATGTTGCTGCAACGGTCGAAAGAGTTGGTGCGCGGTGGACATCTGGCCTTGTTCAATTTCGGAATCGACGAAGAGGGTCGCTACCTGGGGAATACGGGAGGCGTCAGTATGTTCAATATTTTCAATGAATTATGGCGTGATCTTGTTGATCGGGGCGTGATCACCGATGACGAATACCGAGAAACAAACTTTGCCCAGTGCTATCGTACGGTCGCGCAATTCTGTGCGCCGCTGAATGACCGGTCAAATCCGGTCTACAAGGCCGGATTGCGTCTGAAGCACGTTGAAACGCGGGTGGTCCGATGTCCGTTCGAGCGCGATTTTGCCGATCACCGCGATCCGGACAGGTTTGCCGTGGCATATATCCCGACGCTCCGGTCATGGAGCGAACATACCTTCGTCGCCGGCCTGTCGGCCGACCGGTCTCCGACCGAAAAGCAGGAGATTGTCGACCGGTTCTACGACGCCTTCGAGGATCGGGTGCGTGACAATCCGGAAGGCCACGCCATGGACTATGTCCATACCTATCTGATTTGCGAGAAGGTCTAGTAGCGGTCTGACGGGTTCATGGCGCCATCAGGCCCAATTCGCAGGCCTTGATCTGCAAGGCCAGATATTTCGAGTAAATCCGACACTGGGCAAGGCTGCCGGCGATAAACCACAAGCCCTGCTGTCTGGTCCGGACAAACATGTTGCGCAGTTCCTGCTCGTCGCCAAACCCCCAGATCGGCCCGACCCGATCTGCCACGACATCGCCGAAAAGCCGCCGTATCAGGACGTCCTGGCCATGATAGCCGGTCGCCAGCACGACCAGGTCTGCGTCGACGGTACGGCCGTCATTCAGGCGAATTCCATCCGGGGTAAAGCCCCTGACATCGTCATTCTGGACCAGGGCGATTGATCCGTCAGCGATCAGGTCCGAACACCCTACGTTGAAATAATAGCCACCGCCGCGGGTCAGATACTTCATCTGCCATCCGGTGTCGTCTTCGCCGAAATCCAGCCGAAAGCCAGCCGCTTCCAGTCGATCCAGAAGGGGTTTGTCCTGCCTTCTGGCATCTTCGGTCAGCAACTGGTGGGTTCGGCGCTGGAGAGGCAGCGGCATCGAGATGGTGATCAGATCGCAATCCTCCAGCGGCAGACCGGACCAGTAGAGCGCGTAGGGCAGTTGGGCGCTGGGTTCGACCTGGACCACCAAGGTCGGTCTGCGTTGCACCATCGTGACGCGAGCACCGGCTGACCAAAGGTCCTGCGCAATGTCATGGCCACTGTTGCCGGTTCCGAAAACGATCGCCCGCTTGCCGCGCCAGTCCTCTCCGTCGGTGTATTCGCTGGCGTGCAGGACTGGTCCCTTGAACACGTCGAGGCCGACCATGTCCGGGCAAAACGGAATGCCGCTGACGCCGGTGGCCATCACGACGTGACGAGGTTTCAGTAATCGGGAATATCCATTTTTCACGACTGTGGCGTTCCACCGCCCCGCTGCGTCGTCGTATGTTCCGCCTTCAAAGGCGGTTTCGGTCCAGACATTCAGTTCCATCGCCTCGGCATAGGCTTCAAACCAGTTCGCCAGCTTGTCCTTCGGGATGTACGCTGGCCAGTTCGGCGGGAACGGCATGTAGGGTAGGTGATTTGCCTGGGTCTTGTTGTGCAGCGTCAGCGCGTGATATCGTTTGCGCCAGTTGTCGCCAATGCGTTCATGCCGGTCGACGACCAGCGTATCGACGCCGAGCTGGACCAGCCGTGCTGCGATTGCGAGGCCAGCCTGTCCGCAACCGACCACCAGGACGTTCGGATTGCGATCGGCAAATGCGGCGCTGTCCCGGCGTTGATCCAGCCAGTTCGGACCCCGGAAATCCCGCGCGTTGCTGGCACCGGTGGGTCGGGTTTCGTTCAGAGGCTCTTCATGGCCCGAGATCTGGTTCAGTGCCGTCAGCAGGGTCCACGCCTTCATCGTACCGTCAGCAGCCGGTTTCAGACGCAGCACGCCCTCGCACGATCCCCTGGCGGACGTGAAGATGAAAATGGCTTCGAGGACGTCTTCGCCGGCACGGGAAACCGGGCCCGCTGCGACTCGGTCCGACGGCTGAGCAAAGGCCGCTGGTCGGGTTTCCGCCAGACAGGCCGCCAGCGCCGTGGTTACTGCCGAGACCCCCGAGAACGTGCGGATTTGCCAATCTCCTGCCAGCACGTCGCGCCAGTGGCAATCCTCCAGAAACAGGCCGCGCAAGGCTTCCGGCCCGCCAGCAAGCGCCGCCTCGAACTCGTCCAGCCAATCCTGAACCAATCCAGCATGATTCATGTCAGTTGCGTCAAGCATCTTCGGGTCGCCCGCCAGACTGCCGGAAGAGACATCATAACCATCTGATGGCCGTGCGCCAATCTTCGGCAGTTTCTGATTCCGACGCCGGGGGGCGTTGCGACCGCGTCATCCTCGACACTGGCGGCAATTCAGGGAACAGCGCAACTCGCCGGGTCATCAAGGCGGACGTTGGGCTTTGCCGTCGTCTGGTCGCTGCTGCTCCGATTGCTCCAAGGACAGGCGGTATCGTCGGGGCGAGAAACCGTATCTCTTCTTGAATGTCGTGGCGTAGTGACCAGCATTGAAAAACCCGGTGGCGACAGCGATTTCTGTGATGGAAAGGTCGGTCTGGCGCAGCAGTTCGCGCGACTTGTCCAGCCGAAGCTGGCGGTAGATGCGCCCAGGGCTTTGCCCCAATCCGTGGCGAAACTGGCGAGTCAGCTGTCGATCACCGACGCCTGAAATCGCCGCAAGTTGCTTCAGCGATAACGGATCAGCGATGTGGTTGTCCATCGCCTCCAAGGCCGACAAGACGACGGACCGCGTCGTCCCGTAGCGCTCTGCCAGACCGGCGCGTTGGGGTCCTCCAGCCGGGCGGATGTCGGTGTGCATGAACCAGTCGCTGACCAGCCGGGCGAAGGCGCCACCATGATGCTCTGCGATCAGGGCGTGCATCATGTCCAGCGGCGCGATCCCGCCAGCGCAGGTCAAGCGGTCACGATCCATGACATACAGTCCGCGTTCGAGCATCAATCCGGGATGCCGTTCGGCCAACGCTGCGGCGTGCTCCCAGTGAACGGTCATCCGTCTGTTGTCCATGACCCCGGCATTGGCCAGTATCGCGGGCCCGCCCGAAACGCCGCCGAGGATATGGCTGCGCCTTGCCTGCCGCCGAAGCCATCGAGAGGTTTCGGCGTGATGAAAACCGACCGGATTCCCGCCAGCGACGACAAACGCAAGGTCATAACCGTCCGGCGCTGCGGCGATTGGTTGGGTTTTGACGATGATCGCTGAGGCACTTGGGCGAGCAGGGGAGTCGCTTGTTGCAGCGTGGAACAGGTCGAGCCGATAGATTACCCTGCCGGCCAACAGGTTTGCCGCACGCAAGGGTTCGCTGACGGCGGCAAGCGACATCAGCGCGAATCCGTCGATCAAGACGACGGCAATACGGCGGGGTTGGGACTGGTTGATCAAGATGTCCGAATCTTAAAGAAAAATGTCTGGTTCTGAAAAGCAAAAAATTTGGAAACGACGCATTCCTGTTAAGGATGGGTAACAGCAGATGCGCTATTCGGTATTTCGCATTCTTGAACAGGGTTTGACCGGCAACCGGGGCTGGAAACCTGTCTGGCGGGAGCCTGACCCGAAACCGGAATACGACATACTCGTGATCGGCGGCGGCGGTCATGGCCTGTCCACAGCCTACTATCTGGCGACAGTCCATGGCCAGACGAATGTCGCCGTCCTTGAGAAAGGCTGGCTCGGGTCCGGTAATGTCGGCCGGAATACCACGATCATCCGGTCGAACTACCTGCTGCCGGGGAACCAACCCTTCTACGAATTCTCCATGCAACTGTGGGAAGGGCTGGAACAGGAACTGAATTTCAACGCCATGATCTCTCAGCGTGGGATCATCAACCTGTTCCACAGCGATGCTCAGCGGGACGCCGCCGTGCGTCGTGGTAATGCCATGGTCCTTTCCGGCGCGGACGCTGTGATCCTGGATCAGGACGTACTGCGCAAGAAGTGTCCTTTCCTGGATTTCGACAATGCTCGTTTTCCCGTTCTTGGCGGGCTCTGGCAACCGCGTGGCGGCACTGCTCGACACGACGCGGTCGCATGGGGCTACGCCCGCGGCGCGGACCGGCGCGGCGTCGACATTCTTCAGAACTGCGAGGTCATCGGCTTTGATATCCGCAACGGCGCATGCCATGGAGTCGCGACGACCCGCGGGGCCATCAGGGCGAAGAAGGTGGCGGTTTGCGTCGCCGGATCTTCGGGCCAGGTCATGGAACTGGCCGGCCTGCGGCTGCCGATCGAAAGTCACGTGTTGCAAGCCTTTGTTTCCGAAGGCCTGAAACCGGTCATTCCAGGTGTCATCACCTATGGGGCCGGGCATTTCTACATCAGCCAGTCCGATAAGGGCGGCCTCGTCTTCGGCGGCGATATCGATGGCTACAACACCTATGCCCAGCGCGGTAATCTGCCAGTCGTGGAGAATGTCTGTGAGGGCGGAATGGCCTTGATGCCGATGATCGGCAGGGCGCGGCTGTTGCGCATGTGGGGCGGCGTGGTGGACATGTCGATGGACGGATCGGCCTTCATCGACAGGACGCTGATCGACGGGCTCTTCTTCAACGGCGGCTGGTGTTATGGGGGATTCAAGGCGACGCCAGCGAGCGGCTACTGCTACGCTCATCTGATTGCCACGGGCGCTTCGCACCCGGTTGCCGCGGAAATGCGCCTCGATCGGTTCGCCAGCGGCGCCCTTGTCGACGAGCGGGGCGCTGGCGCCCAGCCCAACCTGCACTAGCAGGGCCGACATGATCATTCCGCATCCGCTCCTTGGTCCGCGCGACGCCTCAGAGTTCGTTTATCTGGGAGATGCATCATTGATCGATCGGCCGGACCCCCGGGCCGCGGATGCGTTACAGCAGTTTCACGACTATCTGTATTTGCGAGACAATCCGGCCGGTGAACATCGGGAGTTGTGGTTTCACGAACACGGCGATCGCTCCTGGCTGGTTGTCACCCGGAATACGCTGACTCACGAAATCACAGCCGTGGAGTTGGCGAAAAAAGTCGCTCTGGAGCGGGGGCGCGACCGATGACTGGACTGGAAAGATTGCCTGGCGGTCTGGTCGATCGGAATCGGTGCATCGCGTTCACTTTCGACGGGCATCCCTATCTGGGCTTTCCCGGCGATACGCTGGCTTCGGCGCTTCTCGCCAACGGCGTGAGGATGGTCGGGCGCAGTTTCAAGTACCATCGGCCCCGGGGTGTCTTTTCGGCGGGGTCTGAAGAGCCGAATGCTCTGGTACAGTTGCGTCGCGGCGCGTATCGCGAACCGAATACCCGCGCAACCGTGGCGGAGCTTTTCGACGGTCTTGATGCGACCAGTCAGAACTACTGCGGATCCCTGCGTTTCGACCTGTTGGCCGTCAACGACCTTCTTGCCTCGTTTCTCGGCGCTGGTTTCTACTACAAGACCTTCATGTGGCCGCAAGCGTTGTGGGAGCGCCTGTATGAGCCGGTAATTCGTGCGTCCGCGGGACCGGGTCGTCTTTCGGGCGATACGGATCCGGATGTCTACGACAGAGGGTACCTGCATTGTGATCTGCTGGTCATCGGCTCCGGTCCCGCAGGTCTCGCCGCCGCCCTCGTTGCAGGGCGAAGCGGCGCGCGGACAATCCTCGTCGACGAGGACTTCGTGATGGGTGGTCGACTTCACGCCGAAACCCATGAAATCGACGGACAACCGGGCGGGGCATGGGCGGGTTCTGTCGTTGCCGAGCTTGGCGCGCTGGAGAATGTCCGGCTTCTTTCCCGGACGACCGTGATCGGAGCGTATGATCACGGCATCTACGGCGCTGTGGAACGCAAGACCGACCATCTACCGGACAGTAAGGGCAAACCCCGTCAGATTCTGTGGCGGGTCCATTCCAGGCGAGCGATCCTTTGCGCCGGCGCGATCGAGCGGCCGATCGCCTTTGGGGCCAATGACCGACCCGGGGTGATGTTGGCGGGCGCGGTGCGGACCTACGCGAACCGATATGCCGTAGCGCCTGGCAAACGGGTGGGGGTCTTCACCAATAATGACGACGGCTGGCGCACGGCGGTCGATCTTGCCGCCAAAGGCGTCGAAATCGCTGCCGTGATCGATACCAGGGAGATGGCGCCGCCGGTTGACGTCACCAGCGTCGAGGTTCGCATGGGCGGGCGCATCACTACAACCTGGGGGCGCAAGGGCTTGAAGGCCATCACGCTCGCCACGGGCGAGAAAATCGCGATGGATTGTCTGGCGGTATCCGGTGGCTGGAATCCGGCGGTTCATCTGACCTGTCATCAGCGCGGCCGTCCTATCTGGCGAGACGACATTGCTGCCTTCGTTCCCGGCACCGGTCTTCCGGTCGGCATGGCTGTAGCGGGAAGCGTGAACGGGAGCCTGTCCTGCGGCGCGGCTTTGCGGGAAGGCCATGACGCCGCAAGCGCCATCATGCAGGATCTCGGAATTGGCCTCGCCAAGGATGCCTTGCCGGCGGCCAGCGATGAATCGGTCGCCGTCATGCCGTTCTGGCGGGTCACCGAAAGCAGGGGGCGGGCGTGGGTCGACTTGCAGAACGATGTCACCGTCAAGGATATTCAGCAAGCCCATCATGAAGGCTACCGATCTGTCGAACTGTTGAAGCGCTACACCACGCTGGGGATGGCGACTGATCAGGGCAAGACCGCCAATGTCGTGGCGCTAGCCATCCTTGCCGAACACGGAGGGCGATCCATCGGGGATATTGGAACGACAATCTTTCGGCCGCCGTATACCCCCGTCTCGATCGCCGTCTTTGCCGGCCGGTCGCGCGGCAAGGCTTTCCGTCCGACGCGACTGACGCCGAGTCACGTGTGGGCCGAGGGGCGCGGGGGCACGTTCGTCGAAGCCAGCGGGTGGTTGCGCGCGCGATGGTATCCCGTATCCGGCGAGACCCACTGGCGGCAATCGGTGGACCGGGAAGTCAGGTTGACCCGAAGTGGTGTTGGTATCTGCGACGTCAGTACCTTGGGAAAAATCGACATTCAGGGTGAGGATTCCGGGACCTTCCTGAACAAGGTTTACGCCAACGGTTTCGCCAAATTGCCAGTTGGCAGGGTCCGGTACGGCCTTATGCTGCGGGAGGACGGTTTCGTTTACGACGACGGAACGACTGCCCGACTTGGCAAAACGCATTTCGTGATGACCACCACGACAGCCAACGACGGTCTGGTCTTCCGGAATCTGGAGTTCGCCCGCCAGTGCCTGTGGCCCGGTCTGGATGTTCATCTGGCGTCGGCGACCGAACAATGGGCGCAATTCTCCGTCGCCGGACCCCGTTCGCGCGACCTGTTGGCCAAGATCGTCGACCCGCCCTTCGATCTCGCGAACGACGCCTTTCCGCTGATGGCTTGCGGTACGGTCACCGTTTGCGGCGGCGCGCCGGGACGGCTGTTCCGAATCTCCTTTTCGGGTGAACTGGGTTACGAAATCGCCGTTCCCAGCCGCTACGGGGTATCGTTCATGGCGGCGCTGATGACGGCTGGCGAGGATTTTGATGCGGTTCCTTATGGCGTGGAAGCGCTCGGCGTCATGCGTCTCGAAAAAGGTCATGTGGCCGGGAACGAGCTGAACGGCCAGTCCACGGCGAAGATGTTGAACCTGGAACGAATGATCTCCAGGAAGAAGGACTGCATCGGCAATGTGCTGTCGCAACGCCCGGCCATGAACCGTCAGGATGGTCTGGCGATGATGGGCTTCCGTCCATTGGATCGCAGCGTCGAACTCACGGCTGGGGCGCATTTTCTGGCAATGGATGCTGAAGACCGGATGGCGGCCGATGAAGGCTACATGACGTCCGTCGCCCATTCCCCGGAACTGGGTTACAGCATCGGCCTCGGCTTCATCATGCGCGGTCCGGAACGCGTGGGTGAAACGGTCCGAGCTTGGGATGCCGTCAACGGGAAGGACATTCCCGTCGAGATCGTGCCGCCTCATTTCGTTGATCCGCAAGGCAACCGGCTCCGTGGCTGACCATGCCCTGACCGCCGCGTCTCCGCTGGCCGGCTATGCCCGAACCATCGGCGATGTCCTTCTGACCGAGGTAGGCGACTACAACCTGTGTTCCGTCGCCGCGCCACTGGGCGAAGACGAGGCCTTGGTGGACAGCTTCGACGTGCCGCGACCTGCAACCGGACAATCCTCCATATCGACGGACGGAGCCACGCGGCTTCTGGGTCTGCAGCCAGATCAGATACTCATCCTGTTTCGCGCAGATGACCCGGACAGGGCCGCCGATCAAGTCGCTGCTGCGATGAAGACGGCTGCCTATGTCACGGACCAGTCAGACAGTTGGGTATTGCTGGCGCTCGAGGGTGCAGACGTATGCCCTGTCCTTGAGCGGCTGTGCATGCTCGACCTGGACGACGCCGCCTTTCCGGCGGGGGCTGTCAGCCGGACGGTCATGGAGCATTTGTCCGTAATCATTCTGCGCGAGCGAGACAACCGGTTTCTGCTTTTCAACCCGCGATCATCGGCGCGGTCTTTCCTCCATGCTGTGGAAACTGCAGCAGAAACCGTTCTTTTGCAATCGAATGAACCGGTGTCCGTCAGACATCGTCGTGGAACTTCCTGACGGCATCGTCCGCAGCTCCTGGTATCATTGTCCCGTGCGAGAGGCGAGGCGTTCAGCTTCATGGGCGCCGGGGGCGGCGACGCGCCTGCTGTCGCGGCCGGTGTTTTGGTTCGGCATGTTGAAGGCGAAAAAGCGTCTGTGGCGGCAAGGCTGGCCAACCGGAACGGTGGAGCGCCTGATCGTGCAGAGCAGCGAGGATCTTTTCAACGTGCGATCGTCGACCGCAATCGTTGTCGTTCAGGGGCGATCAGTTGCTCGATGGAAAAGGCGGTTGCTGCGCGGATCGGCGATTGTCATGGCTTCCTGCTTGTACGGACGGAAGCCGGCGCGCTGATACATCGGCAGGGCGCGTGGATGATCCAGGGAGCAGGTATGCAACCAGAGCCTGTCCGGTTCGCAGGACCAGGCGATATGGATGATTTCGTGAAGGAGCCAGACACCCGCTCCGCGTCCGATTGCATGCGGCATGAGGCCGAAATACGCGAGTTCGATATCATTACCCAAACGGCGATCCAGTTCGGCATAACCGGCAGGCGCGCCATTCATGTATAGCACATAGATTTCCACGCAGTCATCGCTGATGATGGCCTCAAGCGCGTCATCCTTCATGATTCGCCGCTCGTACCATAGCCAATCCTCTCCAACGGAGTTGTAGAGGTAGCGGTAGAATTTCACGCGCGGAGAGGAGAGGCGCAGCAGGGCTGATCTGCGCGGCTTGGCAAATGACAGGCGTCGTGGCCGGCCCGTCATCTCCAGATGGGTGATGGTCACGTCGAGCGTCCGATGGTACGCTGCCTGTTTCAAGTCAGCCGCCGATGCGTCGAACCATTTCTCGAGAGTCGTTACCCTTGCGTCAACATAATCCAACGCGTCATAGAACGCGAGTACGGGCGTATTATCCGCCCGCGTCATCAACTGGACCTTTGGTGCGCCTGCTTCACGAAGCCAATTCTCGGCGCGGGTCATGAGGCGTCGACCCAGACCGCGACGCTGGTGATCCGGGTCGACCGAAAGGTAGTAGACCCATCCCCGGTGACCGTCGTGGCCGACCATCACCGTGCCGACCACGACGCCGTCCCCTGTAGCCACGAGCAGGGCTGATGTCGGGGTTTTCAGACAGCGAGCGATATCCTTGGCCGAGTCGTTCCAGGGTCGATAGTTTCCGGTTCTTCGCCACAGCGCGTCGACGGCCGTGAAATCGGTTTCGGCGTAGGGGCGAATGTGGATCAGGGCCGGGCCTCCAAGGACATCTACGGACCTGTCGCGACGGCTGCGTTCTTCTGCGCCGCCCACTCGCTCCACGAGCCATCGTAAACGCTGATATCCTTGTGGCCCAAGAGATTCAATCCCAAGGCCAGTGTACAGGCGGAAATGCCGGATCCGCAGGTCGTGATGACCGGCTTCTGCAGGTCGATACCAACAGATTCGAACGCAGCACGCAGACTGTCCGCTGGCAGCATGGTTCCGGTTTCGGGATCCTGCAGGTTCTGGAACGGCAGGTTTACGCTGCCTGGAATGTGTCCGGAAGGCAGGTCCGGGCGCGGTTCCGTTGCTTTTCCGGTGAATCGGTCGTGAGACCGGGCATCAACGATCTGGCGGTCACCTCTCTCGACGATCTGTTTCATTTGCCGAAGGTTGCGGGCTAGGGTGTTATCGACCTGCGGAGTGAAATTGCGTTCCTGCGGCATCGGCTCCAGCGATTCGGTAGACCGACCTTCTTTCAGCCATTTCGGCATTCCACCGTCCAGCACCGCCACATCACGGTGTCCGAAATAGCGGAACATCCACCAGACTCGGGGTGCGCTGAAGATACCGGCTCCATCGTAAACAATGATCAGGTTGCCATCTCCCAATCCCAGCTTGCGGACTTGCATGGAGAACTGTTCCGGACGGGGCAGGGCATGCGGATAGGGCGAGTCTTTATCCGCGATTTCGTCGATATCGAAATAGACGGCGCCGGGAATATGGGCCTTGGCGTATTCCATCCTCGGGTTCCGGTTCATCGCCGGCAGATACCAGGATGCGTCGACAACGCGCATGTCTGGCGCCTGCAAGTTGTCGGCCAGCCAGTCGGTGGAAACCAGGACGGAGGGATCGGAATAGGTCATTTCTGTCTCCTGGCGGTCACTTGGGCGTCAATCCAGCCATCTGGGGGTAGGCAGGCCCTTTTCACGCAGGAATGCCGGATTGAACATCTTGCTCTGATAACGGTTGCCGTAGTCGCACAGGATCGTCACGATC
Source organism: Rhodospirillaceae bacterium (assembly GCA_026709535.1). Classification (GTDB taxonomy): domain Bacteria; phylum Pseudomonadota; class Alphaproteobacteria; order Bin65; family Bin65; genus Bin65. The sequence goes on from JAPOST010000169.1 coordinate 21,748, forward strand.
GTGTGGCCTGGACCCATTTCCCTGGCGAGGCGAACCGCCCCGGCAACGTTGACGCCGCTGCTGCCGCCTAGGCACAGGCCCTCCTGTTCCAGAAGGTCGAAGGCATGAACCAGAGCTTCTTCATCCGGAATCTGGAAAGGATGGTCAATCTCCAGCCCCTTCAGGTTGGCGGTGATCCTGCCTTGTCCGATGCCTTCGGTAATTGATGATCCTTCGGCCTTGAGTTCACCGTGCTTGTAGTAATGAAACAGGGCAGCGCCCATCGGATCTGCCAAGCCGATCTGGATATTCCTGTTGCGCTCGCGGAGCGCCATGGCGACGCCGGCAAGGGTACCGCCCGACCCGACGGCGCAAATGAAACCATCGACCTTTCCATCCGTCTGTTCCCAGATTTCCGGTCCGGTGGTCCGATAATGGCCATTCCGGTTGGCAACGTTGTCAAACTGGTTGGCCCAGATCGCCCCGTTGGGTTCGGTCCTGGCCAGTTCCTGAGCTTTGCGCCCGGACAGCTTTACATAGTTGTTCGGGTCTCGATAAGGGACTGCCGGCACCTCAATCAGTTCGGCACCGCACAGCCGAAGCATATCCTTCTTTTCCTGAGATTGGGTTTCCGGAATGATGATGACAGTTTGATAGCCGCGGGTGTTGGCTACTAGCGCAAGACCGATCCCCGTGTTTCCGGCAGTGCCTTCCACGATGACACCGCCAGGGCGCAATGCCCCGCTTTGTTCCGCATCTTCGATAATCGCCAAGGCAGCGCGATCCTTTACCGACTGGCCAGGGTTCATGAACTCGGCCTTGCCCAGAATGGCACAGCCTGTCTGATCAGACGGGCGTTTCAACCTGATCAGAGGGGTTTTGCCGATCATGTCGACGAAACCGTAGCGTATGGTCATGGCTTTCTGTTTCCGAATTGCTTCAGCAAGGAGGAAACTAGGCGGCAGACTCGCGGCTATCAAGCGCGCCTTCAGACGTTCGTCATTCGTGAAGTCGGTCAAATCCAGGAACATTTCGGTAGTGGCGACAGTCTTGTCTTCGCGAAGTCCATCCCGAAAATCGTCGAGTCCCGGATGTCTGTCACGCGACGACAATCTCGGGTCCAGAAAGCGTTGAAGCACGCGGCTAAAGTTGTTCTTTTCCACCTTGTTCTCTTCAACGACGCCGATATCGTCACCTGTCCAAGTACCCAACGTCCGGAAATTTGTAAAATTGGCGACCCCGATCCCCGAAATTCCACCCCATGACGCGCTGTCAATCTTCTGCGGAACATATTCTCGCCACTCGCTCAACCATCTGAAATTCAATTCCCTGAACTTCAGGCGCGCTTGATTGATTCTCGCTTCGTTTTGACGAATCACCATCCCGCCGGCTTGGAGATCGCAGTGCCAAGCAGCACATTCAGAAGCTGCGCCGTCTGGCTCAGCTTCGGCGCAACCTGCCAGTGCCCTGGGCACACGATGAACACGGGTTTGCGCCGCTGTGCGGTTGCCATCCGAATAGGCGTCACGAGATCGGTATCGTTCGATATCGCAGTGACCGCATCGTACAACTCGTTCCAGGCATCGTTGAAGAAATGTATCGCGAGACTGACGTCGGAGCCCTTTCTTGCATCGCGTGGAATTCGGCCACAAGCTCATCCGCTATTGGCACCGACGGTTTGCGACGTCTCTTGCTCCGTCCGCCGCGCTCAGGGAAGTCTGCTGATAGGCCGGTGCACCAGGATCATGCGGACAGTGAGGCAGAGCAGCTTGACGATCGCATCTCCCGGGGAAAATGGCAGCCTGCTCAGATGAACCGAGTCGAGCCATTTGAACAAAATTCCCTTGACGGCTCCATGGTACAGGTCGAAGCCATCGACACAGGCCCGCGTTCTCACTTGCACCCCCAGCAAAAATCAAGGGCCACTCCGAGGAGCGGCTCTTGAGCCGACAGCACGTTGCCAACGGGCAACTCAAGAAAATTGAGCGCCAACCAAACCGTACTTCAAGAGGTCTGGGTTGTCACCCTTGAAAGCCGCCGGTCTCGCGATGCACCAGATTAGCAGTATGGTCGACGCCCTGAGAGGAAAGGGGGCATTCGTGGCGCAGATCAGCATGATCGGGATTGATGAAGAACAGCTTTTGGCGCCACGATGCGCTGCACGCTGACACGTCAGCCAGCTGTCTGGTTCTGCCATGGTGCGCCGGTTCTGCCGGGTCGATCAACTAGGAAACCCCGAATATACCCCGAAGGCTAGCCGACGAATGCGCTTTTGTGTCAAGCGTTTCTTGGAATCGGCAAGCGAACTTCGGGACCGCCGGAGCCAGACAGACAACTGCCTACATGGCAAACACGAAGTCCAATTCTCGCTTGAGGCTTTCGTTCCGGTTCTATCTGGAACCGATCCAGCGCTTTCTATTCGGCCTGAATTGCCCTCATGCTCTCTTCAGGCCGTGCCATTAGTTCATGCGCAATGGACTGGTTTGGAAAATTTCAGTCCCATGTTCAAACTCGCCGGATGGATATCAACACCAATATCGCGGATACGTTGGATGTCTGGTCGCGCAGCATTTTAAGAGGTTCATTTTTCAGATGTTGGTGCTCTTATCCAGTTTGCAGTTGGCCTAACGTTGCGTCACGTCCTTGGAAACGGCCTCATGCTGGCCGTATCTGCGATGCAAACGGCTCAAGCGTCATGACGCTTGAGCCCGCTCGCTGCCGCAGTTTGGCGAAGAGCCTATGCCTACCTCAGATTTGAGTACATGCCGGGACCAAAAGCCGACCTTTGACTGGTGTCAAGGATTCTCAGACGCTGTAATACATGTCGAACTCGACTGGATGGGTGGTATGTTCAAGGTAGTAGACTTCTTCCATTTTAAGGTCGATGTAACCGTCGATAAGATCGTCGTTGAACACATCGCCCTTTTTCAGGAAGTCCCGATCGACATCCAGGCTCTCCAATGCTTCACGCAGGGAGCCGCATACCGTCGGGATATCCTTCAACTCTTCTGGAGGAAGATCATAAAGGTCCTTGTCCGTGGGATCACCTGGATGGATCTTGTTCTGGATGCCGTCCAGACCGGCCATCAACATGGCAGTGAAGGTGAAGTAAGGATTGCCTGAGGCGTCTGGAAACCTGATCTCGACCCTTTTGCCATTCGGCGCCGCCACATAAGGAATGCGGCAGGATGCAGAACGGTTCCGAGCCGAGTAGGCGAGAAGAACAGGTGCCTCGAAGCCTGGGATGAGCCGCTTGTAGCTGTTCGTCGAGGCATTCGAGAAGGCATTGATCGCCTTCGCATGTTTCATGATCCCGCCGATATAATGCAAGCAGGTCTCGGACAGATCGGCATACTGGTTGCCAGCAAATAACGGCTTGTCGTCATTCCACAAGGACTGATGGACATGCATGCCCGAACCGTTGTCGCCCACGATTGGTTTCGGCATGAATGTGGCCGATTTTCCCCACTTATGGGCGATCATATGGACACAGTACTTGTAGATCTGCATCGCGTCCGCCATGGTGACGAGAGGACCGAACTTGATGCCGAGTTCGTGCTGTGACGGCGCCACCTCGTGATGATGCTTCTCGGTTTCTACCCCCATCTGCTGGATCATGGTCAGCATTTCGGCGCGCATGTCGGTACCGCTGTCGATCGGTGGAACCGGGAAGTAGCCTCCCTTGATGCCAGGGCGATGGCCGAGGTTGCCGTCTTCGTATTCCGTTCCCGAATTATACGGGCCTTCTTCCGAGTCGATCTGGAAGAATGTGTGATTCATGTCGGCGCTGAACCGAACGTCGTCGAAGACAAAGAATTCTGCTTCTGGCCCGAAAAAGGCTGTATCAGCGATTCCTGCCTCGTCCATGTAACTGATAGCCTTCTTGGCGGTCGAGCGCGGGTCGCGACTGTATGGCTGACCGGAGGACGGCTCGAGCACATCGCAGAACAGGATCATCGTTGACTGGGCGGTAAACGGATCCATGACGGCCGTCGCCGGATCCGGCATCAGCACCATGTCGGACTCGTTGATCACCTTCCAACCGGCGATTGATGAGCCATCGAACATGATGCCGTCTTCAAAGGTGTCTTCATCGATCGTGTGCACGGCCTGGGCTGTATGTTGCCACTTGCCCCGCGGATCGGTAAACCGCAGGTCGACGAACTGAACGTCTTCGCTGCGCATCTTGTCCATTACGGATTTCACGTCTGACATGGCTACTCCTGTCTAATCAGGTGTTCGAGATAGTACGGTTGAACGGGTGGAGAACGGCTTCACAATCGAAGTCGATGTTTCTAAACGGCCTCGTTGCCGCGCTCGCTTGTCCGGATTCGAATGGCATCCTCGATTGGGCTGATGAATATCTTGCCATCGCCGATGCGACCGGTCTGGGCGGCCTGCTGGATGGCTTCAACGGCACGTTCCACCATCTCGTCATCCAGGACGACTTCGATCTTCACCTTGGGAAGAAAATCCACGACATATTCAGCGCCGCGGTAGAGCTCGGTATGACCCTTCTGGCGGCCAAAGCCCTTGGCTTCGATAACCGTCAGACCCTGGATACCGAGGTCGCTGAGAGATTCCTTAACCTCATCCAGTTTGAAGGGCTTGATGATCGCTTCGATCTTCTTCATGGCAGGTCCAGCGCAGTTTGGGTTGGGTGGCGCCGGCCGAGGATCGGCACGGCCCGAAAATCCTGCCGACTTGAAAAATCGTCAGCATCAGTCTCTATGCAAGCAAGTTCCATGCCAATCTGGATTGCAAACTCGATCATTGCAGAGCAGGAGAGGTTCCTGCGGAGTCCTCGCCCATCATCAGCAAAACGATTGTCCAGTTTTGCCGAATAAACAGGCAGCACGTACAAAATTTGGGCATTCAAGCTGACAGCCAACCAGCCATACGAGTCAAGGCAGTCTCGATATTTCTTGCGCTGTTGGCGCAGGAGAAACGCAGGAAGCCTTCTCCATACGATCCAAAGCTCGTCCCGGCAATCACGGCGACGCCAGCCTCTTCCAGGAGACCGTGCTGGAGAGTCCGGGCGCTCTTGCCAGTCCCCTGGATATTCGGAAAGGCGTAGAAGGCGCCGGCCGGCACCTGGCAGTGAATCCCCGGGATCGCGTTGAGCATATCTGCCATTAGGGTGCGCCGACGTTCGAATGCCGTGCGCATCGTCTCGACGATGTCCTGTGGGCCTTCCAGCGCTGCAATGCCGGCAAACTGAGCACTCGCATTGACGCAAGAATGGGTGTTGATCGCGAGGCGCTCTGCGGCATCCACCCACGCTGGCGGCCACACGCTGTAGCCCAAGCGCCACCCCGTCATGGCGTAGGTCTTTGACCAGCCATCAAGCACAATCAGGCGATCGCGCAGATTTTCACGGGCGAGAAGGCTAGTGTGCGCGACGCCGTCAAACAACAGTCGCGAGTAGATTTCATCGCTCATCACCGCCACGAGTGGAAACCGATCAAGACCTTGAGCCAAAGCGTCTATCTCGGCTGTCGGGATCACGCCGCCGGTTGGATTGGCGGGGGAATTGAGGATGATCAAGCGCGTTCGATCTGTGATCTGCTCCAGGACAGACTCCGCCTTGAATGCAAATCCTGTTTCTTCTGTCAGCGGTATCGGGACAGGCGTCGCGCCGGAAAACCGGATGACTGATTCGTAGATCGGAAAGCCCGGGTTCGGGTACATGATCTCGGCACCTGGCTGGCCGAGCATCAACGCTGCAAAGAAAATGGTAGGTTTTCCGCCAGGCATGACGAGGATCTGACCGGGGCTTACTTCGATGCGCCGATGACGCGCGATATCCGCGGCAACGGCTTCGCGCAGAGCGGGAAGACCAGCAGCTGGCGTATAGCCGTGGTGTCCGTCGGCGAGCGCCTTCTGTGCCGCTTCGACGATGTGGTCCGGCGTCTTGAAATCTGGCTGCCCGATGCCGAGGTTGATGATGTCCCTGCCCTGAGCCGCAAGGGCTGTAGCCCGCGCCAGTACCTCGAACGCGGATTCTGTGCCGAGTTGAGCCATGCGGTCGGCAAGACGGGGGGCAATCATCGGTCAGAACTCGATTGGCAGGTCAAGGAGATGCCCGAGTGCGATAAACCGAATGGCAGGAAAAGGGTAGATAATAATGGAAGGCCTTGAGGCTCTGACGTTCGACGTGTTCGGAACGCTCGTGGACTGGCGGCACAGTATTGCGGCGGAAGCCTTGCGTTTCCTGGGCGAGGAGAAGGGATACGACCGGGATTGGAATGCCTTCGCGCTGGTTTGGCGGGGATACTATCAACCGGCGATGGAACGAGTGCGAGCAGGTTCGCGCGACTTCGTGAAGCTGGATGTTCTGCATCGCGAAAACCTGCTCAAAGTCCTGGATGATTTTAGCATTGATACGTTGACGGAAAGTGAGGTCGACCATTTGAACCATGCCTGGCACCGGTTGGATCCCTGGCCTGATGTCGTCGCGGGCATGACGCGGCTGAGGGCCAGATATCCTTTGGCGGCGCTGTCGAACGGTAACGTGGCGCTGATCATGAACATGGCGCGTCGGGCGGGTCTCTCTTGGGAGGCTATCCTCGGGGGCGATGTCGCGCGCGCCTACAAGCCCATGCCCGCCGCCTACGTGTCGGCGGCCGACATGATGGGATTGGAGCCCTCGTCGCTCGCCCTCGTGGCGGCGCACAACGACGATCTGAAAGCTGCAGCCAGCGTCGGGTTCAAGACCATTTTCGTGGTTCGCCGAACCGAATATGCCGATGTTGGACAGATCACGGATCAGGAAGCGTGGGATGGCGCCGATCTGGCGGCCGAAAACCTAGAGGACCTGGCCGATCAGCTGAACTGTCCACAGGCTGCCACGCTTCGCCCTGACACCGGACGGGACAACACCGAGGCTTGATCATGGAGCCTGATTGCAGGCAAACACATCGCTATGAAACCAGCTAATTCCATTTTGTCCGGCTACGGCACAACGGTGTTCGAGGTAATGTCCTCGCTGGCCAACGAACACGGATCGGTCAACCTTGGCCAGGGTTTTCCTGACGGAAACGGGCCAGATGACGTTCGCGCCGTAGCGCATGCCGCCCTGGACGACAGCCCCAACCAATATCCACCGATGTTCGGTGTGCCGGAGTTGCGGCAGGCGGTTGCACAACACAACAAGCGCTTTCATGGTCTGGACATCGAATGGCAAAGGGAAACGCTGGTCACCAGCGGCGCGACGGAGGCACTTGCCGCCGCGCATTTCGGCCTGATCGAGCCCGGAGACGAGGTCATCCTGATCGAGCCACTCTACGACTGCTATTTGCCGATCATCAGGCGCGCCGGCGCCGTGCCGAAGCTGGTGCGCATCGAACCACCGGACTGGTCTCTGCCCGGCGCCGCCCTGAAGACGGCGTTTTCAGACAAGACCAAGATGATCTTGATCAACACACCGATGAACCCGGCGTCCAAGGTCTTCACTCGGGATGAACTGCAGGCCATTGCCGACCTCTGCCTGGAGCACGACGCCTATTGCGTGTCGGATGAGGTGTATGAACACTTGGTCTTTGATGGCAGGAAACACGTCAGCATGATGAATTTGCCTGGCATGCGCGAACGGACTGTCCGGATCGGCAGTTCGGGCAAGACATTTTCGCTGACCGGCTGGAAGGTCGGCTACATCACCGCCGCTCCGAACTTGCTGACGCCGATTGCCAAGACGCATCAGTATCTAACATTCACCACGCCGCCGAACCTGCAGCGCGCCACGGCCTACGGTCTTGGAAAGGATGATCGCTACTTCAGGGGGCTTGCGGATGACATGCAGCGCAGCCGGGATCGCATGCAAAGGGGTCTCAAGGAGATCGGCTTCGACGTCATCGATTGTCATGGCACTTATTTTATTACGGTGGATATCCGGTCTATCGGTTTCAACGGTGACGATGTGGATTTTTGCCGGACGCTTACGATTGATGCTGGTGTCACCGCGGTACCGGTCAGCGCCTTTTATCAGGATAATCCGCCCCGACATTTCGTTCGCTTCTCTTTCTGCAAGGAAGACGCAACGCTGGACGAAGCAATCCGCCGAATGAAAGCCTGGGTTCATCCGTCCTGACCGGGACGAGATGTCGGACCGATCCACTATCTCCATGAAGATATTTGGGGGCGCACCGTTCATCGGACAGTCTGACGGCCGGGCGAAGGCCTCTTCCTGTTGGCACTCGGGTCACCAGGATCCTCTGTTGCGTTATCAGACGATCTGTCCGATATCGCCGGGTCTTGCCAAGGGAGGAGTGTCATGAACCGGGTGATGACGGTGATCCTGAACGGCCAGTGGGGGCGTGAGCGCGGACACGGCGCTGCGGCTGCCGAGCGGTATTTCGGGACGACGCCTGAACTCTGGCTGAACTTGCACAAAAGGCGTAGATCGTGGCGGGCCGCGCGATCGCTCAGTGCATGACCCCTGGGCAATCAGCGACAACAGAGACGATGGCCAACTTCCGCGTATCAAAGTGACCTGTTACTATGTGGTGAGGTCGCTTGAACTAGTGTATGGCAAAGCGTATGAAACTTGGTTTCCGGGTTGGAGCGCTACGACGATCTCTAAGACCCGAATGGAATTCCGTTGCAAGCCCTAAGCAGATCGGGCCAGCGGTTTGTGGCGGGTGTAGCTCAGTTGGTTAGAGCGCCTGGTTGTGGTCCAGGAGGCCGTGGGTTCAAATCCCATCACTCGCCCCATTCTTCTTGTATCGTGCTTGCGCGTAAAACGCTGATTTCAGGATTTCATGACACCGTCTCATCCTTCCCCTTCACTCGTCGGCAAGCGTATCTGGGTCGCAGTCCGTCAGGGATGGCAGGTTCCGCTATCGTGCGCCGCCTGACCATAGAAAAATAGCGCATTCTGGCAGTGTTTTTCCGGTTATTTGCAGAGCGGGGTTCGCATCAGACTTTACACACCACCAGATTTCGGACAGCGAGACATGATTCGCGATATTTCTTTACTGATCGTCAGCGCGACGATGGCGCCGTGCGACTGGCGATTCCGCGGCTTTATGAAGTGTGCCCGGAAAAGTTCGCCATGCTGTTGGACAGGAAAATTGGCAGATCTTTGGTGTTTGAATATATGAAGTGAAAAACCGGTTGATGGCAATTGAACAGAATGGTAAGTGATGGGCGCTGAGACTGGTTCATGAAAGCTGCCGGAAGATAGTGTTATGCATCAGCAGATCGGGATCGGCTTGTTCATTCGTGATAATTCCCCTAAGCTGGGGTTACGCTGCCGTGCTGGTGATGCCGCGGGTTATTTTCGGTTTTTGACGAAAATGCAGGCGGCAGCAATTATGACTGTCTGGGCTGTGTTCAGGTTTTCCGTGAACTTCCCGAAGTCAACCTTGAATGGTTGGTTCCATGTCGCCGAGCAGGGCAGCTTCCCAAGGCAAGTTAACGTCGTTCCAAGGAAACAGATTGCGGATGTGTGCAAGAAGTGGGTGAAAACGGTAAGAAGTTTGCCTGTACACGGCAGGAGTTTGCTGGCATGATTCTCCTCAACGCCATACGTCCATATATAGTGGTTCTTGACGGCCGACAGCGGAAATACAGAAAGTTTGTCATGGCAGGTGCCTATGTTTTCGAGAGATAATAAGCCAAAAGATAATTCTGAGCTGGCGTTTGCCGTGCCGCAACGCCCTGTCGAAACGGCTCATGTCTCAGCCGATGCAAGGGTGCCAACTAAATCACAACAACATCAAGCGACCACCATGATTTCAATTATTGGTGAAGGACTTTATGTCACCGGGAATATCAAGTCAGAAGGCGATTTACAGGTCGACGGGTCCGTTGTCGGCGATATCCAGGCTCGGCAGTTGACTATCGGGGAGAGCGGCAAAATAAAGGGCAAGGTCCTCGCCGAAGAAGTTAACCTGTCTGGTAAATTTGAAGGCGAGATGAGCGCAAAATCCATTATCATGAGCAGGTCTGCCCATGTCATTGGCGATATTCTGCACGACACGCTCTCGGTTGAAAGTGGCGCTGAGTTTGAAGGAAGATGCCAGCGCCGGTCGACCAGCCAGTTGGCACCGCGGAAGTCCGTGTCTCAAACGGCAGTTCAGCAGACGCCGACTTCGCAACAGCCAGTCAAGACGGTGCCATCTCAACCGCAGACTGCCGTGAAGTCACCTTCGCCGTCCAGTACTGCCAGCGTGTCGGAAAAGCGAGAAAATTAGGAACTTTCTCTGGATAGCCGAGGTGGCTTATCCAAGCAATACCACGCTCCCGCATTCTGGAGCGGGTCCAGGACAAGTTACTGAGTTATCTGTTTTTTTTGCAATTTCCAGTAACTTTACATCGCTTCTTGTCGGCTGGCGGACGCCATGTTCTGGTGAGCGTTGACGCCAGTTTTCCGCCCCCAAGGAGCGTTCTATATACCAATACATTGGACAGGATACGGCGAACGTAGTTGCGGGTTTCGCCAAACGGAATCTGCTCGATCCAGTCAACAGGGTTTACGTCACGATCAGGCTGGCCATAGCGCTTGATCCAACGGTCGACGCGACTTGGTCCTGCATTATACGCGGCCGAAGCCAACAGGTATGACCGATTGTATTTCCTCAGCAGTGATGAAAGGTAAGCCGCGCCGAGTCGGGTATTGTAATCGCCGTCCTCCGTCAACTTTGCCGGGTCCCATTTCAACTTGAGTCGTCTGGCCATCGACCGGGCCGTTGAAGGCAGCAGCTGCATCACCCCCTGTGCATTGGATGTGCTGCGGGCATCAACCCGGAATTCGCTTTCCTGTCGAATAATCGCGAGCACCAACGCAGCCTCCACGGGCAAGGTTGGCGGCAATTTCGGAACCGGATAGGCCAGAACCCAGCGCCGTATCCCAAAAATCAAGGCGGCTCGTGCCGCCTGTAGGGCAATGTCCTGCTGGCCCAGTTGTCCAGCAATGTCAGCGATCATCGCCAACCGATATCCAGCCCTTGTCGAGGCCAAGGTGGCGGGCATGGCTTCGGTCGCCCGCGATGTTCTTTTGAACAACCACCACAGCATCAGGCGGCTTTGCGCTATGTCTTCCTTGTTGGCGTAGAACCTGGCAAGCTGAGCAGCTGGTTCCCTATCGAAAGCGTCGCGAAGGTCTTCTGGAACGACTGTGTCTTCCGGCAGACGTAAAGCGTTCGTTTTCAGACGCACTAATGACATCTGACCGTACAGGCTAAAAGAAACTGGAGCAGCCGCTCTGTACCACGCCGCAGCCTTGTCTCGTTGTTTTCGGGCGCGGGACACTTCCCCAAGCCAGAACGCGGCCATGGCCTTCACGTCATGACGAGCGGCTTTGTCGAGGATGGCTTGGAAATGGATCACCGCTCTATCGGCCTTGTGCCGTTTCCGCAGGGCGATCCATCCGGCAAGGCTTTCAGCGCTGGCAAATTGATCTCCTGGCGCCTGTCGGTGATCGGCAGCAACAGTATAAGCCTGCAGATGTCGACCGCCGTTCATCAGCTGGCGGGCTACCGCGGATCGTTCTTGCCACCAAAGTCGGGTTGATTGGGTCACCGGACTTGGTGCAATTGACAGAGATCTGATCGTCGCGGCTACATTGCGGCGGCGTCGATTCCATCGAACCAGATCAAGAATAAACGCTTCATCGGCTTTGGTTTCGGGGGATAGTTTAGGCAGGATTTTGATCAGCTTGCCCACTGTCGTCTTGCTTGGCTGGCGCTGCAGGTCGATACGAATTTCCAAGGGAGCGGCAAGCTTTTCAGGTATCTCAATCTGCGCCAGCAGGCCTTTGGCTCGGCGATACTGGCGTTTGGAAAGGTGAACCAGGACGCGGGAAGCCTTTTCTTGAGCTGACAGTTTTTTGCCGTACCGCTTGAGGAATCGGGTTTCGCCGTCAGCAGACATCGATATTGATTTCCAGCAGCGCGCAATTGCGTCGTCCGCTGACCGGTTATTTCGTTTCTCCAGCCGCTCTATTAGCCGGTTGCAGCCCAAGCGGGTAGTCGGAGGGTTCTTCGTGAGCCAGTCAATCAGGCGCTTGTCGGTAATCCGTCCCAAATGGGCTCCTTCAGCCCGCTGGCGCAAGGTGATCTGAAGCGGCCAATCCGGATGCTTCTCGATAAACCGTATGATCTCTTCTGCTGAAGCATTGTTGCCTGTTCGTCGATATAGCCGAAAGAGTAACGCATCGCGCTGAAAAGGGTCGGTAACCAGTCCAATCGCCATACGCGCCATACGAAACTCCTGATCCTGAACAGCAACCAAGGCCTGCTTGGGCAGGTCGATTTTCACTGTGGCAGATGTTTTCTGAGCACTGGCAGGTGCGACACACGCCGAAACCACTATCACCCGGCTAGCCGCTACCAGAACGGAGTAAAGTCGCGGATATCGAAAAAATCGGTGCTTCATTACATATGGACCGTGAAATCCTTTACAGGCGTCTTCTTGATGGCGAGATGCCGTCAGTATACGTTAACCGGGAAAGACAAGTGACCGCAAATCGTGGAGATATTGCGATGTTTAAAGGTTCGATGGTTGCCCTGATCACGCCTTTCAGCGACGGAGCCGTGGACGAAGATAACTTCTGCAAGTTTGTCGAATGGCAGATCAACGAAGGTTCGGAAGGTTTGGTTCCGGCCGGCACGACGGGCGAATCGCCGACACTCAGCCATGAAGAACACATGAAAGTTGTGGAGTTGTGCGTGAAACAGACGGCCGGAAGGGTGCCGGTAATCGCTGGCACGGGCTCCAATTGCACGCGTGAGGCGGTAGAGTTTGCGAAGCACGCCAAGGCAGCTGGCGCTGACGCGCAACTGAGCGTTGTTCCCTATTACAACAAGCCAACCCAAGCGGGGATGATCGCGCATTACACGGCAATCCATGACGCCACTGATTTGCCAATCATCATCTACAATATTCCAGGTCGGTCTGTCGTAGATATGACTGTGGAAACAATGGCGCAGTTGGCCAAGTTGTCGAACATCGTCGGCGTCAAGGATGCAACGGCGGCCTTGGACCGTCCGATGCAAACACGACTGACCTGTGGGCCGGACTTCTCCATCTTGTCCGGAGAAGATGCTACGACGCTAGCCTTGCTCGCGCAATCTGGCGACGGATGCATATCAGTGACCGCCAACGTCGCGCCGAGACTACTGTCCGACATGCATAAGGCATGGCGCGCCGGCAATCTTCAGAAAGCAGGACAAATCAACGAGTTGCTGATGCCGTTACACAGCGCCCTATTCTGCGAATCCAACCCCGGACCAGTGAAGTACGCCGCAAGCCAGATGGGTTTGGCTTCGTCGGAGGCGCGTCTACCGATTACCGAAATCGCCGAGGCATCGAAGCGTCAGGTCGAGGCCGCGATGAAACATGTCAGGTTATGGCACGCGACACGAACCGCTGCCGAGTGAGCGCCGAATCCTGACAGAGCTTACGATGGCTGTCTTGATTTTTCTTTCTTGCTGCGATACCTGGTTTCCCAAAGTTCGATATAATTCCGCGTCAACGGAACGATATCCCGACTCCGGGTGATCTGGATCTGGAACACAACCTGGTCCAGGCGTCGAAAGGCGAGTTCGCAGCCTATCAAGTAGAACTCCCACATTCGGCAAAAGCGCTCGTCATAAAGCGCGCGGATTTCGTCACGGTTTGTCATGAAACGCTCGTACCAGGCGCGCAATGTTCGTGCGTAGTGCAGGCGGAGAACTTCTACATCTGTCACCCAAAGTTTTTCCTTCTCGATCGCGGTCATGATTTCGGACAGCGCTGGGGTGTAACCTCCAGGGAAAATATATTTGTTTAACCACGGGTTGGGTGCCGCTGGCGGACCTGCGCGACCGATAGTGTGTAACAGTGCGACCCCGTTTTCTTTCAGCAAAGCGCTCATTTTCCGGAAAAATTCGCGGTAGTGGTTCACGCCGACATGCTCGAACATGCCCACGGAAACGATGCGATCATAGAGATTGGCCTCGTCCCGGTAATCTTGCAGCTTGAACCGGACACGGTTTGCCAGTTTTGCTTTTTTTGCCCGGCTCGTGGCAACTTCGTGCTGTTCCGTTGAGAGAGTCAGGCCAGTCACGTCACCCTTGCCCTCTCGTGCCAGATAAAGTGCAAGCCCGCCCCAGCCGCAGCCGATATCCAGTACCTTCTGGCCAGGCTCCAGAAGCAACTTGGCGGCAATATGACGTTTCTTGTGGCGCTGGGCATCTTCAATGGTGTCGGAATCATTCTCGAAATAGGCGCAGGAGTACTGGCGATCCTTGTCTAGGAACAAGTCATACAGCCGACCGGACAAATCATAATGGTGTGCCACGTTACGCTGTGCGCGGTAAGTCGGATTATACTGGTGCAGTCGGCGGGTCAGCATGCGATATGCCGTGCCGATTTGCCCGACCAGCGTATTCTTTTCAAGTTCGTCGACCGACGCGCACAGCATATCCAGCAGATTGTAGAGTGACCCAAATTCAACAGTCAGGCGTCCGTCCATATACAGTTCGCCAAAAGCCAGTTTGGGATTAACGAACAGGCGGCGCTGGGCTGCGCGATCATGCAATCGCACAATCACATCCGGTGCTCCGTCACGCTGCTGTCCGATGATATGACGTACGCCGTCGGCGTCCAGAATCATTAGCCGCCCGGCGGACACGCACTTATTCAAAAGCCGCGCCAACAGCATCATTCAATCTCCTGATTTCGGTATACTACCGCTTAACTCCTTGAAATTGCAACAGAGTGATCAGACAGCAGGGCCTTCACGGAGCGCAGGAAAGAGACGCCGCGCGCAAAGAGTATTTTTGTGAGGAGAAACCGAACTTGTGCATCAGGCACCAATCCATACAATGTCGACAGAAGCTGGGAATCCTGCAAGCGGGGTGGTTCCAATTTGATGAGCAGCGCGCAATCCTACGGCATGTTCCAGTCCGACCCGGACGAGGCGACTTCCGGTCCGGTCGGCATCGGCTGCCCGGTGACGCGGGCGGGTAAAGCCTTTCGGCCGTTTTCAGATGACTATGTCCAGGATCCATATGCCTTCTTCGCGGAAGTGCGTGAGGAAGAACCGGTATTTTATAGCCCGGAATTGGATTGCTGGGTTGTCATGACTTATAATGATTGCGTTCGCGTCTTTCGCGATCCGGAGACATTCTCGCCCGTCGTCGCCCGCCATCCGGTCCGATCGCTGTGTCCGGCCGCCGCCGAACTCCGCGACAGCCTGGAAATCGGAATCGAGCCATCTCTGGTCGACGAGGAGGCGGATACGCACAAGGCCCATCGCCGCCTGTTCGGAGACGCCTTCACGCCAAAACGGATCAATGAAGTCGAACCGCGCGTGCGCGAAATCGTTTCCCGGTTCATCGACCAGATCATTGACGATGGCGAAGCCGAGCTGGTCAGCCAGATGCTGTATGAAATTCCGGCGTTGGCAATCTTCATTTTTCTTGGTGCGCCAAGCGAGAAGGCCTTGATGGTCAAGGAATTCGGTTCTAAGCGCGCCATCGTGAATTGGGGATACCCGACCGATGAGGAACAGATCGCCATCATGAAGGACATGGGGCGATCCTGGGACTTTACGGTCGAACTGGTGGATCGGGCGCTGGAGAATCCTGGAGACAATTACCTGGGCGACATGGTGCGCGTATATCGCGAGGATCCCAGCCGTTTTTCCATCAATTATCTCCGAAACGTGATGTTCTTGATGCAGTTCGCCGGACACGAAACGACCACGCAAGCGTCGGCCAACGGGCTCAAGAAGCTGCTTTCAGACCGGGAGAAATGGCAGCAGCTTGTTGCCGATCCGTCGCTGATCCCGAATGCTGTGGAGGAAATCCTGCGTTATGACAGCTCAATCTTCGCTTGGCGCCGAGTTGCCACGAAGGATACAGACATCAGCGGCATACCGGTACCGAAAGGGGGCAAGGTGCTGATCATGATGGGCTCTGGCAATCGCGATCCTGACATGTTCGAAAACCCGGAGGAATTCGACCCGTCGCGGTCCAACGCGAAGCGTCATCTGGGACTGGGACATGGCGCGCATTTCTGCATGGGCGCGCCGCTCGCCCGAATGGAGATGAAGGTTATTCTGGAGGAACTCGTCCGGCGTCTGCCGCATATGCAGTTGAAACCCGACCAGAAGTTCTGTTATTTCCCGACCTTGACCTTCCGGGGCGTCCAGAATCTGAAAGTGAAATGGGATGTGAGCCAGAACCCGTGATTTGGCGATCCGCAAGGCGCGATTGCTGTCGATAATATTGGTGCAACTGGCATGTCTGTTTCGTACCGATGCAGGTTGTTAAGGTTTCTGTTGATCACTTTATCACACAGTTATATGTCCAAATTTCAGGCTTTGTTGATAGGTAGCACTGAAGTCGCGAAGAGTGAGCCACCTAGTAGCAGTGAGCTGTCTTCTTCGGCTCTCTCTCAAGTCGGCACCGCACTCGCGAGCCTTCTGGTCCCTTTACGGCGGGGGTAAAGTTTCAGAGTCACTAGGAGTGAGGCGACCGCACTGCTCAGCAGGATAGAGACGAGAATCCAGATTGTTCGCGCGGACCCTGAAGAGAAGCAACGAATGAACAGGACGAAGAAAGGCATGGTGGCCGTTGTAGCCATTACGCTGGTGCTTCTTGCCGTTCGGTCTCTGGCGGATACGGGGGACCTCAAACGCAGGGTGCAATGGGGCGCCGCCAAGGCGTGGTACAATATCGGAATCATGTACGAATACGGCCCGGGCGTGGCGAAGGACCACGTCAAAGCCGCCCACTGGTACCGCAAGGCGGCAGAACAAGACTACGCTAGGGCACAATTTCGCTTCGGGGCCATGTACGCCAATGGCCGAGGTATGCTGAAGGATCATGCCAAGGCCGTCCACTGGTTCCGCAAGGCCGCAGAACAGGGTAACGTCGCGGCGCAGATTAACCTCGGAGAGATGTACGATATCGGCCTGGATGTGCCGAAGGACCCGGCCAAGGCAGCCTACTGGCAGCGCAAGGCTGCAGAACAGGGCATCACCTTTCGGATCCGCAGGGTGGCGGCCGAGCAAGGCGATGCAGAGGCGCAGTTCAGCTTGGGGGTCAGGTACTACACGGGCGTAGGCGTGCCAAAGGACCGCGCCAAGGCCGCCCACTGGCTCCGCAAGGCCGCAGAACAAGGTGACGTCGGGGCGCAGATTAACCTCGGAAATATGTACCAGACGGGCCGAGGCGTGCCTGTAGACCACGCCAAGGCAGCCTACTGGCAGCACAAGGTTGCCAAGCAAAGTAACGCTTGGCGTAACGCTTTGCGGAACGACAAAGCGGCGGCCAAACAAGGCGACGCCAGAGTGCAGATCAAGCTCGGAAACATGTACGACAACGGCGGAGGCGGTCCGAAGGACCACGCCAAAGCCTTCTCCTGGTACCGCAAGGCGGCAGTACAGGGCAGCGCCAGAGCGCAGATCAAGCTCGGAAACATGTACGAATACGGCAGAGGCG
Organism: Rhodospirillaceae bacterium; assembly: GCA_026709535.1. GTDB lineage: Bacteria > Pseudomonadota > Alphaproteobacteria > Bin65 > Bin65 > Bin65. The sequence goes on from JAPOST010000169.1 coordinate 39,162, forward strand.
TGGCGAAGGACCACGTCAAAGCCGCCCACTGGTACCGCAAGGCGGCAGTACAGGGCAACGCCAGAGCGCAAAGCCTTCTCGGGAACATCTACTACAAGAGCCAAGGCGTACTGAAGGATGTGATTTTGGCGCACATGTGGCTCAACATTGCCAGCGCCAACGGGTATGAGCATGCTGGAAAGGTGCGGGATTCCTTGGAGCGCGGTATGTCCAACGCTGATATTGAGCGCGCAACTGCCTTGGCTCGGAAGTGTATGAAGCCAGACCACAAGACTTGCGGGCGGTAGAAGCCCGCAAGGCAGCAGAGCGGTACGGCTGGCGTCTATATCGATTTCAATCAGGCACAGACTGATCCCGGACTGAAACGGCCTGCTCGCGACACTGATGCTCCCTCCGCTTGCAAGTGCGGCCATGGCCAGTCTAAACAGAATCAGGCCAGTATTGAGCAGGCCTATTGACAGAGTCGTCAGTTGGAAGCTGCGGGCGTCGATCCTCGACGCGTCGCCTGAATCGCCGACCGCGAGGACCCAACTCGTGCCGCCGACTTCCAGCGCCAAGTACACGGTGATCGCATCCTCCGCGGAGGGAGAGTTCTTTCATTGAAGGTCATCTGTCGCGCCTTTCGCCAGACAAGGGGCCGTTGTCGACCGGCGCCTTGCCACTAAGTTTTGATTCCTGGAGGTTCTTGAACCGTATCACTACCACGGGAAATTCCCGAGACGGCTCATGGCATCTGGAGAATACCTGAATCGGGAATTTTGCCAGTTCTTCAATGCTTAGCCAGCAAGGTGTTCAGGCTGCACGTATTCGTCCTTGACCGTGTTCGACAGCATCCCGATGCCGGATACTTCGACTTCCACAATATCGCCGGGTGCCAACCATTTGGGAGGTTCGAAGCGTGCGCCGGCGCCGGTCGGCGTGCCAGTGGAAATGACATCGCCGGGTGTTAGCGACGTGAAGGTCGAGATGTAGCTGACGAGATAGCGAAACGGAAACATCAGATTGGCAGTGGTGTCGTCTTGCCGAATTTCGCCATTGACGCGGGTCGTGACCCGAAGATCGTCGTACCGGTGAAATTCGTCAGAGGTGACCATCCAGGGACCAATGCCGCCGGTCCTTTCAAAATTCTTGCCTTGTGTGACGTTGAACTTGGCGTGACGCAGCCAGTCCCGGATCGTCCCTTCATTGAGGCAAGTCAAGCCAGCAATGTGGCTTTCAGCCAGTTCCTGAGGAATGCGCCGGCCAGATTTACCGACGATGATGGCGATCTCACCCTCGTAGTCCATCTGCTCCGATTCAGGCGGCCGAAGGATCGGTTGTCGATGGGCCACAAGAGAACCAGCCGTGCGCATGAAAATGCTGGGATATTTCGGCAAGTCAGAGTCGTCGTTATATTCCGCGTTCCGGTTCGCGTAGTTGACGCCGATACACAGGATCTTTTCCGGAAACCGGACTGGACGTCGAAAAGCGATCTCATCCAGCGAGAAATCGGTCTCGGCAACTCCTGCCGCGGCCTCGGCCTCGGCGATCGCATCGTCCCGCAGCAGGGCCAGAAGGTCGGTATACCGGGGAAGTCTGGTGCCCAGATCAATGATGCCGGCCCCATCGACAACGCCCCACCTGTCCTTGCCATCGGCATGGAAACTCAACAGTTTCATGGGGCAATCTCCGTTTCTTTCAGGCCGTGCCGTCGATGTCGCTCCAAACCTCTGATTGACAGGATTACTATCGATCCATATTGCATGCCATGTTTAAGCGTTTGCTGTGGGCGGGTCAAACAACGGATTTCCGCTCCCGGCCACGAGTAGGCCGATGCCCCACTTTCGTATCGAATACTCACGAAATCTGGAAGCGGCGCTGGAGCTTTCTGCGCTCTTTGAGACCTTGACCGATGTCGCTGCGGCGACCGGCATTTTCCCTCTGGCCGGAATACGCTGTCGGGCGTTGCCGCGCGACTGCTACCGTATTGCGGACGGGCATCCGGACAACGGGTTCGTTCATGTGGAATTTCGCGTCGGCGCTGGCCGCGATGTGACAGTCCTGCGCCAGGCAGGCGAAGACCTTTTCGCGGCACTCCGGGAGCACATGGCGGAGATGATGAGGGATCGACCGGTGGCGCTGTCGTTCGAGATTTCCGAAATCCATCCAGATCTCAACTTCAAGACCGGAAACATTCGGGATTACATGAAGGCGCGGGACGAACGTGCGGAGACAGCAGAATGACCGACATGCTGAACGAGCATCTGAAAAGGCTCAAGCCATACCAGAAACGGATTTGCGACGGGATCCTGCCGCACTATATTGGCGGCGCGCCTTGTCTTGGCGCATCGGAGCAAACCTTTGAGAACATCACGCCGGTCGACAACAGCAAACTGTGCGATGTTGCGCGAGGCAGTGCCCGCGATATCGACAGGGCGTCCAAGGCTGCAGAGGCAGCCTTTCCCGAATGGCGCAAGGCCAGCGGCAAGGCGCGCAAGCAGATTCTCCACAAGATCGCGGATCTCATCGTCGCCCGTGGCGAGGAAATCGCGCTGCTGGAATGCATCGATACCGGACAGACGATCCGGTTCATGAAAGCTGCAGCCGAGAGATCGGCTGCAAACTACCGCTATTTTGCGGATCGTGCGCCGGAGGCTGGCGACGGGTTGGCGCTGCCGTCCGAAGAACACATGAACTACACCACGCGAATCCCGATCGGGCCGGTTGGCGTAATCACGCCCTGGAATACACCCTTCATGTTGTCGACCTGGAAAATCGCCCCGGCCTTGGCGGCGGGGTGCTCGGTCGTTCACAAACCGGCGGAGTGGAGTCCGCTCACAGCAACGATCCTGGCCGAAATCAGCCAGGAAGCCGGATTGCCGGAAGGTCTGCACAATCTCGTCCAGGGATTTGGCGAAGATGTCGGGGTTGCCCTGACCGAACATGAGGCCATAAAGGCGATTGCCTTTGTCGGTGAATCTTCGACCGGGTCAAAGATAATGGCGCAAGGAGCGCTGGGCCTGAAGCGGGTGCATTTCGAATTGGGCGGCAAGAATCCGGTCATCGTCTTTGAGGATGCCGCTCTCGAGCGCGCTCTGGACGCCGCTATTTTCATGATCTACTCGCTGAACGGCGAACGATGTACGTCGTCCAGCCGATTGCTGGTGCAGCGCAGTATTCATGACGAATTCGTGACGAAGCTGGCGAAGCGCGTCCGGAACATCCGAGTGGGCCATCCGCTGGACCCCGAAACGGAGATCGGACCCCTCATCCATCCGGTTCATTTCGATAAGGTCATGAGCTATCGGGATATTGCGCGATCAGACGGCGCCACAGTCGCAGTCGGCGGATCGCGGGCATCGTTCTCCGGCGAGGGAAATTTCATCAACGCCACGCTGTTCACCGACGCCAGGAGCGATATGCGGATTGCCCAGGAAGAGATCTTTGGTCCTGTTCTCACCGTCATCCCGTTTGAAGACGAGGCCGAGGCTATCCAGATCGGCAATGATGTGCGCTACGGGCTGGCCGGGTACTTGTGGACCCGTGATGTTGGGAAGGCGCATCGTGTAGCCCACGCCCTGGACGCCGGCATGATCTGGGTGAACTCCCAGAACATTCGCCATCTGCCATCGCCGTTCGGCGGCGCCAAGATGAGCGGCATTGGCCGAGATGGCGGAGATTACAGCTTCGATTTCTACATGGAGACAAAAAACGTTTGCATCGCCTTTGGTGACCATCGAATTCCGCAGTTGGGGGTTGCGTGACGTGAGTCTCTATTATGTCCAAAAGCTGATCTACCAGTTGAACCGGGATATGCGTGTCCGGGAGCGCTTTGGGACGGATCGGGAGGCGCTGTTGAAGGAGTACGAGCTCACACAAGAGGAACTGGAAGCCATTCGCACGCCGGACATTGGCAAGTTGTTCGTGCTCGGTGTAAACGGGCAGTTGCTCATGCATTATGCAGCACTGCATCGGTATCCGTGGGCCAACTATATTCAGGCCATGCGCGACGGCGTTACCAAATACGGAAAGGTACGCGAAGGATTGTATACGATGCTGGAGAAATAGGGTCATGCCGCTGGTTTTTGCAGGTGTTTGCAGCCATGCGCCTGGCATTACAGGCCGGGCGCACTTGGCGGAGGACGTTGCTGAAAAGCGTGATGTCTTCTATGACAGCCTCCACAGGATGCGGGAGGCCATGGAGGAAAAGGATCCGGAAGCCTTGATCGTCGTCGGTGCCGAGCATTTTGCGAACTTCTTCTTCGATAACATGCCAGCCTATTGCATCGGCATGGCCGATTTCTACGAAGGACCCATTGAGGACGAAGAGTGGCTGGCGATCAGGCGCACGCGAATCCCGGGCGCGCCAGATATTTCCAGGCGGCTCATCACCGAGGTGATGAACGACTGTGACGTCGCCTATGCCCAGGAATGGAAGTTCGACCACGGCATTGCCGTCCCGCTCCACTTTCTGACGCCGCGCTATGACCTGCCGGTCATCCCGGTCAACATCAACTGCCAGGAGCCTCCGCTTACGCCGTTGCATCGGGTCTGGGCGTTCGGGAAGGCGCTGCGCAAGGCCTGCGACGCCATGCCGGAACGGGTCGCCCTGGTTGGCACCGGCGGAATTTCTCATTGGCCCTGCACGCCGGACAGCGGGACGATCAACGAGGCGTTCGATCGCGATTTCCTGATCAAGTTTGTCAACAACAGGAAGGATGAACTGCTCGCCTATACGGATGAGGAAGTCTATCGCGACGCAGGCCATGGCGGCTTCGAGATACGAACTTTCATCAGCATCGCGGCCGCGACTGAAGGTGCGACCGGCAATCTGTGGTTCTATGCGCCGATCCCGATATTTGCCGTGGGGTGTACGGTCGCGACCATGACCGTGCAATAGAAGGCGATCATGGACGGCACGCTCACTCACGATGATCTGGCAAATCGGCCTGCCCATATCCCTGAGACCGAATGGCTGCTGCGAGTAGAACTTGCGGCCTGCTACCGGATTTTCGATCATCTCGGTTGGATAGAGTTGATCTACAATCACATTACTGCGCGGGTTCCAGGCCCCGATGTACATTTCCTGATCAATCCGTTCGGCCTGATGTATCGGGAAGTCACGGCGTCCAATCTGGTGAAGATTGACTCGTCAGGGAATGTGATTGGCAAAACCGCCTGGGGCGTCAATCCGGCCGGCTTCATGATCCACAGCGCGATCCACACGAATGTGCCCAACGCTCATTGCGTGATGCACACTCATACCACGGAAGGGATGGCCGTTGCCTGCAAGGAAGGCGGGCTGGATTGGAACAACTTCTATTCGGCGCAGATTTACGATCAGGTAGCCTACCACGATTTCGAAGGCATAACCGTTGAAGAGGGCGAGAAGGAACGGTTGGTCGACAGCCTTGGCGGCAAACGGTTGCTGATCCTGCGCAATCACGGCTTGTTGAGTTGGGGCGAGACGATTCCCGAGGCTTTGGTACGGTTGTGGACGCTCAATCGCGCCTGTCAGATCCAGATGGCGGCTGAAGGATTACCGGGTTCCTCGATTCCGTTGTCAGAGGAAGTGCGCCGGCAGTGCGCACGCGTTTCCCTGCAGTTTGATCCGCAATATGGAGGGGGACGCGATGTCTTTGAGGCCTTGCGTCGGACTGTGGACGCCATCGATTCCAGTTACGGAACCTGACATGCGGTTCTGTGTTGTCGGCGCCGGTTCGATCGGCGGTTTCGTTGCCACCCTGATGGCGGAGGCTGGTCATGACGTTTCCGTCGTGGCCCGCGGACCGCACCTCGCCGCGATTCAGGATCGGGGGCTTCGTCTGGATTTCAATGACCGCAGGATAACTGCTTCCGTTGCTGCGTCCGAATTCGCTGGCGACTTCGGCCCGCAGGACGTTGTGGTCGTCTCCGTCAAGGCGCCATCCTTGCCGGATACGTTGCCGACCGTCAAGCCGCTGCTGGGTCCGGAAACCTCGATATTGGTCGCGATGAATGGCGTGCCTTGGTGGATGTTCGATGGTTTCGGCCCGCACGAAGGCCTGAGATTGCGATCGGTGGATGGCTCCGGTGCACTGGAACGATTCGGATGTCGAGATCGTCTGCTCGGCTGCGTTCTACATATTGCATGCGACGTGCCGGAGCCGGGCTTGATCCGTCACAACAACCAGAACCGGATGATTGTGGGCGAGCCGAATGGGACAATCACGGCTCGCGCGGAGAGACTGGTCGACGCCATGAAGGCAGCGGGTATCGGTGCAGAGATCACCAGCCGGGTCCAGCAGGAAGTCTGGATCAAGCTGTTGGGCAATCTTCCGTTTGCGCCCATCTCCATGATCACGGGCGCTACCAACGATGTGCTGGCGAAGGACCCGGCGCTTCGCAAGGTCATGAAGGCCATGTTCGAAGAAGCATCCGAAGTTGGCCAGTACTTCGGTCTGGAGCCCGGAATGACCAGTGAAGAACGCATCGACTTGGGCGGCGCGTTGAGCGGTTTCAAGGCGTCTACGCGTCAAGATTATGAAAAGGGTCGCCCCGTCGAACTAGATGTCATTGTCAACGCGGTGCTCGAGATGGGTGACATCGCCGGGATTGGAACCCCGACGATCGACATGGTCTATGCGTTGGCGGCACAAAAAGCATCGGTCGCCGGATTGTATACCTATGATGGGGCGCCGGAGCTAGAATGGAATACTGCATGACTCTTCAGGACAGCCCCTTTTTCCGTGCCGATCATGTTGGAAGCCTTCTGCGACCGCCAGCCCTCGCTGCAGCCCGACGGTCCTGGAAATCTGGTGACATGGATGTAGCCGGATTTAGAGCAATCGAGGAAACAGCGCTTCGCGAGGTTGTGGCCGGACAGCGTGATGTCGGCCTGAACGCAATCACGGATGGCGAATACCAGCGTGACTGGTGGCATCTTGACTTCCTGGCTGGCTTTGACGGGATCGACATGTGGCATACCAGCTTGGGAGGCGGCTTCAACAATGAGGAGCAACCGCCGCTTGTGCGGGTTACCGGTTTGATCGATTGGCCCGATGGCGGCATCTTTGTTGAAGCCTTCAAACGGCTGAAGACCCTCGTCGAAGACCTTGCGCCCGATGCAACGCCTAAACTGACTATTCCCGGACCGGGAATGATGCAGCTTCGGGCTGGCCGTCGGGCGATCGAACCGGTTTACACCGATCAGGATCTGTTCTGGTCTGACCTGACCGCGGCTTACCGCAAGGAGATTGCGGCGCTGGCTGCGGCAGGCTGCACCTATCTTCAGATCGACGATGTCAGTTTTGCCTACCTCTGTGACGATAACCAGCGGCAGAACCTGCGCAATCGCGGTGAAGATCCAGACGATGTACTGATCCAGTATCGTGACGCCACCAACGAGGCGCTGCGCCACCGGCCCCCGGGGATGATGATCACAACTCACATGTGTCGCGGCAACTTCAAGAGCAGCTGGGTAGCGAAAGGCGGATATGGCCGCGTCGCCGAAGTCCTGTTTCCGACGCACAAAGCCGACGGCTATTTTCTGGAATACGATTCTGATCGCGCCGGTGGTTTTGAGCCGCTGACCCATGTCCCGCATGACAAGTTCGTTGTGCTGGGTCTGGTCGGGACCAAGACCGGATGTCTGGAACTGACGGATGACATCCGCCGCCGGATCGAGCAAGCCGCAGACTTTTTACCGATGGACAATCTCTGCCTGAGCCCCCAATGCGGTTTTTCCAGTACGTACCATGGTAACGATTTGACGGTCGATCAGCAGTGGGCGAAATTGCGGCTGGTCACCGATTTGGCTCGGGATGTCTGGGGTTAGACATCCGGAGACAAAGATCGGCATCGGCTGAAATTGCTCGGTTCGTCGGGTTGCTTCTGCTCGAATCCTCGACCAATTCAATATTCGGGTAACAGGCGTGGATTCGCCACGCAGCGAAGACGGTTCATGCCCGCAAGGCCCATGACGGAGTCGCCGCCGGAACTGGTGGTTTGCCATATGCAGCAATGCTCATTGCCTGTCATGTCCGGATGGCGCAGCCCGAACGGCAACGACAGCCGTCCGGCGCGGACCGCTTCGCGGCACTGCCATGCCCAACCGGATGGAAGCCAGCCGTTGCGGCGCATTCAGGGCTGTCCTCGTGACAATCATGACGTTTGAGGCCGGGTTGACAGACCGAAGTCGGTCCAGATCGCAATGACTTTCAACCCCGTTTTCCCATCATATTTCATGCTGAAGCACCGGGGGAAAAAGCTCCCTGGCTTTTGTCGGTTGCTGGAGCCTCATTGATCAGGAGTTGGAACAGGATAGCTTCCATGTCTCATCGAACCGCATTTGGCTCTATGCCTGAAAACTCCGGAAAGTTCATTCCTTGTCGACCAATATTCGAGGAACCCTATACGGAAAATGAGCGCCATGCTTCGCAAATCTTGATACAGAGGCAGTCTGATCTTTGATTTTCGCATCACTTCATAGCAAAGTCGATGATATCATTTAGCTTCCACGATAATTTGCCTTGCGTTTTTCAAAAAATGCATGAGATCCCTCGGTGTAGTCATGACTGTCCCGCAGTTTCTCATAGGCATGGCCTTCCAACTCCAGCCCCACTTCCTGGCTGGTATCGTAAACCGTGTTCAATACCCGCTTTACGGTGCGTAGCGACAGCGGCGACAAGGCCGTCAGGCGCTCGGCATACCTCCCGATCATTTCTGTCAATGCGCCGCCATCTTGGGCAATCTCAGTCAGGATGCCCCAATCCAAGGCCGTTTCGGCAGGAATTCGCTCGCCCATGCAGATCATCAGGTTCGCACGGGTGAGTCCGATCAGATTGGCGAGGCGATGCGTCCCGCCGCTGCCTGGCATCTGGCCGATGGAAACCTCCGGGAGTCCAATCAGCGTGTCCTTCACCGCTAACCGGAAATCGCAGGCAAGCGACAGCTCGAAGCCAACTCCGAACGCGTATTTTTCCATTGCACAGATCACCGGCTTTCCGCATCGCGTCGGCGCCGCAATATTGTAGGCCAGGTGGGACATGCCATCTCGCGGCACATCAAAGAATCCGCGAACATCGCCGCCAGACGTATAGACACCGTTCGCGCCGCGAATGACCACCACGCCAACCTCTTCATCCTGCGAAAATTCATCAAGAATTGCAGCGATCTGGGAGCGTGCCTTGTAGGATACGATGTTGAGCGGTGGCCGATCGAGGATCAGCCAGCCGATTCTCTTTTCGGCATCAATCTCGACTCGCAGGCCATCCAGTTCTTCCAACAAGGCAGCGCGGCGGGTGGCGTATTTCTCCATGCCTATCTCTCTTTCGGCGTTAATTCAGTTCGTGGCAGGAATGCACGGGATGGCGATCTTGGATGGGCTACACCGTACTCTCGTAGCCCGCCATCAACGTGTACTCCCCGTTCCGCAACTTTCGGCGGAGGATTTTTCCGCTTGCGGTTCGCGGAATGGTTTCAACAAAGGCGTAGGCGCGGGGACGTTTGAAGTTTGCTAGGACACTTTTTTTCAAAAGGTCGTCCAGTATTCCTGCAGAAGCGCCGACGCGCGGTTCGACAAAGGCTGTCACGCGCTGGCCCATGCGATCATCCGGCAGGCCAACCACGACGGCGCTGTGGCACAGGTTCGTTCGCAGCAGTGCATCTTCCACTTCCTCCGGATTGATGTTCTCGCCCCCGGAGATGATCATGTCGTCCACTCGCCCCAGAACCCAGACGTCACCATCCTCGTCAACCCGCCCGAGATCGCCGGTATAATACCATCCCTGGCGGATGGCCTTCTCATCCGCATCCGGCCGCTTCCAGTAGCCCGCGAAGGCGTCCGGGCTGTTCAGGTTTACGATAATCTCTCCGACATTGCCTTTCGGGACTGTTTCATCGGGCATGATCCGGCGATCGGGATCGCCGGTGACGATGCGTATCTCCTGATAAAGCCCTGGTTTGCCGGCTGCCGCTGGCTTTTCGCGCTGTCTGTTGGAGGCGGCGAAGGTATAAATCTCGCTGGAGCCATAGAAATTCAGGAAGTTGTCGCCGAAAGTGTTGCAGCATTTTTCGACCAGCGACGGCGCCATGGTCATCCCGGCAAAGCCTGAGCGGATGACAGAGGATACGTTTCTCTGAGCGATATCTGGCTGATTCAGGATATCATGGTACATGGTGGGTACCAGGAAAATGCCGCCTATGTTTTCCTGTTCAATCGTATCCAACACCGCAGCGGCGCTATAGTCCGGCAGGCACACCATTTTGCCATTCAACAGGGCCGAGGCTTCCAGCGTGCGCATGCCCATGGTGTGGAAGAGGGGCATCACGCAGAGTTGGGACAGCATCCGCGGGTATTCATTCAACATGATTTGCGACGCTGTTGCCGACCATTCCGCCTTGTGCGACCGCGGTACGCCCTTGGGGCGTCCGGTGGTACCTGACGTGTAAAGCATGAGTGCAGTGTCGGTATCAAGAACGGAGGATGGTCCTGCAACCGGATCGGCCGACATCAATTCGCTGAAGCATTCCCCTGCGTCGGCGGCGGCAATGGCCTTGTCGCCGGTCAGTCCCGTATCGTTACAGGCTTGGACAACCGCGTTTTCGCAGCTGCCATCATAGACGCACAGCACGGCGTCAGAATCTTCGAGGCAATAGGCGATTTCATCGGCGGTGCTGCGCCAGTTGATTGGTGTGAAGATGACGCCGCTCATGTATGAAGCCCAAGCCAGCGTTGCCATTTCCCAGCGATTCTTCATCACTACCGCCAAGTGATCGTTGGGCCGGATGCCCCTTGCGACGAGCCCGCCGGCCGTACGGCAGATCGTGTCATACCAATCGGCATAGGTTTGTCGCCTGTCACCGTCGACGATGGCTTCCGCATCAGGTGCTCGGGCGGCAGCGCGCTGGAAGGCTTCACCCAGATTCATGCCGGGACTTCCCGATTGCTTGTTCTGCACAGGCCAAAATGGCTTTCACGATTCCATCATAGCCGGTGCAACGGCATAGATGACCAGACAGCATTTCTCGGACTTGCTGCTCGGTCGGGGCGACGCCGACGGTGGCAACATCGTCGAGGAAAGCCTTGGCCGACATCAGAATGCCCGGCGTACAGAAGCCGCATTGCAGCGCATGGTGTTCCTGGAATGCAGCCTGCAGAGGCGCTAGTGCTTCCGGTTTTCCGAGGCCCTCGACCGTCTCGACCGACGTGTCATCCGCTTGGACGGCATAGATGGCGCAAGCCCGCGCGAGCAGTCCGTCGAGAAGGATGGTGCAGGCACCGCACACCGCATGCTCGCAACCGACATGGACTCCCTTGAAGCCCAATTCGTGACGCAGGAAGTCGGCAAGCAGGGTTCGTGGCGTCGCCATGCCGGTGTATCGCAGGCCGTTCACCTTGACAGTAATGGAATGGCGCTGTTCTCGGGCAAGGATTGTCATGGGTGCAGGCCTGCTCGTTCAAGTGCCCTGACAATTACGGCCAGACCTAACTTTCGCGCCAGCGCCAATCGGTAGGGTGCATCGCAAACCGGGTCATCTGTTGGCCTCAAGACGGCCATTGATTGTTCGACAAAATCTTTGAAATTGTTCACGGCATCGTCAGATCCGACAAATACGCGCGGCGCGTCTTCGACGCCGCCCAGACCCAGTCGAATCCCACTCACTCTGCCATCATCATTCCGCCGGACGATGGCCGCCGCCGCGACGATGGCAAAATCCCCATGGCGAAGCGCAAATTCGGCGAAGGCAGTACCTGGTTCCCCGGCATCTGGCCACTCCAGGCCCGCGACCAGTTCGTCGGGATGTCGAGCGGTAGTCAAGGCGGCCTCGAAGAATGCCGTTGCTGGAACGTTGCGTCGTCCTGCTGTCGATTGCAACCAAACAGAGCCATCCATGGTTACCAGGCAAAGAGGCAGTTCCGCCGCCGGGTCGGCATGAGCGACTGACCCGCCAACGGTGCCTCTGGCGCGAGTCTGGTAATGGCCGATACAGTCCAATGCTTCACCGACAAGCGGCATGATCAGATCAGCCTTCAGCCGTTGCTGCAAAAATGCTTGCCGAACCAGCGCGCCGGTTTCCACGGGTCGATCAGGAGACAAGCTGTCAATTTCGTGCAGGGCCAATCGTCCCAAATCCACCACTACCGCGGGTCTTGCCAGCCGCAGGTTAAGCATTGGACCCAGCGACAGACCGCCGGCCAGCGGCGCTGCATCGTCACCATAGTTGGCCATCAGCGCCAGTGCCTCTTCCAGTGTTTCCGGCCGGGCGTAGTCGAACGGAACAGGTTTCACGCGATATCCTCATGGATCATGCGCCACAAGGTGGGCGGGGTGAGGGGCAGGGTGATATCCTCCCGACCGAGCGCGTCGGCGACGGCATTGGCAAGTGCAGCAGGTGTTGTCATGGAACTGCCGTCGCCTAGTCCTTTTGAACCCAGCAGCGATTTTTCTGATGGCGTCGTCAGGTGCCGAACCGTGACCGGCGGCACTTCCATTGCTGTGGGACAGCGATAGTCGGCGAACGTACCGTTCAGCGGATTGCCATCCGTATCATATGACAGTTCTTCATACATTGCGCCGCCAACTCCGTGAGCAAAGCCGCCGAGGATCTGACCTTCGACGACAAGGGGATTGAGTTGATTTCCGACGTCGTGAACGGAGACGTATTTCTCGACCGTCATTTTCCCGGTATCCGGTGCGATGGACACGGCAGCAAGGTCAAACACGATTCCATACGTTACGGCAGAAGAAACCCGATCATGGTCGTCCGGAGCGGTCAGCGTTTCCGAATGAATTATGGCTGTTTCGGTGAGGCCGGCATCCAGACCGTCAGGCAGGCCGTCCGGATGCCAGTGCGCAGCAGCGGCAACTCTTTTCACCGGAAGGGCCCTGTTTGGTATGCCCTTGATCCGAACCTTGCCATCCGCCAGTTCCACATCGTCTACCGCGCATTCAAACAACTCGGCTGCGATCTTCCGGAGGCGCATGGAAACTCGATCGGCACACGTCACGATGGCGCCGGTAACGGCGGCGGCAAAGCGATTGGAGTAGTTGCCGGACGAGATGGACCATGCATCGTTTCGGGTGTCGATATCGGTTACCACGTCGATATCGGCGGGGTTGATCGCCAATGCCTGCGCCACGATCTGGGCGGCGACTGTTGCGTGGCCCTGACCATTGGGAGTACTACACAATTGCACAGTAACGGACCCGCTTGGGTCCATTTCGATGGTTGCGCTGGCATTGCCGCCGGACTTCGGGCCGGCTTTCGCACGCTCCTCCGGGGTTTGCGCGAGGCTGACATACGCCATGTTCGAGCCGGAGGGTTCGATCCCGCAGGCGAAACCGATACCGAAATAGTTTCCAGCCCTTCGAACATCGGCTCGGCGCTCTTTCAGGCCTTTGTAGTCAGCGGCGGCCAGCAGCATATCCATCGCCTTGTCATAATCCGACGAATCGAAGGTTGCGCCGCCCGGCGTCGTGTAGGGGAATGCCTCCTTTCGCAGAAAATTCTGTCGGCGCAGCTCTACCGGGTCGAAGCCAAGCTTGCGTGCGGCGCAATCGATCAGTCGTTCCAGCGCGAAGAAAAACTGGGGGCCGCCATAGCCGCGGTTCAGGCCAACGGGGAGCGTGTTGGTGACGACCAGTCTGTTTTCCACGGCGATATGAGGTACTCTGTAGCAGCCGTTCGATGCGGCATGCATCCGGTAGACAGATGCCGGTTCCGGCGGACGCAGGTACGCGCCCATGTTGGCGATGTTGTCGAAGCGTAGCCCCGTGAGCGTGCCGTTTTCATCGAATGCGCCGTCGATCCGGCCGACGCGTTCGGCAGCGGCGGAAGACGCGGTCAGGTGCTCAAGGCGATCTTCGACCCATTTGACCGGATGGCCGGTCAACCGGCTGACTGCGGATAGTAGCAAGATGTAGCCGAAGATCGCCTGCTTGATGCCGAAGCTGCCCCCGCTGGCTGGGGCCGTGATCAGACGCAACCTGTTTCCGGCGACGCCAAGTGCCCCGGCCATCAGGGGATGAAGAACGAATGGACCCTGAAAATTCGACCAAACAGTATAGCGGTCCGGCGCCTTTTCCGCATGAGCTATAACACCATAGGTTTCGATTGGCGTAGAAGCATAGCGGTGGAAGGTGTAGTCCAGACTTACCGTTCGCGCCGCTCGGGCAAAAGCCGTATCCGGGTCGCCATAGCGAAAGGTCCTGAAGCTGACGCAATTGCTGTCGGCGTCTTCATGCAGAAGTGGGGCCGTATCACACATTGCCGCAACGGGCCCAACGACGGGGTCGAGCGGATCAATCTCCACAGAGACCTGTTCGGCTGCATCTTCAGCAAGGTAACGGTCGCTGGCCACGACCACAGCGACCGGCTCGCCGGCAAACCGCACCTTGTCGACGCCGACAGGCATATAGCGAATTGGCGTCCGAACGACGCTGGGAATTGGTTTCAGGATAGCCGCGATATCCGAACCGGTGACGACCGCATCAACGCCATGCATTGCAAGCGCAGAATCGACGTCAATGGACCGAATCCGACCATGGGCGTGGGGGGAGCGGACGATGGCCACGTGCCGAAGCCCCGCAACTGGCTCCAGATCGTCAATGAATCGCGCCTGGCCGGTCAGCAATGCCGGATCTTCCTTTCGGGGAAGCGCCTTGCCGATCCAGGAGAATACCGGTTCTGTCATGGATGGTTCAGTCAAGGGCCGTCAGGCCGGACCGGTAGCGCCGGGCATTCTCGATATAGTGGCTTGCATTTGCGCGCATGCCGTTGATCTGCTGTTCTGTCAATATCCGCACGGCCTTTGCCGGAGCCCCGACGATCAGGCTTGCCGGCTCGAAGGTCTTGCCTTCGGTAATCAGGGCCCCAGCGCCGACCAGACAGTTCTCGCTAATCTGTGCCCCATTCAGGATTGTCGACCCGATACCGATCAACGCCCCGTCGCCAATGGCGCAGCCATGCAAAGTCACGTGGTGACCGATCGTGACGTTCTTGCCGATCGAAAGGGGGAAGCCCGGGTCGGTATGCAACATGCAAAAATCCTGCACATTGCTGCCTGCGCCGACGGCGATCAGTTCGTTGTCGCCGCGCAGCACGGCCTGCCACCAGACACTGCTTTCCTTTTCGAGCGATACATTGCCGATCACCTCAGCTGTCGGTGCGACCCAGCTTTCCGGGTGACAGTCGGGCCGGACATCGTTAAGGGCGTAAAACGTCATGTCGGAACTGCTCCTTCTATCATGGAACCTGTGTCTGGGTCGCGCCCCTCCACGATGCCATGGAGGTCTGGTACTCTGGTATCGCCTGGTCAGTATCCGAAGCGTCATGTTCAAGGCTTACGCCGCTCCCGCGCGGCTGCAAGGTCTTGCCGCGCCGTGATCTCGCGATCTCTTGCCAGGAACCTGAGGCCGAATTCCCTGGCCAGAAGATCGACAACGCGGGAGATAATCCCGATATCGGTCCTCTTCCGGATTGTCGAGTTGGGCCATGAAACGGGTCTGCATGTCATCTGTCCCTCAAGCCATTCCGAGAACGCCTTCCAGCACGGCATCTTCCAGTACTGCGCCATCCAGACGAGTTTCGTACAGATCCGCATTGGCCAGGTTTGCCGACTTCAGGACAGCCCGCTCAAGTACGGCGTGGTTCAGTTCGGCCCCACTGAGGTTGGCTTCTGTCAGGTCTGTCGCGACCATCACGGTTCGGTGCATGAAAGCGCCCGACAGGTCCGCGTCGCGCAGATTGGCCCGCGACAGTTCGGCCCGTATCAGCTCCGCGCCGCGCAGCGAAGCACCCTCGAAATCCGCGCCTTCCAGCGTATGACCGTGCAAGTTGTAGCCATCGAGATCGGCCCCACGGAAATCACCGCGTTCGCCGTCTTTGCCGGCCGTCAATATCCACCGCATGTGTTTTCGAAAGCGTGCATCGAATTCATTTCGTTTCATCACAGCACCCGGCTGGCGTTCGAAGTATTTCGCCAAGACGGAGCGTGTGGACTGCGAAAGGTCAAGTCTTTTTCTGGACTGCGGGGCGTCATGATCCCGATGCAAGGTTCGGATGGGGCTCCTGTGCAAGCACGAGACCGGGTAGGGTGAACGGGGATGCCTTCGCTTTATAGCGGTTGCCGGATCGGATACCTTCGCTTCACGTGCCGTGTTGCATCAGGAGTTCCCGGTGATCTGTCAGTTCGGTTGAAGAACGGAAGCGTTGCCGTTCAATTCGAGGAAGACTGTGATATCGTCTGGCGGGTTGTGTGCGCAGGCTATCTGGTCGATCTCTGCCGGCACAGCAGAATTTCCTGTCGATCAGAATAGTGGACATGACTTCCGGAAAGGTGAGGGCAGCAAGATGATCCCCGATGATTTCCGACAGACAACGCGCTTCCCTGAGATCATGGTTGCGGCCTCTGCCAGTACGACGGGACCAGCTTTATCGGCAAAGATAAGCAATTTACGAGAAGCGGGTCAGGTCGTTTGATGTTTCCAAAACAACCCGGATCTTCCTTTCTCGGCCGGAGTGTTGGCGCAATCCCGTCATCTTGCGCGTCGTATTTGGTTTGTTGACAGCGGGGCGGCTGGGTGACAATGAAATGGTGATTGAAATATTTTCTCTGCCAGACTGACGATCTAGTCACGTCATGGAATGGTCGGCGAGCTTGCAATTTGCCAGGATTTGATCAAGCAATGCGCCGATGAACGTCGAAAAAGAAGACCCGGATACATCGTCGACAGGACGGTCCAGCGACTTGGAAACCAAAGCGGAAACCTCGTCTCACAGAAAAAGCCGCGTTTTGAGAAGGATCGGTTTCGGCGCCCTGTATCTGATCAAGCTTGTCGTGCCCGTTGCCATTCTTGGCGGCGCGTTCATGGCTTTCCAGTACATGCAATTCACCAAGCCAACGGTGCAACGCAGGGCGGTCACCGAAAGAGTCTATTTCATTGATACGGTAGTCGCAGCAAAGTCTACCGTCGCGCCGCAATTGAAGCTTTACGGCATCATCGTGGCTGGTCGAGAGGTGCAGTTGCGCCCGCTGGTATCAGGACGGGTGGTGCGTGTCGGCAAGACTTTTGCCGAGGGCGGCATTGTCGAAAAGGGTGATTTGCTCGTCGAAATCGACCGTTTTGATTACGAGGTCGACGTGACGGAACGCAAGACCCAGTTGAAGGAGGCAAGAGCGCGCCTCAAGGAAATCAGGGCAGACCTCGGGGGTGAAAAGGCGCTGATCAAGCAGGATCGTGACCAGATCGAACTGCGGAAGCGGGATACGGTCCGGCGTAAGGTCCTGCTCAAGAAGGGTGCGGGAACCGAGAAGCTTCTGGACGATTCCAAGATTGCACTGAACAGCCAGGAGCAACGCCTGAACGAGCGTATCCGCCGCGTGACAACGCTTGAAGCCAGGCTGATTCAGCAGACATCCGCTATTGATCGAGTTGAATTGGCACTTGCCCGAGCGCAGCGCAACCTTCGCGATACCAAGCTGGTCGCGCCGTTTGACGGCTTCCTGCGGGAGATTTCCACCGAAATCGGCAAGAGGGTCAGCGTCAATGATCCGATTGCTCGACTGACCGATGCCCGCCGGTTCGAGGCGGAGTTCCAAGTCAGTGACGCCCAGTACGGTCGACTGGTCAGTGACGGCACCGTGATTGGCAAGCCGGCGGCGGTCGTGTGGAAGACATCCGGCAGGAATTTCTTGTTCCCGGCAGAAATCGCTCGGGTGTCGGGTCGGGTCTCCAGCGTCAGCGGCGGCGTGAACCTGTTTGCCAGATTGGCATCGACGACCATCAAAACACCCTTACGACCGGGTGTTTTTGTAGAGGTCCAGATCACGGATCGCCCTTTCGAGAAGGTATTCCGCCTTCCCGACGACGCGTTGCACGATGGGCGGTACATTTATGTGGTCGTCGATGAACGCCTGGAGCGGCGAGCCGTTCAGATTGCCGGTCGCGTCGGGAATGATATTCTTGTGCGTGGCAAAATTGTCGATGGTGACAAGGTTGTCGCTCGAACCTTCCCGGAGATCGGCCCTGGCTTGAAGGTGAACGTCCCCGCGTCGAGCGCCCGAAACACGCAATGAGATTGCGCAGATGACGGAAGCAGGCGAATTGCCTGAAATTGGCGTTACCAGGACAGACGCCAACTACGGTCCACGCAGCATCCAGTCCAAGAACGATCTGATCGGCTTCTTCACACGCCATCGGACAGCAGCCAACCTGCTGATGGTGCTGATGTTGATCGCCGGGTTTTTTGGCTTGAACCGGATGACCACACAGTTCTTCCCGGATTTCGGGATCGACCTCGTGAGAGTCTCCGTGAAATGGTCGGGTGCAAGCGCCAGCGATGTGGACAGCAATATCATTCAGGCGATCGAGCGGGAGGTCAGGTTTATCGATGGCGTGAAGGCCGTGAAATCCAGCGCATTCGAAGGGCGCGGCTCGGTCGCTGTTGAATTCGAGCCTGGGACCAACATGCAAGGTGCGTTGTCCAACGTTGAGACAGCGGTCGGGCAAGTGACAACCCTGCCGGAAGACGCGGAAACGCCGACCATCAAGCGGATCGTGCGCTATGATACTCTGTCACGGATCATGGTATCGGGACCATTCTCCGAATCGGCGTTGAAGGCGTATGCGAAGCGAATACGCGACGGGCTCCTCAGACGGGGAATTGACAAGGTCGATATTGGTGGGTCACGCAAGGAAGAGTTGCTCGTTGAAATCAAACCGGAAACACTGCGAAGATTGAACCTGACGCTGAACGAGGTGGCGCAAAGGATCCGCCAGACATCTCAGGACGTGCCTTCCGGCGACATCTTTGGTCGAGGCCAGCGGCAGATCCGGAGTATCGGCGCAGTCAAGTCAGCCCAAGAGCTTGGCAAGATCGAAATCAAGTCCCTTGCCAATGGCGAAAAGCTCCTGCTTCGGGACATCGCCTCTGTGCGAGAATCATTCAATAAAGACGACTCCACTCGCTGGCGCGGCGAGAACAGGGCGATCGAATTGCACGCCAAACGTACGCCAAAGGGTGATGCGCTGGCGCTATCGGATGTCGTCGATAGGTATCTGGAGGAAATTCAACCCGCACTCCCGGTCAGTCTCAAGCTGGAGCGCTATGACATTCAAGCCGACCAGATCAGGAGTCGTGTCAGCTTGCTGATCAACAACGGCATGCAGGGTTTGATCATCGTCCTGGTCGTACTTTTCCTGTTCTTGAACGGTCGCGTGGCCTTTTGGGTTGCGGCCGGCATTCCAATTTCGCTGTCTGCTGCGATGATGGTGATGTGGCTCTGGGGGCAGTCGGTAAACATGATCAGTATGTTTGGTATGATCATGGCAATCGGCATCATCGTCGATGACGCCATTGTGGTAGGCGAGCATTCGGAAGCGCTTCGGCGCCTTGGCTATGATTATAAGTTGTCGGCTGAGGCCGGGGCTAGGCGCATGGCACCGCCAGTCTTCTCTGCCTCGTTGACCACGATCGCCGCTTTCCTTCCCTTGTTGCTGATCACCGATGTCATCGGGACGCTGATCAAAGCCATCCCGCTCGTGGTGATCGCGATCATCATCGCCAGTCTGATCGAATGTTTCCTCGTGTTGCCGGGCCATATGCGTCATGCTCTTGAATCTGATGAAAGACGGCGTGCTTCTTCGCCTGGCTGGTTCTCACCATTCTTCGGAGTTATCGGCCTGGCCTGGGTGTGGCCCCTGGTTCCGGCCATTCTGGTCGGGCGCGCTGTCGGCAGGACCCTGACGGCGATCAAACGGGGTTTTGAAAGGGCATTCAACGGTTTTCGTGATCGCCTTTTCGTACCTGTCGTCCGCACGTCGCTTCGTTGGCGCTATACAACGGTAGCCTTGGCGCTTGCCGCATTGATCGGCGCCTTCTCAATCGTTGCGGGCGGGCGAATCAATTTCGTTTTCTTCCCGAATCCGGAAGTGGACAAGATTTTTGCAACCGTGGAGTTTACGGCTGGCACTCCACGGACCCGAACACGCGCCATGCTTCTCGAACTAGAGCGAGCCCTGTTCGAAGCCGACAGGAAACATACCAACGGCAAGGGCGGCTTGATCAAGTTCAGTTCGGGGACGGTTGGATACCCTGTGGGCACGGCAGTCGCCAACAACCCCGTCACTGGGGACCATGTCGGCGGGCTGTTTGTCGAACTCATTCCTTCCGACCAGCGGACGATTAAGGCAAGCGAGTTCGTCGTGACTTGGCGCAAGGCTGTGCGCAACATGCCCGGCTTGCAACACGTTACCATCAAGCCCTCTCGCGGCGGTCCGCCCGGCCGGGATGTGGATGTTCGCCTGACCGGAGCGTCAACGTTGAAACTCAAGGAAGCCGCTGAGGAACTGAAGGTAATCCTCAGGTCACTGCCTGGTGTCCGAGCAATCGAGGATAGCCTGCCGTACGGCAAAATCGAAACCATTCTGGAACTGACGCCTCGCGGCAGGGCCTTGGGCTTCACAACTGAAAGCGTTGGTCGGCAGGTCCGCAATGCGTTTGATGGCGCCATCGCCAAGCGATTTGCTCGCGGCGATGAGGAGGTATTGGTAAGGGTACGCTTTCCTGATTCTGAACTCACGGCAGCGTCGCTGAACACCCTGCATCTTCGTGCGCCGAATGGCGTTTTCGTACCCTTGGGCGCCATTGTCAGCATGCGCGAGAAGCAGGGTTTTGCGAGAATTCGGCGCGAAGATGGCGCGCGGGAAGTTGCCATCACGGCTGATCTTGATACCAGCATCATGACAACCCAGGCGGCGATCAGCGAGATCAAGAAAGCCGGTCTCGATCGGTTGGTGACGAAGTACGACCTTCAGTATCGTTTTGAGGGTCGAGACAAGGAACAGAAGCGTACGTTCAGGGACATGATGATCGGGGCCGGTATCGGTCTGGTCCTGATCTTCGTTATTCTGGCTTGGGTTTTTGCCAGCTACATGCGCCCGATTGTCGTGATGTCGATTATTCCAATGGTCTTCATCGGTTCCGTATTGGGCCATTATCTGCTGGGCTTTGATCTGACGATTTTGAGCCTCATCGCTCTCATTGGCCTCTCCGGTATCGTCGTGAATGATTCGATCATTTTGGTATCCGCGGTGAAGGAGCGGCTGGAGGCGGGCGAGCCGGTCTATGAGGCCATCGCCAACGGGTCGCGCGACCGGTTGCGCGCCATTATTCTTACCTCTCTGACGACCATAGGCGGTCTGATCCCGCTGATGTTTGAGACCGACCTGCAGGCGCAGTTTCTGCTTCCGATGGCCATCACGTTGATCTTCGGACTTCTGGTGGCAATGTTCCTGGTGCTGTTCGTAGTACCGGGGATGATTGCAATTCAGGAGGACTTCCGGCGTATTTTCCGACGACCTGATCCGTATGGCACTGGCTCGCCCATGCCGGCCGAATAGTTCTGGCAGCAGTGTGGATATTCAGTATTGCCGACACCAGACAGATGGATAGGCGTGGACATGACGCCGAATTCTACGTAGCATCGACCTGCAGGCGCTGGCTGCCGTGGCCCATGCCTCCGAGCAGTTTTGCTGCTTGGTGCACGAATTTCCCGCACAAAGGTCGATCATCGGCCAGAATCACTGCGGGCAGATTGCAATCTCCGGAGAATGAAATGGCGGATACCAAAGTTGTTGTTCTGTCAGCGGCTGGCAGCGGCATGGGTGCCAGCGCAGCACGCGCTTTCGCGGCCAGGGGTTACAAGGTGGGAATCCTGTCTTCGTCGGGTAGGGGCGAGGTTTTGGCGGAAGAATTGGGCGGGCTCGGCATCACCGGCACTAATCAGTCTAACAACGATATTCAGAAACTGGTCGACAAGGTCATGGCGGCCTGGGGCCGGATTGACGTGCTGGTCAACAGTGCAGGCCATGGTCCTCGTGCGCCGATTCTGGAGATCACTGACGAAGACTGGCGCACCGGGATGGATGTATATTTCATGTGTGTCGTGCGTCCTACCCGGATCGTTGCACCGATCATGCAGGCGCAGGGCGGCGGCGCGATAATCAACATTTCGAGTTTCGCTGCCTTCGAGCCATCTTCTGTATTTCCGACTTCAGCCGTCTTTCGGGCAGGCTTGGCGTCCTACGCCAAGTTGTTTGCCGATACCTACGCAGCAGACGGAGTTCGCATGAATAACGTCCTGCCGGGCTTTATCGACAGCCTCCCCGAAAAAGAGGAATTCCGTATCCAGATTCCCATGAAGCGTTATGGCACGACAGAAGAGATCGCAGAGACCATCGTCTTTCTTGCCTCCGACGGAGGCGCCTACATCACAGGCCAAAATCTGCGCGTGGATGGCGGAATTACCCGGTCCATCTAAGTTTCTTGCGAATTGGGGTCCTATCCGGAAAGGATCATCCGCACACCCTCCTCCCGTTCGAACAGATAGAGAAGCCTCCGAAGGGCCTCGCCACGGTCGCTCAACAGGTCCGGGTCGCGATCCAGCGCGACGCGGGCATCAGATCGGGCGATCTCCAACAGGTCGCTATGTTCCGGAAACCGTGCAAGCTTGAAAGCGGGCATTCCGCTTTGCTGGGTGCCGAGCACTTCTCCGTATTCGCGCAGGCGCAGGTCTTCATCGGCAATTTCGAAACCGTCGCTGGTCTTGCGCAGAACGTCGATCCGGGCGCGGGCCATCTCGCCAAGGGGTGCGTCGTAAAGCAGGAAGCAGAACGACTTCCGCGTGCCGCGCCCGATCCGACCCCGAAGCTGGTGCAATTGAGCGAGACCGAAACGCTCGGCATGTTCGACAATCATGATGCTGGCATTCGGGACATCAACACCTACCTCGACGATCGTCGTAGCGACAAGGATTGCAGCGTCGTTGTTGATGAACCTTTGCATGGCAGCATCCTTCTCGACCGCTTTCATCTTGCCGTGGACCAGGGCGACCTTCGACCCGAATTCCTGCTGAAGCCAGGCGTGTCGCTTGGTGGCGGCAGTCAGGTCGAGTGCGTCTGAATCGTTGATCAGCGGGCAAATCCAGAAGACCTGCGAGCCGTTGGCGATCCTGCGTTTCACGCTCGCGACGACAGAGTATAACCGGTCCATAGGCATTGCCCTTGTATCGACCGGCTTCCGGCCGACCGGTTTGTCGATCAACTTCGAGGTTTCGATGTCGCCATAGGCGGCCAACATCATCGTGCGAGGAATGGGCGTGGCTGTCATTGTCAGCGTATCGACGCCATCTCCCTTGCTTGCCAGTGCTAACCGCTGCTGAACGCCGAAGCGGTGTTGTTCATCAATGATGACAAGCGCCAGGTCCCGGAACACGACGTCTTCTGAAAACAGGGCGTGAGTGCCTACGATGATCGAGACGTCGCCGCCTTCAATTGCCGCCTTCAGCGCCTTTCGACCGCTGCCTCTTTTGCGACTGGTCAGGAGTTCGACGCGTAGACCGGCGACTTCAGCGAATCGTCGGATGGTTTCGAAATGCTGTTGCGCCAGGAGCTCGGTCGGTGCCATCAGGGCGGCTTGGCCGCCGACTTCTGCGGCCGTTGCCATGGCCAGCAGCGCAACCACTGTCTTTCCGCTCCCGACATCACCTTGCAGCATCCGTGTCATCCGCGTAGGCGCATGCATGTCGGCGTTGATTTCTCTCAGTGCGGTGCGCTGTCCATCCGTCAAACTGAATGGCAAGGAGTCCAAAATTCGCTGCTGTAACTCTCCACTACCAGCAAGTGACCGGCCTTTGATCCGGCGTTGGCGCTCGCGGACCAGCAGAAGCGCCAATTGTGTCGCCAGAAGCTCGTCATAGGCCAGACGGCTACGGGCAAGGGACTCCGATGTGAGATCCGAAGGCCCTTGAGGGCGATGCGCCAGTTGCAAGGCGGCGCGCCACGACGGCCAGCGGCGTTGGGACACCAGTGTTTGATCGACCCATTCGGGCAGATCGACGGTGCGATCCAAAGAAGCATCTATCGCCTGCTTCATGGCATGCTGAGTTAGTCCTTCCGTCAACGGGTAAACCGGCTGCACCGTACGCAGGGATTCGGCTTCTTCCGGGGTGGCAACGAAATCCGGATGGGTTATCTGGCGACGACCCTGAAACTCTTCCACGCGTCCGCTCACTACCCGCTGTTGGCCAATTGGGTACGCTGCTTCCAGCCATGCTTTCCGAGCGTTAAAGAACGCCAGCGTCATGGAGCCAGAGTCATCAGAGCAGATTACGCGATAGGGTCGCTTCGGCGTCCCGGGAACTTCGTGCGAATCGATCATGACCGTGATCGTGGCAATCTTGCCAGAAGCGGCGTCGGCTATCTTCGGTGAATAACGTCGATCGATCAGGCCGGTCGGCAACGTCCAGATCAGATCGACAATCCTGGGGCCGGCGACGCGCTCGACCAGTGTCTTCAAACGTGGACCGATGCCCGGTAAGGCGTTGATGTCGCTGAATAATGGGAAGAGCGATTCCGGGCGCATGATTTCAAGTGTCTATAGCTAAACAGCAGGATTCAAGCCTCAATCGCAATGGTTGACGCTGCCAGGATCGAGGAAGGCTACAACACCACGGTGCGATGAAGCGGAGTTTCGGATGTGGGGGCAAGCAAACCGCTGAGCGCTCCGATTTTGACTTCATAGAACGCGTATTCCATCACACTGGCAGACTGTGATTGTGATCATGGAGCAGGATGGATGCCTGATCTAGTGCTGTCGTGCCGACTGATGCATTACCAAGATTCAGTCGTCTTGGATTGTCGCAACCCGATTAACAGTGCTGTATGAACAATGCGATTGAGCAGGACGTATTTTTCCGGTCTTCGTGATGATTATCGCCGAATAATAGATAGCGATATTGCAAGCTCCACTGGAAATTTCCAAGCCAGCGCCTGATTTCATCCTTCTGGTCCGTGTCCAGCTTCGAGGATCGGCCGCGGCGCAGGCGGTCCTTCAGACCATCGGCTCCCTGTGCAGTGGATCGGTTCACCCGCCCGCGTCTGGCGCGTAATCGTACCGCGGGCAAGGGCGCCTTCCATGACCAGCGCAAGAGCCCGAAGGCGCCGAGCGGGCCGCGCATCCTTGCAAGGGCGTGCCAGCCTCTCGATCTCATCAAGGGTGTGGTCGGTGATCGCGATGCCAGATGGTCACTGTTGGTGCCTGAGGCAGTACTTTCCAAGATTGGTATAGGTAGTTTTGCCGAGAAGACAGTGCTGCAGGGCATGGAAGGACTGTTCTGATCGGAACAGGGTAAATTGGCCCTTGGCAGCGGACCGCTTCCTCCGCGAAATCAAATGCTTGGAATCCGCTTGGCGCGTTGCCGCCAGCCCACTCGAGGGTGTAGGGGGTACCCTGACAGGCGCGTCTGGACTACTGTGGGCGGCATCCGGTAATGCCGATGCGATTGCGTATTCGCAACCGCCACTCAAGCGACATCGCAGTCGTTGACCCTCGCGACGGTGTGCCGATATTGCGCTGCACATTAACCATTCTCCGTTACGGAACATCATGTTGGATAAGACCTACCAACCAGAATTGGTCGAAAGGCGGCAGTACCAGCGCTGGGAAGATTCCGGCGCTTTCCGGGCAGATCCGGCCGGGCCCGGCGAGCCCTATGCCATCATGATACCTCCGCCGAATGTCACTGGCAGTCTCCATCTGGGGCACGCCTTCAACAATACGATCCAAGACATCCTCATCCGGTTCCAGAGGATGCAGGGACGCAACGTGCTATGGCAGCCAGGTACCGACCACGCCGGAATTGCGACCCAGATGGTTGTTGAGCGGACGCTGGAGGAAGAAGGCATTGTGCTCGACCGTGGATTTCCGCCGAAGGACATGGACGCCAGGCTGATCGAACGTGAGGAGTTTGTCGAAAAGGTCTGGGAGTGGCGTGAGCATTCCGGAGGGACGATCCTCAAACAGCTTCGCCGCTTGGGTGCTACGTGCGACTGGGACCGCGAGCGGTTTACCATGGACGCGGGGCTGTCGAGGGCTGTGCTGAAGGTATTTGTGCAGCTCTACAAGGAAGGTCTCATTTACAAAGACAAGCGTCTGGTCAACTGGGATCCGAAATTCCACACCGCAATCTCGGACTTGGAAGTCGAGCAGCGTGAGATCAACGGCCATCTCTGGCACTTCCGCTACCCAATCGACGGGAAGGATGACCGCCATATTGTGGTCGCAACGACTCGCCCGGAAACGATGCTTGGCGATACGGCGGTTGCGGTGCATCCGGATGATGCGCGATACCGCGACCTGATTGGCAAGCACGCCATCCTGCCGCTGGTTGGACGCCGAATCGCCATCGTTGGAGACGACTATGCCGATCCAGAACAGGGCAGTGGTGCGGTGAAGATCACCCCGGCCCATGATTTCAATGACTTTGAGGTTGGCAAGCGGCACGGGCTGGAGATGATCAATATCTTCGACGCTGATGCCCGGATCAACAAAAATGCTCCCAAGGCTTATCGCGGCTTGAACCGTTTCGACGCTCGCGAGAAGGTCGTTGCCGATCTTGAGATTCAGGGGCTGCTGGAGAAGATAGAGGATCATCTGCACAATGTCCCGCACGGGGATCGCTCCGGGGCGCCTGTGGAGCCTTATTTGACTGACCAGTGGTTTGTTGATGCCGAAACGCTGGCGCGACCTTGCATCAAGGCGGTGGAAGAAGGCCGAACAACGTTTGTGCCGGAGCAGTTCTCCCGCGTATATTTCCAGTGGATGCGCAATATCCAGCCGTGGTGCATTTCGCGCCAGCTTTGGTGGGGTCATCAGGTGCCGGTCTGGTACGGACCAGATGGCGAAGCTTTTGTGGAAGAGACGGAAGAGGCTGCCCGAGCAGCTGCGGAGATACATTACGGCGCAGCAACGCCGCTGACCCGTGATACCGATGTTCTCGATACCTGGTTCTCATCGGCCCTTTGGCCCTTTTCGACCTTGGGCTGGCCGGAAAAAACCCACTCGCTTGGCCGATACTACCCCGGCAGCGTACTGGTCACTGGCGAAGACATCATTTTCTTCTGGGTTGCTCGAATGATGATGATGGGCATGCATTTCATGCGGGATGAGAATGGCGCTGGCCGAGTTCCCTTTGCTGATGTCTACATCCATGGCCTGGTGCGTGATGAGAAAGGCCAGAAATACTCAAAATCCAAAGGTAATGTCGTTGATCCTGTCGACCTCATGGACAAATTTGGCGCCGACGCCCTGCGCTTTACGCTAGCGGCTCTGGCGGTTCAAGGCAGGGATATCAAGCTTGCCGAAAGCCGGATCGCCGGGTATCGCAATTTTGCGACCAAAATCTGGAACGCGGTCCGTTTTTGCCAGATGAATGACGCGGTTTACGCCGCCGGATTCGATCCGAAGACCAACACCAACCGGGTCAATCAGTGGATTGTTAGCCAGTTGGCGCAGCTTGAGCCGCGAGTAAAGGCGGCGATCGAAAGCTACCGCTTCAATGACGCGGCCCATACACTGTATCAGTTTATCTGGCACAGTTACTGTGACTGGTATCTGGAATTCGCAAAACCGCTGCTGCAGTCGGACGATCCGGCAATCCGTGCAGAGACGCGAGCGACAGCGCTTTGGTCCCTGCATCAGGGTCTGACCATGCTGCATCCAATCATGCCATTCCTGACCGAAGAACTGTGGGAGCAGACGGGTTCGACGGGGACGATGCTAATCACGACTGATTGGCCGATCATCGACCAGAGGTTGATCAACGCCGAGGCCGACAAAGAGTTGAACTGGCTGGTGGATATGATTTCCCGTATTCGGACACTTCGGGGTGAGATGAACGTCCCGCCGGGAGCTAAAGTTCCGCTGATTCTAAAAGGGGCTTCTGCAGAAACGATAGCACGGGTGGGTGTGCATCGGGCGTTGATTGATCGGCTCGCCCGGCTCTCAGAGGTGACCTTTGGCGATGATGCGCCTTCGGGCTCCATCCAGGATGTGGTGGGCGAAGCTACAATTATGTTGCCTCTGGCTGATATCGTTGATCTGGAACAGGAGAAGAAGCGTCTGGAGAAAGAGATCGATAAGGTCGGCGGCGAGATCGTGAAGATCGACAAGAAACTTGCCAACCAAGAGTTTCTCTCCAAGGCGCCACCAGAAATCGTCGAGGAAAACCGCGAACGCAAGGCAGAAGCCGAAAAGGTGCGTATCAAGCTGGCTGATGCACTCCGCCGCTTGCAAGCAGCCTAAGGCTTCCCTTGAGGCCTTCACAGCATTAGCTACAGTCTGAATTTCCTCAAATTCAATACCGCTGAGCGCTCCAGTTGCCACTAGATTGCGCTCATCAAGGAATCATCTGGGGTACTCTTTGCAAACCAATAACTTTGTCGTTATCATGAGTGATAGCGTAAATAGCGCCGCCACTTTTTAGGCGAGCAATGGTGCTTCGTGGCGGGCGCAAAGCTGCGAGGCATTTTGTTCTTGCGGGGAGTTCATTGGATAGCAGTCCGACGCAAAAACACGGACCGCCGGGGTCGGGTGGACGTTCTCGGCGAGACCGTGCAGTGCGGGTTTTGCATTACTGTGGACATTCGTCCAGGGCTCGCGCCTCGGTTTGCTGACAGGATTTCGTCACCCAGCAGCTGCCAAAATCAGTCCCGGACCGACAATCTGTTGAGAAATCACACCTAGGGAAAGAGCGATGCCTGCTCCAGACCGGTCGTTTCCGGCAGCCCGAACATCAGGTTGATGTTCTGTATGGCCTGTCCAGATGATCCCTTGACCAGGTTATCCAAGGTTGAGACCAGGATTGCCCGGCCAGGTAGGCGATCCTCATAGACCTGCAGCAGAACGTGATTAGAGCCCCTCACATGGCGAGTCGCCAGCGCAGCACTCTTGGGGGCGATGTGGACGAACGGCTCGTCGGCATAACGCGACGACAGACTGATTTCAAGATCTTGCGCCGTCCTGCTGTCAGCTAAACGGACGTAGGCTGTCAGCAGTTCGCCCCGATTCATCGGTATCAGATGCGGTGTAAAATTCACCAGCACGTGCCGTCCGGCAGCCAAGGAAATCTCCTGCTCTATCTCAGGTGCATGCCGATGATTGGCAACGCCATAGGGGTGGATTCCTTCGGCGATTTCGCAGAACAGGAGGCCCTCTTTGAGCCCACGGCCAGCGCCCGACACGCCGGATTTGGCGTCGATGATAATATCGTTGGCGTCAATCAGGCCGTCGGTCACGATCGGCAGTAACAGCAACAGCGCGGCAGTAGGATAGCAACCGGGACAGGCCACCAGCCGTGCCGTGGCGATTTCGCGGCGATAGTATTCCGTCAAGCCGTAGACAGCATCAGGCTGCAAATGTGGCGCCTGATGCTCGTGGCCGTACCACTCGGCATAGGTATTCATGTCGCGCAGCCGGAAATCGGCTGACATGTCGACGATTCTGAGATGGTCGGGCAGGCGGGCAACGATTTTCTGGGTCGTGCCATGGGGCAAGCCACAGACCACGACGTCGCAATCATCCCAATCAGCGTCTTCGACGGCGATCATATCCGGCAGGTCATACATGCCGAGATGCGGAAAGACCGCCTGCATCGACCTGCCGGCGTGGCGATCGGCTGTCATCACAGTGATCCGCAGTCTGGGATGAGTCATGATCAGGCGCACGAGATCGCCACCGGTATAGCCGCTGGCGCCGAGGACGCCGACTCTGATCTCATGACCTGTCATGATCCCATTCCGTTCCAAAGTGGCCCATTCTCTCCAGACCGATATTCCTGTAGGAGGAAGACTTTCCGAAGAAGGCGGGACTAATCAGACCGTCGCCAAAGGTCCAGTCCGCAATATGGCCCGTGTTTCAAAAACGCTCGTGATCCATCGGTCGGCAAACGATCTGACCGTCTTCATGCGCGCGTTGTTCTATCAGTCCCATTTCCGCATTATTGATGATTCCGGATGGGCTTTCCACGTCAAGGAAGATACCGGTATTCTTGGTCGTCTATTCCGCAACCCTTCGGAGTTTGCAGTCTTCCTGAGGGAAAGCCAGGAAGACCCGGAGAACGAAACCATTGTCGATTTGCACGCTCACATGTTCGGAATTGGCCCGATCCCAAAAATCACCTTGAGAAAACGAATCAAGGTTCTGGTGGACTATGTGGAACATGTGGCAACCCAGCCATTGCCGGAAGGCAAAGAAGACGAGGACTGAACAAAACGGCGCTGCCGGAAAAGCCTCGGTCAGTCGGCTATCTGGATCAATCAGCGTTTCGAGAACTGGAAGCTACGACGGGCCTTGGCCTTTCCATATTTCTTGCGCTCGACCACACGGCTGTCGCGGGTGAGGAAACCAGCCTTCTTGAGGACTGGGCGCAGCCCCGGCTCGAAGTTCACCAAGGCCTTGGAAATACCGTGACGAACCGCACCAGCCTGGCCGCTGAGGCCACCACCGGATACTGTCGCCGCCACATCGAACTGATCTTTACGATCTGCAACATCGAACGGCTGGTTCATGACCATTCGCAGCGTGGCGCGAGCAAAGTAGCTCTCGACATCAAGACCATTTACCATAACGCGGCCCACGCCCGGTTTGATCCACACTCGGGCCACAGCGTTCTTGCGCTTGCCGGTGGCATAGGCCCGACCCTGGTCATCCAGCTTGGGTTCAGCCTGTTTGCTTGACGCTTCCGCCATCGGGCCTGCAACGGCGTCTGTCGGCAGCAGCGAGGCGAGTGTTGCGGCAGCCCTGTCGAGATCGCTACCTTCCTGATCGTCAGGTTTTTCCGCGCCGGTGTCCGTATTTTCCATGGCGCTCATCAATTGACAGCCCTCTTGTTCTTGCGGTTGCGCCCGGCGATGTCCAGTATCGCGGGCTGTTGTGCTCCGTGGGGATGTTCCGTGCCGGCATAGACGCGCAGATTGGAAAGCTGCTGACGCGCCAAGGGACCACTCGGCAACATCCTCTGAACGGCCTTCTGGATCACGCGTTCCGGGTGCCTGCTATCCAGGATTTGCTCGATAGTACGATCCTTGATGCCGCCGGGATAGCCGGTGTGCCAATAGAACCGCTTGTTGACGCGCTTGTTGCCCGTCAGATGAATTTTTTCCGCATTGATGATCACGACATGGTCGCCGCAGTCCATGTGCGGGGTATAAGTGGTCTTATGCTTCCCACGCAGCAGATCAGCAACTTCGACCGCGAGGCGACCAAGGATCAAATCCTCGGCGTCGATCAACCACCATTTCTTTTCGATATCCGACGGCGTTGCCGTGTAGGTCTTCATTGGCGGACTCTCGGTTCGCGAAGCATTCTTGATCAATGCACGCCGCGGCCAAGAACAATCACTCATCCGCGGAACTCTGTTTTACGACGGGTCACATAAGTATCCATTATATCTGCGTCAAGTTACGAATTTTCAATAATTTCAATATTTTACATTTGTGGTATTATATTACCAATCCGGTTTTATCATGCGCCGATGAGTGAATCTGAACCGGATACCCAGCGAGCAGAACAACCACTGAAGTGGGAGGGGTCAACAAGGTTCCAGCCTGCCCGGATGCGGCAACGGGCGCTTCATATCCGGTGGGAGTCCAACGCCACAAGTGACGATGAAGGACCAGCAACGCCGTGTCAGGTGCGTGGTCCTGGAATAAGAACGCACCGTCCGGCAGGGAGGCGGCGTCGCCGATCCTGGGACGCTGACAAGGTGGCTGTTTACGTTCCGGATGGATCATCCGGTCCATGGCCTCTGCCGCCGGTCTGCGAACGCCGAAATCATCAGCCCAAGCCCTCCGAAAGGCTACTGCATCGGCGCGCCGACACTCGAAACAGGGCCGGTGGCCTGCCGCAAGTGCTGTCGCTTCATCGAGAAAGAACAGTTCCGAATACCGACCCGGGCTCATGACCTTGCGGTGACGATTCTTGAACGAAAGGGCACAGGTGATCCAGTTCAAGGTCGTCCAACGACTGCCGGTCAGTTTCCGGTTGATATCGTGCAAAACGCCCCGATTGCCCATCCAGGCGCCACGCGCAGAATCAATGATCAGCGTACCGAAGGGAGTGACACGGTTCTGAAGTGGCATCGGTTCAAGGTAGCGCGTACGTTGCCGCGACATGGGCGACCATGCGTGGGTCATCGTCCATCATCACTTCGATGCGACCCATCGCCAGCCGTCGACCAAACTTGATGATGATTGCGTGGGCCTTCAACATTTTTCCAGTTGGTCTCCGCAGAAAGTGCATGGTCATGTCTGCAGTGACGGATTTTCGACCCTTCTCGTAAGCGCTCATCACCGCCGCGTAGAGAACCATATCCGCGGCTCCCATGATGATCGGGCCAGCAACAGTGCCTCCTTCGCGAAGAAACTCTTCCCGAATGTCCAGTTCCATCTTGGCGGTTCCCCAGCCTAGCTCGACGACGCGTCCGCCGAGCCAGGTGCCAAACCAATGCCGATCACCTGTATCGGCATGAAATTCATCAGTCGTGATCAGGGAAGGGCGGTCTGAGGAGGTCATAACGTCTGTGGCCTTAATCGCCATCGACACGCCAATGTCCGATCAATTGACCCGGCGGCGAGGCATCCGTGAGCATAAAATCAAATTTAAGGAATAGCAGCGGTTGCTCGTAGCGCCATATCCGGCTCGCCGCAGGTAGGTGAGCGAACCGATCAGACAGTCGTACTAGATGTCAGGCCGCTTCCAGATGCCGCTTTTGTCGGTTTTCAACGCGAGTGCCGGTTGTTTTGACGCTGCGTGGCGCTGTCGGGTTGGGCAGGAGTTTCTCCGCGGAGCATTACCCGCTGCCCCGTCAGGAGTTCGGTGTTGCTTTTGCCTGTGCTGCGGGTTGCCGGATGGTCATGTCGTGATGCAACGGTTCTGGACGCGGAGCAGGGACTGCGGCAACGATCAATGCCGGGATGGGCGGCGATGTCCTTGTCTGCCAATCCGGCGATGGTCACGACACGACTGGCGATTTCAACCATCACGGTGATCCCGATCATCTCCGGCACGGGGGCAATACGGTCATCACCTTCCCGGAAGGAGGGTCGATCACGCTGGTGAATGTCAAGGCGGGCACGCTGGATGCAACCGACTTCAGCTTCCACCAGAAACTCGCCGTGGACGGCATCCAGACCAGTGGAGGGCGCCGCCGGCGATGACGTCATCTTCGGCTTTGACGGCAATGAAGTCCTGCGTGGCGGAACCGGCAACGACCGGATCCTGGGCGCAGCGGCGATGATCGATTGCTCGGCAATGGCAACAATGACACGCTCTATAGTGGTGATGGCAACGGCGAGATTTCAGGTGGCGCGGGTCATGCTGTGCTGACCGGAGGCGCCGATGTCTTCTGCTACAGTCCGTATGAAGACGACCGCAATGATGTCATCACCGACTTCACCGATGGTGAGGACCGCATAGATCTCGGTCTCTTTGACGGGCTGTCATACAGCGATCTGACGCTCACCTAGGTTGGACATGAATATTCAGCTGAACAACTTCGATCTCCACAACCTTGATGCGTCGGATTTCATCTTTCAGGGCGACATCCCCGTCGACGCCATGTAGTAGGCGGCCCGGGTGGAAGAACCCGCTCGCCAGAAGAGACTTTGATGCGTTCGTCAGAAATGGAAGGAAGATGCGGGCCAAACAATTACAAGGGCCGAACTTGACACAGGCGTGAATGCTCAGACAGCGCCTACCTAGGCTCATGAGCTTTTGGAAGCCGACTGCGCCAAGTCATTCTTCAGGTTTACTGACTAGACTGATAGCACTGCCTCCAATTTTCCTTGCGCACTCTGTCGTAATTGGTTTGACATGTCCAGATTGATCGCACCGGAAGGAAAAAGATCAGTTCGTTCTATCAGTTTGGCGCCAGATGCTCCGGTCAGCCTGCGACATCTATCGGTTCGCCGCGCTCAATATTTGAGAGCAAGCCTCGAAAATTCGTTGCCAGCATGCACCCGCGGATTTTCCTCAACGAAATCCTGATCTTCCCGACTTGGGATCAACTGAACATCAATCAGCCAAAGGGGTAGCGGTCAGGAAGCGGATACAAACGGCGCAGTTGGTTTTGTCACGCTCACGCGTTAGCTTCATATTCTGTCGTTAACAAATTGATTTGAAACGAGGGCGCGTACGATGTCTGCGCAACTCTGGTCGCCCGATATCTGGCGTAAGAAACCGGCAACGCAGATGCCGTCCTATGAGGACCCGGCGCAGCTTGCCGCCGTGGAAAAGACACTGGCTGGATATCCGCCGCTGGTTTTTGCTGGTGAAGCACGAGAATTGACTCGTCAGCTTGGTCTGGCGGCGGAAGGGAAGGCCTTTTTGCTCCAGGGTGGTGATTGCGCCGAAAGCTTCGCAGAATTCACGCCCGACAACATCCGCGATACGTTCAAGGTTCTTCTGCAGATGACAGTCGTCCTGATGTATGGCGCGTCGCTCCCAGTGGTCAAGGTGGCGCGCCTGGCCGGTCAGTTCGCCAAACCGCGATCGTTGGATGTCGAACGGCAGGGCGATGTGGAATTGCCGTCCTATCGTGGGGACATTGTCAACGGGATCGACTTCACCACCGAAGCGCGAATACCGAATCCGGACCGGATGCTGCAAGCTTATCATCAATCTGCAGCGACAATGAACCTGGTCCGCGCCTTTGCGCTGGGCGGCTTTGCCGACCTGCACCAGGTCCATCGCTGGACTCAGGATTCTATCCGGGGCGGCGCGTCCGGACAGCGCTATGTCGAACTGGCAGATCGAATTACTGACGCTCTGGAATTCATGGCGGCCTGTGGCGTCGATGCCTCGACGTCGCCACACGTGCGGGAAGCCAGCGTTTTCACCAGTCATGAATCGCTGTTGCTTTGGTACGAGCAGGCACTTACCCGTCAGGACAGCCTTACGGGCGGCTGGTATGACTGTTCGGCGCATATGTTGTGGATAGGCGACAGGACTCGTCAGCCGGGAGGTGCACACGTGGAGTTCCTGCGTGGCGTTGGTAATCCGATTGGCATGAAATGCGGGCCATCGCTTGATCCTGATGAACTCATCCGATTGATCGATATCCTTAATCCTGACAATATCCCCGGTCGCCTGACGCTGATTGCACGAATGGGCTCGAACAATGTCCGGGAATATCTGACGCCTTTGGTGCGCAAGGTGGAACAGGAAGGCCGTAAGGTAGTCTGGTCCTGCGACCCCATGCACGGGAACACGATCAAGGCTGCTAACGGCTACAAGACTCGACCTTTCGAGAGAATTCTGGATGAAGTGCGCGGCTTCTTCGAGGTCCATCAGGCTGAAGGGACTTACGGCGGAGGCGTCCATTTCGAAATGACTGGGCAGGAGGTCACGGAATGCATCGGCGGCGCCCAGGAGATCACGGAGGAACGTCTGGGCGACCGATACCATACGCATTGCGATCCCCGGCTGAACGCAAGCCAGTCTCTGGAACTCGCTTTCCTGATCGCCGAAATGCTCAAGGGCGGCCGCCGGACTTCCGAGTTGGAGGCGGCAGCGTAAGGCTCAAGAGCGAAGACAGCGTGTCTGCCCTTGCGTTTTATCTCAAGAGCGATCCAGGAACAGCGGGGTCAAGTTGCAGGAGACGAAAAAGGTATTGAGACTGTTGCTTGCCAACGCACGGTCCCGGCTCTTGAAGGTGCTGACCGGAAGCACTTCGCTCATGCGGCGGAACAGGGTTCAGCATTGGGCCTATCGGGTTCGTGACTGCCGGCCATCGATAGCTGTGGCGAAATCCGGGTGTACCGTCGAGGGCGACCCGAATATCAATCGTTTCTGTCGGAATGCCGTGGTCACGGCTGGCTGGCTTACTTGGTCGATCAGGAAGCGACGAATTCCTTTTTCGTCTGAGCCGAAATGGCGCGCGAATGGTTTTGCCTTCAGTCGTTCATCATCAGCCGCGCCCGGGATCCGACCCCTGCGAACAGTTGGGTCCTTGATGCTTGTGTCTGCTAGCGAGCGCCGCCACCGAATAGCGTTGACCGGTTTTTCACTAAAAGGATGTCCTGTCCACGTTACGCTGGCGATCCTGGCAGTCGGTTCGGCTGGGTCCAACAGAGGTGCACCCGACACTTCTCGGTTCAAGAGAACATCGCTGCACCACAAACACTCGCGCATTCCCGTAATCGCACTCGAATAGCTGCTTTACCAGTGTCAAAGAACAACACTCCAGTTCCTCAAGAAGCGGCTGTTTCCGCTCTCACCGATGCCTACTTCAATCGATCAAAAGGTATCTTGCAGATTTTTGGCGATGCTGTCGTCACTTACGCCCTTTTCATGCGACGACCGGTGGTTTCCGCTCCACGTCTGATGGTTGATTGGCTGGAAGCCATAGCCGCCGTTCGAGACGTGACGTTCGATATTGACCTGCAATATCCGGAGGGCAAATGGGTGGGTGCCGGCGAGCCCATTCTGTATCTTACCGGATCGTTCCAGCATCTGGTCGATTTGGAAACGATATTTCTGCAAAAGCTCGGTGCTGCCTGCGTCGCAGCCTACAATGCGGACGCCATGTGCACCGAGCTACCCAATGTTGCGTTTCTGGCATTTGATGCCCGGCATTGCGCCGGCACTGACATGGCTGAACTGATGGCTTATGCAGCCAGTGTGGGTGCGAGCCGAGCCAGGCGCAAAGCGGGTGCTGTGGGCTTTGTCGGCAACGCAACGGATGCGACAGCGCACTATTTTGACCAAGCTGGCGGACTCGGGACGATGCCGCACGCCATTATCGGTTACGCTGGCTCGACGCTGCGCGCGGCGGAGATGTTCCACGAAGCCTATCCAGAGGAAAAACTGACCGTTCTCGTGGATTATTTCGGCCGGGAGGTGACTGATGCCCTGGAGGTTTGCCGCCGTTTTCCCGATCTTGTCGAAGGAGGACGTTTGGCTGTACGCTTGGATACGCTGGGCAGCCGGTATCTGGAAGGTTTGGACCCTTCGACCGCCTATGCAGTGTTGGATAGAAACGCGCCAGAATCAATCCGTGGTTACCGCAGTGAGGCGGAACTGCGCTACCTGATCGGGCCTGGCGTATCAGCTGCCGCGATCTGGAAGATGCGGGAAGAACTGACAGAGGCCGGATTTGATAAAGCCCGGATCGTGGCTTCATCCGGCTTCGGGCCCGCCAAGTGTCGCGTCATGGCGATTGCGCAGGCTCCCATCGATATTGTTGGCACCGGTAGTTTCCTGCCCCAGGACTGGCACGAAACTTATGCCACAGCGGACATTGTCGAATACGACAGCGTGCCCCGCGTCAAGATCGGGCGGGAGTTCCTGCTGCGGAAATAGGACCGTTTCAGGAGTATTGCGGTTGTCAGTTGACGCCGACGATGACCCTGAACGGGATTTCGACGATAACCGTGGATCCGTCCAGCACCTGGAACAGCCAGCGCCCTTCAGCCATTTCCCAAGTATAGTCAAAGCGGAATAATTCGCGGCGCTCCTCACCAGTGACCACGAAATGATCTACGAGCTTGGTACCGGACTTGCCATTGGCCGGGTTGGTCATCTTCGGAAATCGAACAGTAATGGTCAGGCGCCGGCCCAGCAGTTTTGGGTCGGTTATGCGGTAGCGAAAGCCGAAAGTAAGGTCCAGCTGCGCCAAAATGGTTTGAGTCTGTCTGATGAGCCTGACATCTGCGGCTGTGAAACGTTGCCCGGAAATGTCGTTCGGCGCTTCGGTATAACCCAGAATGCTATGGGAATAGATGCCGTAGTCCAGCACTGTCGCACCGTTCTCGCTAACGGTGGTCGTTTCGGTTCCATGAGCCCGGGACGGCACCAGTGTTGTGGACGAGAATACGATGATGGCTGTAGCAATACCAGCGACGACGACACGATCAATCAAGCGGAACAATGACAAGCGGCATTTCCTCATGCAGGCGTTTGCTCACTTCAAAGCAGTTGGAATGGCTGGAGCCTTTGGGTGATTTCTGGGATGAGGCGAGACCGGAAACATTTATCATACACGCTGCTATGGTTTTCACAAACGGGCTTGATCTCGTATCGCCATTGCGTTGAGAGGATGGTTCGTATGGGCCCTCGCTATGCGATGTCTTTGACGATTGCCTCGCTGCCGGACCGAAGCGAAAGGACAGCATAATCGCTGTTTATCCAGGCCCTGTACAGGGTCTCGGCGAGTGTGTTTGATTGCATCGCAATCGCATATGGAATACGACTGACCTGCAAACAGGAGAATTTGGCCCTGGCGCGCATCACGATCCGCAATCTCGACGACGAGGTGAAG
>JAPOST010000006.1 GCA_026709535.1 Rhodospirillaceae bacterium
TACCGTTTCGACGCTGGCCGCGACCTTGGCAATACGTTCCTCGACCCGGGCGATATCGGCCTTGGTCTCCTGGCGCAGCGCCTCCATGCCGGCCTCGATCCGGGCAATACGTTCCTCGATCCGGGCGACATCGGCCTTGGTCGCGAGGTTGGCGGTGAGCAGGGCGACATGCTCGTCGGCGAGCGTCTCGGCCTGCTGTTCGGTGAAGCCGGAGCCGGTCAGGCGCTTGACGAAGCGGTGGGTGTCGAAGGCGATGGGTTCCGTCATGACCGGAACTATAGGAACCACCGCAGCCCCCGGCAAGTCCCGATGCAATCCGATACCTCAGGGAATCAAGGCGATTGACGGCCGCCAGTCGGGATACGCTCTTGCCGAACTCTCGGGAAGGCGCTCTGCGGGGCCTCTCAGGCGGCCATCGCAGGGATGGAGCAACGGCCAGATGATGCTGGCGGTCCGGATTCTCGCGGTCCGGATTCTCAACGTGGCGTTCCCATAACAAACAAGCAATGATGTATCTGCCGCTCAAAACCGGTTTTCCAGTCGCGTTGAGAGGCCGGTCGTAATCCACCCGCAGCGGAGGTCGGCCTGTCGACGTTTGGCAAGATGGGGTAGTGTCTCACTTTGACTTTTTGGGCGCGTGATCGTTGCGCCCGCATGTCTATATATCATGTCTATATATATAGTGTGTGCTGTCGAAATCGTCATAAGCGCATTGGAGGGACAAGATGCCAAAAGGACCGCAAGGACAGAAACGCCCCGCTGATGTGATTGGCTGTACGGTCGCCGTCGCCAAGATCGCCACTGGCGAGATCGAGGAACAGTACGACAGTACGCCGCGCCAACCGAACAAGGCTAGGGGCGGGCGAATTGGCGGCAAAGCCCGCGCCGCGTCATTGACACCGGAGCGCCGGAGCGAAATTGCTGCGGCTGGAGCCGCCGCCCGCTGGGGCAACGAGGGATGACGGGACCAACCAGGCCTGTTAGTCTGGAAAAGGGCCAGTCCGCCAGTCCAATCAAGAGGGCGCGACCAACTGGGTCAATCAGACGATCTGGACCGGCGACAATCTTCCAATCATGCGAGGCATGAACAGCGAGTCGGTTGATCTGATCTACCTTGACCCGCCTTTCAACTCAAAGGCCAACTATGCCGCCCCCATCGGAAGCAAGGCCGCCGGGGCCGAGTTCAAAGACACTTGGTCGCTGTCGGATGTTGACGTTGAGTGGATCAATCTGATTGAGGCCAAACATCCGGCGCTGCACCGGGTTTTGCTTGCGGCCATGATCGACTCCGACAAGTCATACCTCGCTTACATGGCCGTTCGGCTGCTCGAAATGCGCAGGATTCTCAAGCCAACCGGCTCGATATATCTCCATTGCGACCCGACCATGAGCCACTATTTGAAGCTGGTCATGGATGCCGTATTCGGGCGACGGAATTTTCGCAACGAAATTACTTGGAAACGCAGGCACGGTATGTCAAGCGCCGTTCATGGCTCCAACCGTTTCGGAATCTGCACTGACATAATCCTCTTCTATGCGGCAAGCACCGAGGCGGAGTTTCGTCCTCAATACAATCGAGAACATCCCGCCTATCTCGAATATATCGAGAAGAACTTTCGCCTGACAGATGAAACGGGACGTCGATACGCGGCAACAAGTTTGACAAATCCGGCTTACCGACCAAACCTGATTTACGAATACAAGGGATATCTGCCTCCAAAAAACGGATGGATGATTTCTTTTGAAAAAATGGAGCAATGGGACCGAGAAAAGAGAATTCATTTCCCTAAAAACAAGTCTGGAAGATTGCGCAGGAAAAGCTTTGCGGATGAATTGAAGGGTATGCCGATCCAAAACATTTGGGACGATATTCAGCAAATCGGCTCACACAGTGGGGAACGAACCGGCTACCGAACACAGAAACCGCTTGCCCTATTGGACCGCGTGATCCGCGCCAGCTCCAATGAAGGTGACATGGTGCTTGATCCGTTCTGCGGCTGCGCGACGGCCTGCGTCGCGGCCGAGAAGCTTAACCGCCAGTGGGTCGGGATCGACTAGGCGCAAAGGCCGCCGAATTGGTCGAGATGCGGCTGCGCGATGAACTGGGTATGTTCTTCAACGGCGCAAAACGCTCCGACATTCCGCGGCGCACGGATATGGGCGATGTTCCGTTTTATCGAAACCGTGAAAACAAGACGCGTCTATATGGTGAGCAGAGCGGTCACTGCCACGGGTGCGGCGGACATTTCCAGATTCAGAACATGGAAATCGATCACATTGTCGCACAATCGAAGGGCGGTACCGACCACATCGACAATCT
>JAPOST010000040.1 GCA_026709535.1 Rhodospirillaceae bacterium
GTGATCAACCGACGTTGCTGTAGATGCGGTTCCGTTGCCAATAGAAGCCGGTCAACTCCATATCCTGGGTAGCGTTGCCCAATAGGACGAAGGATCAATCCCGAGACCGGTCGAAGCGGGAATGGCCTGCAGGCCGTCCACGATAGGGGGCAGGGGCGCGGCATCGGCAGCGAAATGAGCACTTAGTGAAAAGCCGCAATCGGGGATCGGCGGCTGCATGCAGGTGACGACGTGCAGCCCGGCCATCGTACCGACCGCGCTTTCCAGGGGGCCAGTCAGAACTCCGCGTTTTCCCGCCCTTTCTGCCAAGGCAATCATCTCCAGCTGTCGATCCGGCCCACCAGTGCGGGGCATCTTGAAGACGAAGACGTCGACAGCGTCCCCATCAAGCAGCCTCTGCATGGCGGTGACATTGTCGACAGGATTGTCCCACGCAACCGCAATCGGACTGCTCTCCTTCAATTTCGCCATTTGGGCCAGGGTCGCCACTCCTGTATCCAGCGGGTCCTCGACATAGTCGATGCCCAGCGGTGCAAATGCCGTCAGGCGCTCAAGGGCGTTATCGACAGTTTTCCAGGCATCGTTGGGATCAAGACGAAGTGCCGCCTCAGGAAACGCTGACCGCAAGGCCGTCACCACTGCAAGATCGGTTGCCTGCTCCGCGCCGCACTTGACCTTGAAGGTCTGCATCCCGTGGCTGGCATAGGCTTTGGCCTGAGCTATCGCTTCGTCGGGATCGGCCTTGTTGACCAGACCGTTGATCGGTGCTGCAGCGGCTGGTTGTCGGTGCGGCATCCAGCGCGCGGCCAGAAACTGATTGAGCGGCTGGCTGGCTGCAGCGGCCTTCGCTGACAAGGCGGCAGTCGCCAGGCCACAGCGCACTCGGTTGTGAAGCGCTGCATCGTCCAATTGATCCAGCACGTCGTCCGACGCCGGATCAATGGCATTTACTTTCCTCAGCGTTTCGGCAGAAAGGGCGGCCCCGTCGATAACGACATGGGGACCAAAGGCAACTTCACCCCAGCCGATGTAACCGTCTATCTCGGCGCTGACCAGCAGTCCCATGCGGCTGTCATGATCGCCTTTCGCCCAGCGATATCGCGTTTTCAGGGGCAAATGATAGGATCGGATATCAAAGCCGGTCATGTTCCGAGCTTGCCATCCAGCAAAACGCAACGGTTGGGCGCCAAGCAAATCTTGACCGCCTCGCCCTGAACATGTAACCTTACTGACGGTGCCTGCAACTGAATTGTCCGCGTATGCAGTGCAACATCGTACTGGACCGATTTGCCGGCAAACTCGACCTTGGTTACTTTGCCGTCGAACAGATTTGGTCTGGCGGTCTCTGCCGCCGATACGATTTCGATATGCTCCGGCCGGATCATCAGCACGCATCCTTCGGTACTGATTTCGGAGTTCTCGACAATAATGGTGCCGATGTCTGTCTCCGCAGCCACGTTTCCCTGACCGGCGGGAGTAATGGAATGACAAGAAAAGAATTCCGCCTGACCCAGGAATCTGGCGGTCTCAAGATGGCGGGGCGCCAGGTAGAGGGATTGTGGCGTCCCGATTTCGACAAGATTACCGTCCTTCATGAACGCGATCCGATCGGATAGCGACAGCGCCTCTTCCTGATCGTGGGTCACATAGACCGTCGTCTGACCAAGATTTTCCTGCAGCTGGCGCAGTTCGCCGCGCATTTGCTCGCGAAGCTTGGCATCAAGATTTGAGAGTGGCTCGTCCAGAAGGACGAGATCAGCGTTACGCACCAGAGCCCGCGCCAGCGCCACACGTTGTTGCTGACCGCCGGAAAGCAAGGTCGCCGGCCGGTCAGAAAAGTCTTCGAGCCCGACCATTTCCAGTGCCTTTAGCACACGGGATCGGATGGCGGTCCGTTTGATTCTGGCGGCCTCAAGAGGAAAGCTGACGTTCTGACCGACTGTCATGTGCGGCCATACCGCGTAGGACTGGAACACCATCGCGATGTTTCGGTCCTGCGCCGGTGTCAGCAGCTTCCGGCTACTGTCGTAGACGACCTGGTCGCCAATGACGATCCGCCCGTCGCTCGGCCGCTCAAGACCGGCAACGCTGCGCAACGTCGTTGTTTTACCGCAGCCGGACGGGCCGAGAAGGGTGAAGAATTCTCCATGTTCCACCGACAAGGTGACGTCCTTTGCGGCATGAAACATGCCCCCGCTAACCTGATAATGAACATTCAGATGATCAATGGTGAGCATGGCTCAGGCAGCCTCGCGCCCGGATGCCGAACGGCTACGTGCGGCAAGTATTTGCCAGGCGACGACACAGAGCAGCATGGCAATGACCAACCAGACACCAACCGCTGCTGCCTTGTTCGGCTCCCCGCCCGTCCAATAGCCCCACAGCAGAACGGGCAGCGTCGTGTTGTCGGCTCCCTTGAGAAGCAGCGCCGACGTCAGTTCTCGCATGCAGTGGGCAAAGACCCAGATCCAAACAGCGGCGATTGCCGGGAATGCCAGCGGCGCTACGATCCGTCTCGTTGTTCGGAACCATCCAGCACCGCTTGTCCGGGCCGCCTCCTCCAGATCGGAATGCATCTGCAGCATGACCCCGTGGGTCGCCCGACTTCCGAACGACAGGTAGTTGGTCGTGTAGGCTACTATGATGATCCAGATAGAACCGTAGATCGGAATGAAGTTGAGGGTCAGATAAACGTAGATCAGGCCGACGCCGATCAGTGTGCCGGGTATGGCGATCGGCAGAAAAGACAGCACGTCGATGAATTTACGGCCCGGCAGCTTGCTTCGAACCACTACCCATGAGACGAGAAAGGACAGAAGCGCGACGGCTGTGGAGGCGACGAGGGCGATCACGACGGAATTTATGGAGGCCGACACTGCCCGACGGTTGGAAAAGAAATCCAGATGGTTTGCCAGTGTGAGTTTGCCCAGCATCTCGGCCGATACGCCAGCCTGATACGGCGTCAGGCTCGACCAGATCAGGATACCGACTGGTGCTACCACGGCGAGCAGGAAGTAAAAGCAGATGAACCCGAACGCGATCCACCGCCACCGGCCGAGCGGTAAGGGCCGGACGCGCCACCCCTTGCCGGTGATGGTCACGAAGCTGGTCTGCCGACGTGTCTGGCGCTGATGCGCCCAGGCAAGCGAAATCACCAGAACGAGGAAGAAAATCGCCATCGCGCTGATGATCCCGTACTCGGGGAGGCCGGTTGGTGAATCGTTGGCAAGATAAACGACCTGACTCGACAGGACGAAAATGCCGACCGGCATCCCGATCGTGCCGGGAATGTCGAAGACCAAAAACCCGACGATCAACAGGAACACGCCAGCCGCAACAATGCTGGGCCACAACAGTGGCAGGAAAACCTTGCGGATTGTCGTCAGCAGGCCGGCGCCGCTGGTGAAAGCCGCTTCCTCCAGACTCGGGTCCATGTTGCGGAAGGCCGGGGACAGGATCAGGAAGGTCGACGGCACCAGCGCCAGACCTTCGACGAAAATCATGCCTGGCAGGGAAAAGATGTTGATTGGGGCTTCGCTGAGACCGAACAAGCCCTGCAGAAGGTCGTTGAAGAAGCCGGTCCGGGGGCTCAGCAGCATGACCCATCCGATCGCCATTAGCACCGGTGGCGTCGCCATCGGCAGTATGACTAGCACCCGCACGACGCCTCGCATCGGCATGTCGGTGCGTTCTACGAGCCAGGCCACGATCGTGCCGATAGTCAGCGCCACGACCATCGAACCGACCGCAAACTGGATCGTATTTAGGACGAGAGCCCAGAACTCTGCA
The DNA here is from genome assembly GCA_026709535.1 of Rhodospirillaceae bacterium. Classification (GTDB taxonomy): domain Bacteria; phylum Pseudomonadota; class Alphaproteobacteria; order Bin65; family Bin65; genus Bin65. Next base: position 3,790 of record JAPOST010000040.1, read on the forward strand.
TCGGCATAGGTTCTGATATAATTGTCTATTGTCCAGCCGGTATCCATCGGGAAGCCGGTCGGCTTGAAACTGCTGATCAGGATGAGAACCAGTGGTACGATCACCAGCCAAACCAGCAGTGCGCCCAAGGAAGCAGACGGCATCACACTCAAGAGCCGCTGCTTCCATCGAACTTTCAGGTCATCGCCGCGATACAGCGGGCCGTCGGTAGCTACCGAAGCGGATGCGTTCATCAGCTATCGATGCGGCATCAGCGGTTCTGCCGCCGCATTTGCATCCCGGACTAGCGAGCGGCGCCTGCAGAGGACAGGATCTTGTTGAACTTCTTTGCAACCTTTCTGTAAGTCCCCGTCTCCTCCGCTGGATATTCAGCCGTCTTGGCTTCCTTCACCAGAGCGTGGGTCCGAGTCCCCTCAAGCAGGTGGCTGCCGCGGTTAGTGGCGTCTTCGTAAGCCTTGGCGCCTGTCGAGGTCACAAGCCAGGAGAGAAACAGCGTGGCGCCCGCCTTGTTGCGCGCGGACTTGGTCACGGCTGTATAGATCGTGTGCATGGGCGCCGGATCCAGTGCGATGCGCTTCAGCGGGGCCCCGGCAGAGATCGGCGGTTGTGCTGTATGGAAAAACCCGATTGCAACATCGACTTCCCCGGCAGCGACTTGCTGCGCCATCGGGAAGGTGGATTTGAACAGGAACGGCTTCAGCGCAACAAATTTCCTTAGCTCTGCTTCCGCTTTGTCCTGTCCCCAAACCTTGGACATCTGAGTGTGGGCACCGGCGCGGACCCAGCCACCAATTCGGCCCATCCATTTCTTCTTTGTCAAGTCATCCCAACTCTTGGGTTGTTCTTCGGCCGGAACTTTCTTGGTATTGACCAGGATGACGTAGACCGAAGCGGCAATCGCAACGGCAAAATCGGTCGGCGTGACCCTTTTCGGAACGCCGAGCTTCGACCAGTCCGTCTTCAACAGATAATTGCGGTCATTCAGCGCCCATGTCTGGGCTGCGCCGGATGAAACCAGGTCGGCGGTATATCCGCGGCCCTGCACCTCCTGTACTACGCGGCCGGCCATCTTGTTGCCGCCGACGACGCGAATATGCTTCACTTTCACGTTCGGATACTTCTTGTTGAAAGCAGCGATCACCTTGTCGATCTGGCTTTCCTTGGAACTTTCATACCACAGGACCTCAGGACCCTTCGCAGCCGCCGTGGCCAATTCGCTCAGAGCGTCGGCTTTGGCAGTGCCGGCGAGGGCCAGGCTGATCACTGCTGCGGCCCCTGCCCATGCTGTTACTGTCTTCGAAACCTGCATCTCAGTACTCCTTTCGTCTTGATATTGTGCCGTCGGCACAGGTTGATCGGACCATTTTGGCGATGACCGCCGCAGTTACCCGCAGCAGTTTCCTTTTAGCCCCGCATGCGGCACGCCGCTATGTTCGGTGCAGCCGCCCTTCCACCAGTCGGCCCCGGCGCCATGGCAATACTTGTCGTCGGCTCCGACCATCTTCATGAACATCGGGTGGTAGTTGCGACAGACCTCCAGTTCGGTCTTTACCCACTGCAATGGATCCTTCGCGTAATGGTCCCAATAGTCGCCAGCCATGTTGATTCCAGGTACGGCCGGGTTCCAGCTCTCGTCCAGCCAGAGTTCCGGATCGCCGTACTTGGCGCACATCTTCCGGATTTTGGGGTCATCCAGCGCCAGCAGGCGGCCGTTCTCAATGACCGTCTCGTTGTCGCCTTCGCGCTCGGCTGTGTAGGTCGGAAAATACAGATGCAGGTGCCAGTGCCCCACCAGATGACCTTCCCGCGCCGCGCGCCGCTCTGCCATCGACGAGATGATGGTACCGAAACCCATATGAATGACGCCGGACCGGACCCGTTCGTACAGGCAATTCACGAAACCGGACGGGAAGTCCTTGCGCGGCCGGTGGATGTGCGGATTGGTGCCAATCGAAGCTTCCCACCAGTACATCAGTCCCTTCCCAGGGAAAGTCGGGTACTGGATGTCCTTGGTCCGCTCCATGACATCGCGGAGCTTGTCGCCAAATTCGCCGCCTTCCTCGATGCGGGTGATCTTCGAATCCTCGACCGTCAATTTGGTCCAGTCGCAGGGCGCGATATGATTGGTCGTGCCGGCGATCACACCGTTACCGTCCTCCTTGGATGGATGGAACATCCATGGTCGGCCGGTGATATGCCCCGGCAGATATTGACGGCCGAAATGCTCGTTTGTCGTCCAGGTCGCCGACGTCAGGTCATCGGCATAGAATTCCCGCCGACTGTCCCAGTATTCTGGATGGTTGGTAAAGCTGAGGTCGGTGCCTTCCGGATCGGTGATCCGAACCCGACGCGCCGTGCGCACCCGGTTCCAAGTCCAACGATCAATCGCCGTGAGCACTTCGCCCGGCATGGCGTGGGCAGGCGAGGCCAGGATTTCCGGCGTGATGAAGGGCATGCGCTGAATCTTGATGAACCGCTCGGCCAACACCGGTCCGCCGTAGCCCATGAAAATCTTGTCGTACTGTTGTTTCTTCTCTTCCTCTTCCCACCAGTCCATCCACTCGGCGAGTTCCTTGGTCCGGAAGAGGTAGTAGTCGACCTCATCGGCCCCGACCCATTGTGGGACCTCGCCACGATCAATGTATTTGATTTCGTATCTGATCCTGTATTTTTCGAGAATCTTCCTGCAAGCCTCGATCACCAGATCGCTGTGCCAGTTGTCGACGCGCAACAGAACCCGCTCGCCCTCTTTCAGGTCCCAGCACGCATTCAGACCATGGTTATACGGCCGTTGCGCCACATGCTCCAGATAGGGCAGCAACTGATCAGGATCAGTTACTTCCACAAACGGCGGACAGCGCGGCGGGCGGGCATCCAAGAGTGGTGGTGAAGTGTGCCGCGGCAAGATTTCCGGACGGGACTCGGGTAGGGCCTGAAGAACCGTTTCAGTCCACGTTTCGTCTAGCATCACGAGCGCTCGGAAAAATCACAGATTTCCTAAAGCAGCATATTACCGAAGCTGTTGCAAGGATAACTCCCACATAGTGTTGCTGATACAGGATCTTTCGGATCCCTCACATCGGACGGATCGGCTGAGCGATCCGGCTCCGGGTCTCTCGCGACGACACTGGAGCGAGCGTCGGTGCGGTTCTCCCCGCGTACTGACTGTCGCGCAATGACCGATGATATCTTGGGGTGTGCTTACTGGCGCAACAGCTTGCCACACATTTCCCAACGTCCCGCAAATTTTTCGAGCTGGGATTCCATCCGGTTATCGGGGTTGATGATGAAGAAGGTCCGGTTGCTCCGGCGTCGCCAGTACCAGGCGCTGGTGCAGCCGGGCAATTCGCTCATCCAGTGCCTGATTTCCTTACGGTGCCCGCCCCTGCGGCGGGTATTGTGATGATAGATCACGGCCGTTCGTCCTTTGGCGAGATCCCTTGCCTCGCCCACCGAGATGCTTTTCGTACTACTTTTTCTCGTCGGGCTGAACTTTTCTTCAGGGATGATCCCGTTGTCGGGATCGGCGAACACCAGGTCGCAGTCGGCAAGCGTCTCCTTCACGCGCTCGAACCATGTGCGGCGCCAGTTCGTGCGGCAACGAACAGGAACGTTCTCCATATCGAGGGGCTCGTCCGCGAAGATGGCGTCACCCAGAATACCGCGCTCTTGTACCGCCGCGATTGATCGCTGCTTCCGGTCCACGATTTTCCACAGATCATCGAACAACTGACAATCGAGGGGACGCCACTCCTTGGACTGTTTCAGGTACTGGGTATGGCGGCCATCACCCGGTGGACCCGAATCGGGGTGCAGGTACCACGCCATGCCCAGGTTTCTTCCTTCGCTGATTGCGCGCAAGAGCCCGTATTTCGCGAAGTCCCCGATATCGCCAACATAACGATCCTGCATCAGGCGTTCCTCTCGGTGATGACGCCGCTGATCATGGTCGAACGCGGCATCCCCCGCCGCCGGCCGGACCGTGGCGCGGCGCCTGGAGAGTTCCCTGGCCCGGGCACCACTCGCCGCCTGCCGCCTCCTGATGCGCAGGATTGCGCGAGGGCCAGCGGCTTGATTGACAAGAACATCATGATATCAAGGACTTGTGTTCAGGCTCTGAGAAGCAGCGCCGCCGTGGACCAGTGGCGCCTCGAGCCGACGCGCACGGATTCGGGTTCTGGTCACGCGCATCCTCCGCAAGTACAGATATACGCCAAACATCCAAGCCGCCACCGTGCAAACCGTCCTCCAACAGGCTGAAGTGCTATCGACCAAGTGGATAGCATGAAAGGAAACTCATGACCCGCAAACGCCTACCCATTGGCATGATATGATTGGGGATACCAATGCTGACCAAGCTCAAAATTCGGAACTTCAAACGATTTGATGAGGTGGAAGTCGAACTCGGCAACCCGGTTGTCTTTGTGGGGCCAAACAATTCCGGCAAGACTTCCGCGATGCAAGCGCTGTCTCTTTGGAATATTGGCGTCAAGCGGTGGGCAGAAAAACGGGCCGGAAAGACCGCGCCCGAGAAACGGCCAGGCGTCACGATCAACCGGCGGGACTTGCTTGCGATCCCCGTTCCGGTTGCAAACCTTCTGTGGCGTGACCTGCATGTGCGAAACGTAACCAGAGCCAATGATGGCCAACGAACAGAAAATGTCTGGATCGATATTCTGGTCGAAGGCATAAGCGATGATGAGCAATGGGTCTGCGGTCTTGAGTTCTACTATGCGAATGAAGAATCTTTTTACTGTCGGCCACTTCGCCTGAAAGATGGAAAACACTCCGAACGCATGCAGGTGCCGACCGCTGCCAGTTCAGTTGATATAGCACTTTTACCACCCATGTCCGGTCTTGCGTCCACGGAAACACGTTTGGATCAAGGAGCTGTCAATGTGCGGGTTGGTGAAGGCCGCACCGCAGAGGTACTGCGAAACCTTTGCCATCAAGTGCACTCCACGAGCCCCGATCTTTGGAATGATCTGGTCGGACGACTGGAATCTCTTTTCGGCGTGCAGCTGGAGGTACCCAGATATATCGAAGAGCGCGGCGAAATTGCCATGCGATATCGGGAAGGCGCGTCTTATCTGGACCTGTCTTCAAGTGGCCGTGGCCTTCAACAAACGCTGCTTATGCTTTCCTACGTGGCAGCCAATCCCGGCGCTACGATTCTTCTTGATGAACCCGATGCGCATCTGGAAATTCTGCGCCAACGCCAGATTTACAGAGTCATCACTGAATTGGCCGTTGAACAACGCACTCAAGTCATCGCGGCGAGCCATTCCGAGGTTCTCTTGAACGAAGCGGCAGGCAAGGATCTTGTCGTCGCTTTTGTCGGCAAACCGCACCGAATCGATAGCCGATCCAATTCCAGCCAGGTACACAAGGCGCTTTCTCAAATCGGTTTCGATCAGTACCATCAAGCAGAAATGACCGGCTGGGTCCTTTACCTTGAGGGCTCGACGGATCTGGCAATACTTCAAGCCTTTGCCGAGAGGCTTGGCCATACCGGTGCGGTGAACGCCCTGCAAAGACCATTTGTCCATTATGTCGGGAACCAGCCAAGGAAAGCTGCAGAGCATTTCTTCGGACTCAGGGAGGCATTTCCGAATCTTCGGGGCGTGGCAATTTTCGACCGGCTGGAAAAAAATGTTCCGGACAATGAAACCCTGAGGCGTCTGGAATGGCGCAAACGGGAAATTGAGAACTACCTCTGCACTGAGCAGACACTTGCGGCATTTGCGTATGCATCCGCCTCGAATGAAGCATCTGGTCCTTTGTTTGTGAGACCTGATGCCGAAAGGCGGATATCTGCCATGCAGAAGTCTATAGTGGAAGTGATCCAAGCCATGCAAACTCTGGACAAGGGGTCTCCATGGGATTCAGATGCAAAGGTCAGCGATGACTTCCTGACTCCGCTTTTCAAGAAATATTACAGAACTCTCAAATTCCCTAATCTGATGGAAAAGAAAGACTTTTACGAACTGGCAATGTTTGTTCCGGAAGATGAAATTGATAGCGAAATCCGTGACAAGCTTGATGCGATTTCCGCCGTCGCAGAGGATCCGGCATAGGATCCGTCTTGCAAGAAGAGTCGCTGTCTTGTAGGCGAGCAGAACACTTTGACAGCGTGCTGGCCCGGCTCTTTCATGAACGGATGAGGTTTGTTCGATTTCGGTGTCACGGCTGCACCGCGCTTCGAGCGAGCGGGCATGGATTTCGACGCTTTTCGCGCGGCGATGATCGCCCGAATACCGACGGGGCGCCTTCTCCAACCGGAGGAAATCGCTCCTATCGCGGTCTACCTGGCATCGTCGGAATCCGATGGCATGACCGGACAGACGATCCCCATCTCCGGCGGCATGCGGATGGGATGATCAGGATTTCGTGCTGTGCCGTATTGCGGGCTATTTTTCCGCCGTTGCGCGTCGGCGATGCAATACCACCTCCCGGTCGTGGTCTGCCCGGTCCGCAAGAGCGGCAACTAACTCGCGATGTTCTTGTCGGCCTGATCGTGGCGGACCGGTCCGATCGGTGCTGGCGATCCTTCGAAAACTGTGCCCCAGAGCGGAATGTCCTTCAGTTCGCGAGGCGGGGTTTCGTAGGGATCTGCTTCCAACACGGTGAAATCGGCTTTCTTGCCGGCGCGAATACTGCCGATCTCGTGCTCCATTCCCAGCACATAGGCGGCGTTGACGGTGATCGCTTGCATCGCCTGATCGATCGAAATCCGTTCTTCGGATGCCATGACTTCTCCGCTTTCACTCAACCGGTTCACTGCCACCCAGGCCGAGGTCAGCGGCAGAGCCGGGGCCATCGTGAAGTCGGTGTGAAGGGCAAAAGGAATACGATATCGCGCGACGGTGCCGAGGCGAGCAATCTGTGAAGCCCGCTCGTAGCCGAAACTGTGCTGGTAATAGGCGTCTGCCAGTTCGTGGACATAGTACACATTGGCGGAGACCAGCGCGCCCAGATCGGCAATACGGAGGACTTGCTCCGGCGTTGACACGCCGAAATGCTCGATCGTGAAACGGTGGTTTACACGTGGCCGCTCCCATTGAAGTTTCTCCAGGACGTCCAGCGCCAGTTCCAAGCCCATGTCGCCCGTACAGTGAACATGAATGCGGAACCCGTTATTCCAGAAGGCGCGGGCGAGGGCTTCGAACTGTTCCGGCGGCATCAACCATTCGCCATGATGGCCATCGATGAAGCCAGGCTCCTGCAATTGCATCAGTTCGGCATAGAAGCCGCCGTCGGTGAACAACTTTACCCCGTCTTGGAACTGCAGGCGGTGCGTACTCCGTTCCGCCAGGCTCCGCACGCGCTCCACTTCTTTATCTTCACGGCCAAGGATGCCCCCGCGTTCGATGGCGCGCGGGATCATCTGACATCGGAAGGGGATGGACGGCTGGTCCAGGACGTCAACTAGCGCGGGCCACTCCATCTCCAGATCCGCCAGCGGCACCGCCATGTCGCCGATCGTCGTGTGGCCGCCTTGGTGCACGGCCTGAGCCACTTGCTGCAGCCCGCCCAAAAACCGCTTCGGCGCATACAGTACGTCTTTCATGCCATTCATGGCGACCGAAAGGCCGGTCTCGAAGAAGCGGCCGGTCTCCGGATCGATCTGCTCGTGCCGCTCCATGTCTTCCCGGTTCAGTCCCATCCATTCAATGGCTGCGTCGTTGGCAATGATCTCGTGAAACGAGCGTTGCCAGACGAAGATCGGTCGGGTATCCGAAATGCTGTTCAATGCGCGTCGATTGACGTCGCCATGCCATATCTTGTGGAAGCCCCAGGTGATCAGCGGTTCGTCAGGATCGGCAAGACTTTCATTGATTTCCTTTAGCCGGCTCAGATAGGCATCATGTCCTTTGACCGGAGCCGCCTTCCGGTCCGGTAACTTCCATTCCATCGCCGTGATGAAGTGGCAGGGCAGCAACACCGCTGCCAGCGTCGGATGCAAATGCGGATCGATAAAACCCGGCATCAATACATGGTCGCGAAATGTCTCGTCTATCGTATGGCGGTGAGCGTCCAGCCAAGGCCGCAACGTTTCCAATGTGCCTACCTCGACAATCCGGCCATCGCGTACGGCGACCGCATTCGCCAGCGGCAGCGACGGGTTCATTGTACGGATGATGCGCGCGGTATAGACGATCAACTGTGTCATATGCTTAAATCCCGACAGGGTTCGAAATGAGTCCAGAGTTCTTGAATTAATGGGCCAGATCGCATTCGGTTTTTGTGATCGGCCGTGGCGAAAGGCATGATTGGAGAGATACACCAATGGTGTCCAGCGCCAGCATCGACTTTTTCAGTTTGGTAATGGGCGATCAGAAAACGGGAGGATCCATGATGTTCGCAAAATTCGGACTGCTTGCCGTCACAGCGGCCTTGGCTGTTGGTTCAGCGGCGGCAGTGGCTCAGGACAAGACAAAGCGCGGTGGGTCCCTGGTAATCATTTCCAGCCAGGTGCCGCGGCACTTCAACCCGGCCGTGCAATCAGGCATCGCCACGATGGCGCCGGGCGCGCAGATTTTCGTGACGCTCACCCGCGCCGACGCGAACTGGAAGATTCATCCTTATCTGGCGACCAGTTGGAAAACTTCCGGAGACGGCAAAACCGTTACCTTCAAGCTGCATGCCGATGCCAAGTTCCATGACGGCAAACCGGTCACCTCGGCTGACGTAAAGTTCTCCATTGAGACGCAGAAGAAGTTCCATCCGTTCAAGACGTCGCTTGCTCCAGTAACAGCTGTCGAAACGCCTGACGCCCTTACCGCGGTTGTCAGGCTCAGCCACCCGCATCCAGCGCTGACGCTGGCCATGTCGACCTCCATCTTGCCGATTATTCCGAAGCACATCTACGGTGACGGCAAGGATCCGAAAACGCATCCGCGCAATATCAAGGATGTTGTTGGATCCGGCGCCTACATGCTGAAGGAATACAAGCGGGGCCAGTATATCCTGCTGGTGCGTAATCCGAACTACTTCATCAAGGGCAGGCCGTATCTGGATCAAATCATCTACAAGATCATTCGCGACAGTTCGAGTCGTGTCATCGCCATGGAACGGGGTGAGGGGCAGCTTTACCCGTTCATGTCGGAAATCGCCGCGATCGCTCGCCTGAAAAAGAACGAAAACCAGATCGTCACTGACAAGGGCTATGCCGGCATCGGACCCAACACCTGGCTGGCGTTCAATACGAAGCAGGGTCCGACAGCAGACGTCCGGGTTCGTCAGGCCATTGCGTATGCGATTGATCGGAAGTTCATCACCCAGGATATGCATCAGGGCGTATCGACGGCTTCGACCGGACCGATCGTGCCGGGATCACCCTTCTATACCGACGATGTCAGGCAGTATGGCGTTGACTTGAAGAAGGCTGAAGCCCTGCTTGAGGAAGCCGGTTACAAGAAGAAGGCCGATGGCACCCGTCTGGAACTGACCATCGATTATCTCCCGGCTGTACCGGATGTCCAGCAGCGCATTGCCGAATACGCCCGAGCGCAACTGAAAAAGATCGGCATCAAGATCACTGTGCGCAACTCGCCGGATTTCCCGACATGGGCGCGTCGTATCGCTTCATGGAACTTCCAGATGACGATGGATCTGCCGTTCAATTGGGGTGATCCGGTTATCGGCGTGCATCGGACCTACCTTTGCAGCAATGTGCGCAAGGTCATCTGGTCGAATACCCAGCAGTACTGCAATCCGCGAGTCGACGAGATCCTGAACGCTGCGGGCAAGGAACTGGACACTGCGAAGCGGCGGGCGCTGTACGTGAAGTTCCAGAAAATCGTGGCCGAAGACCTGCCAGTCTACTGGATCAGCGTGCTGCCATACCACACGGCCTACAGCAAGAAGCTGGGCGGCGCGCCGCTCGGCATCTGGGGAATCGTTTCGCCGATGGACGACGTCTACTTCAAGTAGTCGAGCGTTCCACCGTCAAGATGTCTGAAACCTGCATCGGGCCGGTGGTTTTTGCTGCCGGCTCGTTTGCTTTGGCGGATGGCTGCTTCAACAGCATAACCTGCGATGTGAGCGAAGGGTTGTGAACCTGCCGATCGCCATCGCCCGACGCGTCGGCTACGCGCTGATACTGTTGTTGGCCGTGCTGGTTCTGAATTTCACGCTTTTGCATCTGGCACCTGGCGACATTGCCGAAACCATCGTCGGTGAATCGGGCGGCGCATCGAAGGAAATGCTCGCCAAGATCCGCAAGGACTATGGCCTCGACCTTCCGTTCCATGAACAGTTGCTCAACTATCTCGACCGGGTGGCGCAGGGGGATTTCGGCCACAGCTTGTTTTTCGACCAGCCGGTAACGGAACTGATCTTTGAAAAGCTTGTTCCAACCCTTTTGCTGGTCATTTCTTCGCTTTTCATCGCGATTGTCTTCGGGACCTTCCTGGGCGTTTTCGCGGCCCGACGTCCCAGCGGTCTGCTTAGCCAGCTGATCACGGTCCTGGCGCTGCTGGGCTACGCCCTTCCGGTCTTCTGGACCGGTATCATGTTGGTGATCCTGTTCGCTTCACTCATCCCGATCTTCCCGACCTCCGGCATGGACAGTGGTCCCCTCGGAGCGTCGGGGGTCGGCTATATCTGGGAAGTGCTGCACCATATGACGCTTCCGGTTGTTACGCTATCGACCATCTATCTTGCGTTCTACAGCCGCCTGTCCCGCGCCAGCATGATGGATGTGCTGGGGGCGGACTATATCCGTACCGCTCGCGCCAAGGGCCTGAGCGAGCAGATTGTCATCTTCAAGCATGCGCTGCGCAACGCCGTTCTTCCGGTTGTGACATTTGCCGGCTTGCAGTTTGGCGCCCTCTTCTCCGGCGCCGTTCTGGTGGAAAACGTGTTCAGTTGGCCGGGTCTGGGAACGCTGGCTTTCGAATCGATCCTGCGCCGCGATACGCCGACGTTGCTGGGCATCCTGTTCTTCTCCGCATTGGTCGTCATCATTGCCAACCTGCTCACCGATCTGGCCTACCGTCTGATCGACCCGCGTATCAAGACGGGAGCCAAAGCATGATGATTTCCGACAAACCCGCCCGTCCGGACAAACAGGTCGCCATTCAGGTAGAACGTCCCTGGTTGGAAGCCTGGAACATGTTCAAGAAGAACCGGGCTGCAGTCGCGGGACTGATCATCCTGTCGTCAATCATCATGATCAGCCTCTTGGGCCCCTTGGCGTTTCCGGCCGATCCCTTCGCCGGCGCAGGGCCGCTGTTATCGCCGCCAGGAGAAAGGGGTTTCCTGCTCGGCACGGATCAGCAGGGCCGCGATATCCTGGTCGGTCTGCTGTACGGCAGCCAGTCGACGCTGATGGTTGGGGCTGCAGCGGCCGCTATCACGATCACCATCGGCATCCTGGTGGGCGCGCTTGCCGGCTACTATCGCGGCTGGGTGGAAGAAGTGTTGCTGCGGATCACGGAGTTCTTCCAGGTGTTGCCGCCCCTGCTCCTGGCCATGGTGGTGGTGCTCCTGTTTTCGCCATCGATCGTCACCATTTCACTGGCCATCGGCATTGTCTCGTGGACCAGTACTGCCCGATTGGTGCGCGCCGAATTCCTGCGCATTCGCGAACTCGACTTCGTCAAGGCAGAGCGGGCCATCGGATCCCGCAACGCCCGGATCATCTGGACGATCATCTTGCCGAATGCCGCCCCGCCGCTGATCGTGTCTGCAGCCCTTTCTGTCGGTGTGGCGATCCTGTTTGAAGCAGGTCTGGCGTTCCTGCAACTGTCCGACCCGAACGTGATGAGCTGGGGATACCTGATCAGCGTCAATCGTCCGCAAATCCTGGAAGCCTGGTGGCCGGTGACATTCCCCGGTCTGGCGATTTTCATTACCGTTCTGTCGGTCAGTCTGATCGGCGATGGCCTGAACGACGCTTTCAACCCGAAGCTGAGGCAGAGATGACCGCGTTGCTGGAAGTCAATGGCCTGTCTGTCGAGTTCGACCTCAAGGATGGTACTGTCTCACGAGTCATCAACGACCTCAATTTTTCGCTGACGGCCGGACAGACACTGGGCATTGTCGGCGAGTCCGGCTGCGGCAAGAGCATGACGGCACTGGCTATCATGGGGCTGGTTCCGATGCCCCCGGGTCGCGTTGCCGATGGAGTGATCGCGCTTGCCGGTGAAGATCTGCTTGGGGCGTCGGAAAGTCGGCGGCGCGAAGTGCGTGGCAACGATGTATCGATGATCTTCCAGGAGCCGATGACGTCCCTTAATCCGGTCTACACAATCGGAGACCAGATTGGCGAAACCGTCCGCCTGCACCAGGGGTTGAGCCGCCGGGACGCTCGCGAGCGTGCTGTCGACATGCTCCGTGCAGTCAGCATTCCAGCCCCGGAAAAACGGGTCGATGAATACCCGCACCAGCTCTCCGGCGGCATGCGCCAGCGGGTGATGATCGCGATGGCGCTGGCCTGCCAACCGCAGGTCTTGATCGCAGACGAACCAACAACGGCGCTGGACGTTACGGTCCAGGCGCAGATTTTCGACCTGCTGAAAGAGCTTCAGGAGCAGACCAGTTCAGCGATCATCCTCATTACCCATGACATGGGCGCGATTGCAGAAATGGCGCAGCGTGTGGTCGTGATGTACGCTGGCCGCAAGGTGGAAGAGGCGCTGGTGGACGAGATGCTGACTAACCCCAAGCATCCTTATACCCGCGGTCTGATCGCTTGTGTGCCGCATCTGGAAGCAAAGCCGAGCGAAGAACGCAAGGTTCTGACAGAAATCCCGGGCGTCGTTCCCTCGGTGGCCGAACTGGGCCGGGGCGGGTGCCCGTTCGCGCCACGCTGTGCCGAGGCGATGGATCGATGTCATGACGAGATGCCGCCGGAGATCATCGCAGCTCATGATCACAAGGTTGCATGCTGGATGCATGTGATGGCGCCGTGATGACGGATACGGAAAATCTGCTGGAAGTGCGCGACCTGAAAGTCCATTTCCCGCTGCCCAAAACAAACCCCTTTGCCTCGGCGCCCAAGGTTCACGCGGTTGACGGCGTATCGTTCGATACAAAGCGCGGCACGACCTTTGGGCTGGTCGGCGAATCCGGGTCGGGCAAAACGACAACTGCCCTGGCGATCATGCGCCTCGCGCCGATCACTGATGGCAGCATTCGTCTCAACGGAGAGGAAATCTGCCTCCTGGCCGGCGAACCGCTTCGCCAGCAGCGCAGACACATGCAGATCATCTTCCAGGATCCGTATTCCTCGCTCAATCCCCGGCTTCGGGCAGGAGAGATCGTGCGCGCACCCTTGGACCAACTTGATGTCGGCGACGAGAAAATACGAGATGATCGGGTCGCGGAGCTGTTTCGTCTGGTCGGTTTGCGGCCAGAGCAGCAGGCGCTGTTTCCCCACCAGTTTTCCGGTGGTCAGCGACAACGCGTTGGTATAGCGCGCGCTCTTGCCACCCAGCCGGACCTGATCGTGTGCGATGAGCCGGTATCGGCGTTGGATGTTGCTATCCAGGCCCAGATCCTGAATCTGCTACGGCGCTTGCAGGAAGAATTCGGCCTCACCTACCTGTTCATCAGTCACGACCTGGGCGTGGTGCAGCATATGTGTGACGACATCGCTGTCATGTATCTCGGGCAGGTTATCGAACATGCTGACCGCCTCTCCCTGTTCGGCCGGCCGCTGCATCCCTATACGAACGCACTGTTGTCGGCCGTACCGTCTGCGGATCCGGCGCTGCGTGACCGGGCTGACAGAATCCGCGTGTCGGGCGATCCGCCCAGCCCTATTGATCTGCCGCCGGGCTGTCGGTTCGCCTCACGCTGTCCGTTCGCTGAAGACCGCTGTCGCGCAGAAGAGCCACGTCTGCGTCTGATCGCAGAAGGCCATCAGGTGCGTTGTCACCTCGTTACCGATGATGGCTCGCCGCCACCGCATCTGGCGGCCTGAAGCCGCTTGCTGCCGCCATCTGTGTTCTTGTCAGGACAAGCAGGGCCCGAGTTCCATGGCAGAGCAGTCCAGCGGCGAATGCAGCAGGGCAACTTTGCCGTCATGCTTATCGGCTTTGCGATGTATGACGTTGGTCACATGGCAAAAAATCCATGTCCACCGTCACGATGGCCATGATGCCGGTATCCGAAAGAATGGCGAAAAAGAGTAGCATGGCGGCATCGTGCAGCGCCTTGGGACGTCATGATCATTATGGTTTTCCTGGTCTGTCGACTTGCTATCCCGGCTATTTCGTGAGCGTGTGCGGTTTGGTGGATTTTGGTATTTTGGGGTATCGTTTGCGGTCCTGAGTGATATCAGGAAGGTGATGTGTCTCCCGGGATGACGATTCCGGGCGATTTTTGGCTGACTGTGGCTGGATTTGGGCTGATTGCCCGGGATCCGGGCGCACGTCGGGGTTGCCGGGGGCGGGCGCTCTCCGGGCTTGAGCCGGGCGATGACCGGACGGAAGCGATGCTGCTCGGGACAGGCCGACGAGAGGGGGAAACGCACCCGCCGGGTATTGCGGGTGATCACGGCGCCGATCTTCAGCAGCCTGAGGCGGAGGGTAGCGCACTGCGCGCGAGCCATCCGGGCCCTCTTGAGGCCGCATCGCCGGACGGTGTTGAGCAGAAGTGTCAGCCGAGACCGGCAAGCAACCAGCGGAACGGGTTGGACCACCATCGGTGGCACGAGGTGCGGTCGGCAAAGAGCTGGAGCTGCTGTTCCCTGCTGCGGTTCTCGCTCTCGCCGCGGGCGCAGGAGAGTTTCTCGTCAAGCGCGCGGCCATCACCCGCCAGATGGGTCATCACGAAGCGCGGGTTGGCTCCTCCCTAGGGCCGTGCGCGAGACGGGCGATGACCCGGTGCTCACAGTCCCAGCTCCGGGCGCCGTAGCCAAGATCGGCGAAGCGGAGCTGCTTCAGCCCGCGCGGCGAAGTCCGTCGCCGCCCGTTCCATGGCAGGTGCGGTCAGGCCCAGGATGGTATACGCGCACACCCACGCATCAGTCGGATTCCTTGAGCCTTGGGAAGCCCTGGGGGGCAGGCCCGCCTTAGCCAGGCCACCAGAAAGTGGTCACCGTTGAACACAGACAAGGGAAGGAAACAAGAGCGATCATCATAGCCCATGGAAGAAGCAACCCTCCTGATCGCCCTTCCTGATCTCTGGGCACCGCATCGTCAGTCGCGTCTGTTCGGCACGATCTCTTCCGGCGGCGCCTCGAAGGTGGCAACAAAGCGCGCCACCAGAACGTCGTGAACCGCGCGCGCCCAGCCCCGCTCCGCCCTGTTCTCGAAGCGGCACAAGGTCGGTGCACGGGCCAAGGAACGGTCGCGACCGGCAGCGGTCTGCAAACCGAGATAATGGCACCCATCGGCGTGGTCGTTCAGGTCCTCATCACCCAGCATCATCCCGAAGACCCGCTGGCGCACCCTGTCCACCACGCAATGGCGCCGCTGGCCCCGCTGACGCGGATCCCCCGACTGCCGTGGCCACCGCGGCCGTCAGACCGAGCCGGCGATCCGTTGGGCGCAGCAGGAATGCACCCCTGTCACTGGTCACAAACCCGCCGTGACCCGGCGTCCCCGACAGGCTGGAAATGAAAGAATATCCGAGGGATACTCCGTCACCGCTCTGCGCTCACGTCAGATTCCACTTGACCAACTGAATCATCACACAAAACAGAGGACGGCGGGCCTCATTCATGAAATATCCGGGCTAGCCGGATGTGGGTAGTCTGGGACAGGAACGCCCGAAAAGGAGAAGTACCACATCCGTGATCTGCATGAACCAAGGAGATATGGCGGCGTTCCTGATCGCCGCGGCGCTCGTCGGGATAGGCGTCACCGCTATCCCGCTCCAGGCGTCACGGGCGGATCAGCCTGTTGCGGTCATTGCGACAGCAGTACCCTTGAATATCCGGGCCAGGAAACAGATCAGAATTGGCGAGCTATTGTATCGCGGCGGGGTTGCGTTGCGCTCGTCGGACCGTCGATTCGGAGGCTTCTCCGGCCTGCATGTCGATCCGGCAGGTCAAGGTCTGATCGCCCTTTCTGACAGGGGACACCGCATAAACGCCCGGATTCTCTACGACGCAGACGGGAATCTCTCCGGCCTCAGCAATTCCCGAATGGCGGCTCTGCTGGGACCAAACGGCCAGCGACTGCAAGGTTTGAATGCCGATTCCGAAGCCTTGGCCTACTTGCCTGACGGTTCGGCGCTGGTCGCGTTTGAGCGGCGTCATCGGATATATCTCTATCCGCCTTCCCATGTTCCATTGTCTGGCCGCCCTGTCCTGTGGAGCCATCCCGCCAATCTGCTCGAAGCGCCGGATAATGGCGGCATCGAATCACTTGCCCATGTCGGCGGCGGATTACTGCTCGCACTGTCGGAGAATTTACGCGCCAGCGGTGGTAGCTTGGCGGGCTGGATTGGCCGCGCACGCAACTGGGAACCTTTGAATTATGTGCACACGCCCGGCTACTACCCGACCGACGCAACCCTGATGCCGGACGGCGATGTGGCGGTACTGGAGCGGAAATATACAGTGTCCACTGGCTTTTCGGTCCGGGTGATGGTCGTGCCCCGCCGGTCCATTTCGCCTGGGCGTGCCGTCAAGGGTCAACTCGTCCTTCACCTGACGGCGCCAATGACAGTCGATAATTTTGAAGGAATTGCGGCCCGTCGCAGTCGTGACGGGCGTAGGTTTCTTTACCTGATCAGCGACGACAATTTCAATCCGCTACAGCGGACATTGCTGATGATGTTCGAGACGCCGTAACTGTCATGTCTGCCAGCTAGCTGGCAGAAGCCCGCGCCTTGGCGATCTCTTTTCTCAGACGGATCGCTTCTGCGGTCAGCCTCTTTTCCGCCGCTCCCATCAAATAGGCGTCGAGCCCGCCCTTGTGCTCAATGGTTCTGATGCTGCTGGCTGCCAGCTTCAGCCGGACCATACGTCCCAGAGCCTCACTATATAGCGACGTCTGTTGCACGTTCGGCAGGAACCGTCGCCGGGTCTTGCGGTTCGAGTGACTGACATTGTTGCCGGTCTGAACGCCCTTGCCGGTAATGCTACAGCGTCGAGCCATCATCATTCTCCATCGGGTGGGTTGTCGCTGACGCACCAGCCCTTTGCCATCGCAGCGTTCGCACCGGTATTGAAAACTGCCTTAAAAACCGGAAACCAGCTTCCATATCATGGCATGCGAAAGGCTGCACTTCAACTATGCAGTAGATAGCCGGAAATCAAGGGCACGACGATTGGAGACAGGATGACGCCAGCTCGCCGAACTCCGGATGAAACCATGACCCTGCCGATTGGGATTGTTCCCTGAAAGCTGCGCCTGACTTCCCAGCGTGCGCTGGTGACAAACAACGGCATGGTTCGTTTGCGGGTGCACGTCGCATTTTTGAGATTCACGGTATAGCCCCGGCTCGTCGTTCCCAGAAATCATCGAAGCGCTTGCTCTCGACGGCGCCGTTGACGGTCCAGCGCAGGCCGCCCTCTGTGCGTCAGGGTCGGTTCAGCCTCACGGCCTCTGATAGGGCGACTCCGGGCAATATTTCGTGGAGTCGGTACGCCATTTCAGGGCGGTTGTAGCGTAGGATTCGGTCTCGCCGCTGGCCATTCCACCCAAGACCACAGTGCTTTTCGTAGTACATACGCACAATCCCGATGCAAGGCTGCCCCCGGGACCGGGCCGGTAGACAATGCCGCCGTTATCTCCATACCGAGTCTCCGCCGGGTTTGTGCAATCATCCCTGTCGATTATAGGGAAGTTCGCTGTGTCGTTATTCCGATCTACCACGAAGCCATCGACGCTCATCAATACAACCTGTATCACCGTTTCACTTGCACCGACAGTGCCGCTATCGATCCTGTCGTTCGGGAAAGATATATCCCTTTCAATATTGACCGACGTGCCCGCTTGCCTAGTCTGAAGAGTAATTACATTGCTCTTGAAATCTGCGAGACTACTGTCGCCCGACAATAACGCGGGGCTCCCATGATTGCGGAAATAAGACCGATATCCGGATTGAACGGAAACGAGAATCCGCACTCTAGTATTGGCAGGAATCATGGAGGTTGATACTAGCCGGACCGTCGGTGCTTCTTTAATGAGTTCAAACGATGTCCCGGTAGCAACAATGCCAACCGTTGCCATTTGCGCCCGCGCGTCTGTCGGCAACGTGAGCATCGTCACCAGCGCGACGGCGGCCAG
>JAPOST010000202.1 GCA_026709535.1 Rhodospirillaceae bacterium
GCAACTGGCGGGTGCGCTCAAGACGCTTGTTCAAAATCATCGCATGCACTGTCTCAGTCTCGTCATCAAACAGCTTGTGCAGGTAGCGGACCGAGATGTGCAGCGCATCCGCAATCTGTTGGTTGGACAGATTCGGGTCATACAAGTTGCTTTCGATATATTGGCGGACGTGTCGCTTGCGCGATTCACGCACGACCCTGTGGTCGCCCACCTGGCTGAGCATGACCGAGGAGCTGAAGGCCATGGCAATCATGTTCACCAGGTTTTCCGACAGCTCGTCAGGCGCGGCGCGCATTTCATTCATTTCCCTCGCCAGCGAAAAGATGAAGTCCGAGAGCACCGCGCCGATGCCGGAATGCCCGGATATGGGGATGGCGGTGTATTTCTCAGGATTCATGAGGTGCCGCGACAGCACGTTTTTCGGCATCTGGATCACCAGCTGGCGGAAACGCTGCTCAAACGTCAGCGAATACGGCTGGGTGCTGTCATAGAGCGCGAACGTGCCTGGCGTCAGCAACGCTTCGCGGCCGTTCTGCCGGACCAGGCCGTTCCGCTCAAGCTGGAAGCTGATCAGAAAGTCGGCCTCCGAATACTTGGCGATTTGACGCCTTGACCGCTCAACATGGTGCGGATCGGCCAGAACCTCCGTGAATCGCAGTTCGCCAATGGCGTTTCCGCCGCACAGCCGACCTTGGAAGTCCTTGGGCAACCGGTCACAATCGAGCCTGACAAACTCGTCACAGATAATGTCCCGCCAATACTCCCGGCGGTCGCGTTCCTGAAAGTCACTGGTGTCTTTTCTGTAGCCGCCAGTGAGAAGATGCGCCGTCACTTTCAGTTCGCTCGCCTGTAGCCCAAAAGGCCGGTCTGCGAATGACAGCCGATGTACTCGAACTCGCATCCATGATCCGGCAATGCGGTCACTTCGTGCCAGAGACGGAGCCGCAGGCCATCGCCATAGGTGTCAACCATATCCATGAAGCCGTCGAATATCGCCTGGTGGGTGGGGTGGCTTTTCGCCCACTCCTCAAAGGCGTGCACATCGGTGGCGTACCCCAGCCCGAACGACTGTTCCAGCGCCTCCCATGAATCATCGTTCCGATCGACGAATCGCAATGAATAGCATCCGGCTTCCCGCGGGTTGTCACGAAGATAGCGCATTCCGTCCAAGAGCACGGGATGCAGTTTGTCCAGATACCACTTCTTCTGTTCCGGCGTGCAATCGCTCCAGTCCTGCCCTGATCGAATCACGCACATCCTCTCCGGCGGCGTAACGACAATTCGCCGTCCGCCGTCACTGATGCGGGCGGGGAGCCGGGCATCGACGGTGGCGCCATTGCGCAAGTCGTCATCGTCCGAAAGGGGAATCCGGTCCCGCATGCTGCCCGGATAGCCGTGCTCAAGGATCGGGCCTTCCATCCCATCCGCGCAAACGCCAACGCCGTGCGGGCACTGCGTCGAGTGCAGGGTCTCGAAGCGCTCAAACGGCATGGTGATCACTTCGCGCCAATAGCCGACGCCGTCGCTCAGCCGTTCGGGGTCGGCCCACCATCGGGCGTTGGCCTCAAGCGACCACCATTCATCGTACTGCGACTTTCGCCAATAGGCGAGGTAGAGGTGGTTCCGCACGCCCGAACCGTCGATGAAGCTGCCTCGCTCCACCGCCAACGGGTGGGAGCCTGCCAGCGCCGGTGCCGCCCAAGCGTCGAGCGGGCCCGGGCTTGACGCTTGAACGCCGTAGCAGCCGGCGATCAGCGGGTCGGCTTGGTTGCGCCAGAATGACTGCCATGCGGGTGCGGGAGGTTGCCAACTGTCGGGCATGTTGTTGCGGGGCATCGGGCTAATCTCGCTTAACGTACACCATCATGCCGCGGGGGCATCGGCTGGGTTCGTGCGCGCCGGTCCCTCGCCGGCATCGATGAATTCCGTTGCTTCCGGGGAAAACTCCTCGACGCACGGCTGCGGCGAGCGGTTCAACAGCAATCGCGCGACGTCCGGCCTGGAATAATGGCCGACCGGGTCCGCGAAGGACTTGGCCACCGCAATGGCTCCGAGATCGATTTCAGCGAACAGCACGCCCTCCTGGTGCTCCGGCAGCGGGTCGCACATTGGGCTGCCGTCCGGTGCGTAAATTTGGGCAAATCCACCGCCCACCTTGATGAGCGAGGCTTGCTGCTCCGTCTCAACGAGAAGTTCATGCATGTCCGGGGAAATCACTCCGCACGGGGCGAGGACGAAGCACTGGCCCTCACGGGCGTACACCTCCGATGCGGCACTGTTGGCCTGCGGGCCAAGGGAGAACGATGGGGGATAGACG
>JAPOST010000066.1 GCA_026709535.1 Rhodospirillaceae bacterium
GATAGGCCTATCTGCGTTCTGGGCAGGATTCGGCAAGGGCAAGCCTTGACCTGCGATATCTTTCTGACTTGGTGATAGGATGACCAGTGGCAGGGAGACGACGAGATGGCTGGCAGGTTTGACGGACGGGTAGCGATCATCACCGGTGGTGCGAGCGGTATCGGCCGGGCAACGGTGAGGCGTTTCCTGAACGAAGGAGCCAGGGTCACCCTTGTGGACTTGAATGATGCCAACGCTGAGGAAACGCTTGCTCTTGCCCGCGCCGCGAGCCAGGGCGACAACGTCGCCTACGTGAAGACTGATGTGACGGACGAAACGGCGATGGAGGCATGCTTCAGCAGGACGGTTGCGCAATGGGGGTGACTGGACATGTCCTTCCTCAACTCAACGCCGGGATTGGCGGGGCGATCGGGCCGATTGCTGAAACAACTGTAGCGGAATGGGACACCAGTTTCTCTTTCTTGGTACGCAGTGTTTATCTTGGGTGTCAAATGTTCGGTACCGCTGATGCGCGCCAATCCTGGCGGCACTATAGTGGCGACCGGCAGCGTTGCTGGACTGTCGGGCGGCGGCGGGCCGCATGCTTATTCGGCAGCAAAGGCGGGGCGGTACGGTGCCGACAAGCGATGTTTGTTGGGCGCCTTTCTCGCCTGCTGACAACGCCTCCATAGTGTTGATGCCGGCAAACAGGATGTGGTGCGGCGCACGCCATTCGAGATCGGCAGACATCAGGAATTCTAGGTTCCAGAGCAGATTCCATAACGGATCCCAAAGCATTTTGCAGGCAACGCGGCCAGTTATCGCAATGTGAAGGGAGTGTCATGGCCTTTTTGCGCCCGATTGACTATATGCTCCTCATCACAGCCCGAAAGCGATACTCCGACTCGTTTGTGAAGACTGTTCATGGAACTCGTCATTCTGATCATCCATCTGCTTCTCGCCCTCGCCCTGATCGGCGTGGTGCTCATTCAACGTAGCGAAGGTGGCGCGCTAGGCATCGGTGGTGGCAGCAGTGGAGGCGGCATGAGCGGTTTCCTGACCGGCAGGACAACGGCCAATCTGCTTACTCGGACGACGGCCATCATCGCCGCCCTGTTCATCGCGACCAGCATGGCGCTGGCGATGCTCGCTGGTGCGAGTCGCAGTCCTGCTGGCGTCGTGACGGGCGAGGGTGCCGGACCGACCACCCAGCAATCGGGAGCGCCGTCAGGACAGGGCTCCGGCCCGAAGAAATCGGAAACTGGTAAATCCGATACTCCGGTTGTTCCTGAAAAATAGGGGTGGCAGCGGCGGCATCACCACTGGCTCTGGGACTTGCGGCCCCTCTGCCTCAAAGTCTTTCCCGTCCGCTGACGCTCTTTCAACGCGGATCGATTGCAATATAGTGTGATCCCGTCATGAACCCGGCGCGTTTCATCTTTATCACTGGCGGGGTGGCGTCGTCCCTCGGCAAGGGACTGTCGTCAGCGGCGTTGGGCGCCTTGCTGCAGGCCCGTGGATATACCGTCCGTCTGCGGAAACTCGACCCCTATCTGAATGTCGATCCGGGTACAATGAGCCCGTATCAACATGGCGAGGTGTTTGTCACCGACGACGGTGCGGAGACGGACTTGGATTTGGGCCATTACGAACGCTTTACTGGCGTACCGGCCCGCCGGTCCGACAGTTTCAGCGCCGGGCAGGTCTATCAGAATGTCTTGTCGAAAGAACGGCGCGGCGACTATCTGGGCGCCACGGTTCAGGTGATTCCCCACGTTACCGACATGATCAAGGAGATGGTGCTGAAGGACACCGATGGCGTCGATTTTGTGCTATGCGAGATTGGAGGCACCGTCGGCGATATAGAAGGCTTGCCTTTCTTGGAAGCCATCCGGCAATTGGGCAACGAATTGGGACGGGAACGGTCCATGTTCTGCCATCTGACGTTGGTACCATGGATCCCATCCTCGGGCGAGTTGAAGACCAAACCAACCCAGCACAGTGTCAAGGAGTTGCTGGGCTTGGGTATTCAGCCGGATGTCCTGTTGTGCCGTTGCGATCGGGAAATCTCCGAAGAAGCCTGCCGCAAGATTGCTCTGTTCTGCAACATTCCGTCCGATCGGGTGATCGAGGCGCTGGATGCCGAGACGATTTATGATGTGCCCCTGAAGCTTCACGACCAAGGATTCGACACGGCGGTGTGCAGCTACTTCGGGCTGGGTGCCGATGAACCTGAACTGGGCCAGTGGATCCGAATTGTCGATCGCGTGATCCGGCCGGAAGGCCGGGTGACGATTGCCGTAGTGGGCAAATACACGGATTTGCAGGACGCCTACAAGTCTTTGGAAGAGGCACTGACACATGGCGGAATTGCCAACGACGCCAAGGTGGAGCTGCGCTGGATAGAAGCCGAAATTTTTGAACGGGAGGATCCGGTCCCGCACCTTGATGACGTCAATGGCATTCTGGTGCCTGGTGGTTTTGGTGAACGAGGCTCGGCGGGCAAGATCCGAGCGGCCCGGTTTGCGCGCGAGCATGCACTTCCCTATTTCGGGATTTGCTTCGGTATGCAGATGGCGGTCATTGAGGCGGCCCGATCCTTGGCCGGCATAGAGGGCGCCAGTTCGACGGAATTCGGGCCGACAACCGATCCGGTGGTCGGGGTCATGACCGAATGGATGAACGGCAATCAGATTGAGGCCCGCGTCGAAGATGGCGAACTGGGTGGAACGATGCGACTAGGCGCGTATCCGGCCAGACTGTCTCGTGGGAGCAAGGTCCACGGCATCTATGGTGAGACACTCATCAGCGAACGTCATCGTCATCGCTACGAAGTCAACATCAACTATATGGAGCGGCTGGAAGCGGTCGGCATGCACTTCTCAGGCCTGTCGCCGGAAGGAGCGTTGCCGGAGATTGTCGAGCTTGAAGGCCATCCATGGTTTGTCGGAGTCCAGTTCCATCCCGAATTGAAGAGTCGGCCTTTTGCTCCGCATCCACTCTTCATGTCATTTATCAAGGCGGCGATCGACCAAAGTCGGCTCGTATGACTCACCGCGGGTAGGCAGCATGTGTCGATGGCAGGCGCTCTGTTGCTGTCGCGAGCCTTGAGGCGGAGAGATTGGCAGAAGGCTGTTGTCGCGCCTTGTCTGTCGGCTATGCACTTTCCAGCGCGATCCGGTGGCTGTCGAGCAGGCCAGGAGCCCGCTCTGGATCGCCTCGGCCCCAGCCACATTCGGTCGCCACGCCGAAATCCGTGATGGCCTTCCGAGCCGCCGCAATACGCCGCTGGTCACCGAGGTGGTCATCATGGTGGATGATACCGAGGAAAAGTTCGCAGTCTGCGGGCATATTCAGGTCTCTGAGTGGACCATAATATGCATCGTCGTCCCGGTCCTTCGGCGCCGGCATATGCATGAACTGAAGCGACCGATCGAGGCTTGCGAGAATGCCATGAGTCATCTCGACGGCATTGGCAAGATCCTTCGGCATCACGAGATGCTCGTCATTCGGCGTACCGTAGCACAGATGATAGCCCAGTTCGACCGGCTCCGGCACTGCGTTACCAAGGCGCGCCAACATGCCGGTTATATCTTCCTTGTAAGAGTCCGGTCGATCGGGGAAATAGCCTTCCCAAGCCAGCACTTCCTGACAGACATCCCACTGGATCGCGAGATCTTCGTTCGGAATGGCTTCGCAGATTGTCGCAAGATCTGCCCTGAAGGCCCTTTCGTAGGCCAGGAAGAAATCAGCGCGCGCGGACGGCGCCACGAACCAGTAGCCGATGGCCATCGGTGTCGGTAAGCAGACCTGGAACCGTACTCCGTTCGAGATCTCTCCAGCATCGCGCAATTGTCGAAAAAGGTCATAGGACTTGATGGCGTCCGGAGCGTAGCCGGGATCAAAGTCGACGGTCGCGGCATCAACGCCATCCTTGAATCGGAATAGTTCCCACTCCCGGACCAGCTTGCCGTCCCACTGGTGGATCTGCGTCGGCCCGTCGTCCGTCGCCACTTCCATGGCTGGATTGTTCTCTACTTTCGCGCGCTGCCAGTAGATCCAGCGAGCCCGCTCGCCGGTTTCGCCATCGGGAATGCGCTTTACGTGCCTACCCAGACGCGTGGTGATTTCATGGAAGGTCGTGGCAGCATCCGGATAGGGTAGGCTGCCTACAAGGTGAGCGAAAGTAAGGGACATGGGTTGCGCCTCCATGTGTCACAAAGCCATGTGAAGGGATTGTCTCCGGTGAGCAACCATTCCCATCGCAACTGGGTAGCACCCTCATTATTGCGGATTATCGTGTGTCTGGCAATGCAGAGATCTTTGAGGCCGGGCGAAACTGACCGAGGATACGGTATATAAATGATGGAAAACAAGGCTCAAGCGTCTGAAATGATTATCGTTTCGGTTCTGCAGAGGGCGGCGGTATTGCATGATTTCGTGGTTTTGAGGCTGGGTGCCTTTGGATAGGGGATTCCGTTTTCAGGGCATTAGTGATCATCTTTCGGTCAAGGAAAGAAGACGCGGATGCAGCCATTGAGAAAGGAAGTGGGCAGGTCGGAATATCTGCTCTGGGTGCGGCTTGCCGACGAGATCGACTGAGCGTGGAGCGACGAGGAGTTGCTGGTCCTTTATCACGATCGGGACCGCCAGTCTGTTGCTTTTGAAGCACATGGAGGGGCTCTCGGACAAGGGCGTGCGCGCGTTGGGAGAACGTTTCTGTTTTACCGGCGCGAGCGGCCTCCGCGATACATTGCGGCACTGGTGCAAGCGCATCGGCGCCAAGTTGGAGCGCTGCAGCCGCTCAGTATGTTCCTCTACGGCTAGATCAAACGCGAACTTCGCCGTCGAGGTGGTGATTGGCTACATGGGCCGCGATTTCCTCAAGGGATGCCACGCCGACCATGCCAACGGCGTTGGCTACAACTTCCGCCCCGTCCTCAAATCGCTGAGGCTCCTATCGCGCAAATCCTCGACGGTCTGATCGATGCCTATACCCCGCAGCCAATCAACAATCCTGCTTCCTGACGATCAATTGTATTGATAAACGGTCCATCACTTGAACAAACCTAATCTAGAAAGTCTCGTGGTTCAAAGGCATTCTCGATCGCGATGCGGCAGGTTTCGATATTGTCGAAGACTTCTCCTAGATGTTCGCTCCAAGTGACCTTCCGCCCGGTCGATAGGCGTCGGCAACGAGTCACGCTGGCGCAGTAGCCGTGGCCGTTCAGGTGTACGATCTCGCCAGCGAGCGGAATATGCTCAGTGGCAACTTCCCGGGTGTCGTCGTAATGGTGGCGGACCATCTCGATGGCGAGACATGGGTCTTTGTCGTCGGCGTTGGGAACCAAGCGGTATTCATCGCGGATCATCGGTCGTCCGTGTCGTGCGCCGCCGTCACGTTTCACGCCATCTTTGCAGACAGATTTCGGGAGCGAACGTGATCTCGTGTCCTCGACTGAACTTGCGCAATCGCATCGTGCTCTTGGCCGTGATTGTTTGACAAGCTTTCGTAATCCAGCGAGCAGCGTGCATTATCTTTCCAAAAAAGGGGGGCGGCCAGAAGTCGCCCCGCAGTTCAGGGAGGAGTAACGGTCAGGCAAGGATGCCCGGTCAGCTGCACCCGCTTGTGGCTCCGCACGTGTCGCATTTGAGACAAGTACCGTTCCGTACGAGGGTGAAGTTCCCGCAATCACCACAGCTGTCTCCCTCATAGCCCTTCATCCTCGCTTCACGAATCTGATCTAGCTTTTGGTCGACGGCCGCAGCCATGGTGGGAGATATCTCGAGAGCCGCTGACGCGCTCTCAAGGCCTGCAATCGACAAGCCACTCGTGTCACTGCCGCCAGACTGGCTGGAAGATGCGGCGGACGCACCGGCAAGCTTGCCGACTGAAGCTGTTTGTGCTGTTCCGTTGATGGAGAAGTTTGCCTTTGATGCTGCAGACCCGGCACTGACTGACAGGCCGCCTTCCAAGACAGCGAATTTGTTACGGACGAAGCCCTTGCTCGTCACCCGCTGCATCTCACCCAGTACATGGGCGGCGGCAGCCTTGGCGGCTTCGTCGTCGGGCAAGGCGCTTTCGTCGGCGCCGTTGCCGATGATGTCCGGCAACAGATCGTTACCTGTCGCATGGGCCAAGTCGTCTCGGCCGAGGTAGGATACTGCAAGTTCGCGGAAGATGTAATCAATGACGGAGGTTGCCATCTTGATGGCGTCATTGCCCTCCACCATGCCCTGAGGCTCGAATCGGGTGAAGGTGAAGGCATCGACGAATTCTTCCAGTGGCACACCGTATTGCAGTCCCATGGAGACGGCAATGGCAAAGCTGTCCATCATACTGCGGAAAGCACTGCCCTCCTTGTGCATGTCGATGAAGATTTCGCCAAGCGCACCATCGTCATATTCGCCGGTCCGCAAGTAGACTTTATGCCCGCCGACGATGGCTTTCTGGGTGTAGCCGCGACGGCGATCTGGCAGACGCTCGCGGCGAGCCCGCTCGACCTTCTCAGCCGCTTTGACGGCGATCTGAGCGGCAGCAGCAACAGCTGGTGCCTGCAGCACGGCCTCTTTTGCCTCCTCGGTGAGGTCGTCATCTTCCAGATCATCAAAGACACTGGCGGAGAGGGGCTGGCTGAGTTTGGAACCGTCGCGATACAGCGCGTTCGCTTTGACACCCAATTTCCAAGAAAGCTCGTAGGCTGCGCGGCAGTCTTCGACTGTCGCGGTGTTGGGCATGTTGATCGTCTTGGAAATGGCGCCTGAAATGAAGGGCTGGGATGATGCCATCATGCGAATGTGACTGTCCCAATTCAGGAACCGTTTGCCGATCCTTCCGCATGGCGTAGCGCAATCAAAAACGGCGAGGTGCCGTTCTTTCAGATGTGGCGCCCCTTCCAAGGTCATGGCGCCGCAGACCCAGATGCTTGCATTATCGATCTCGGCACGGCTAAAGCCCAAAGACTGCAGCATGTCGAAATCCGGGTTGTTCAGGCACTCCGGGTTCAGACCCAATTCGTTGACACAGGAGTCTTCGCCCAAGGTCCATTTGTTGAAGACGAACTTGATGTCAAAGGCTTGCGAAAGGGCCTGTTCGATCTTCTCCAGCATTGCGTCGGAGAAACCGACATCGCGCAGGGCGTCATGGTTGATGGCGGGGGACTCTTTCAGCGAGCCGGTACCGACGGCATATCTGATCATCTCGTCGATCTGCGGCCGACTGTAGCCAAGTGTCTGCAAGGCCAGGGGCGCCAACTGGTTGATGATCTTGAAATAGCCTCCGCCAGCGAGCTTCTTGAACTTGACCAATGCGAAGTCCGGCTCGATACCGGTGGTATCGCAGTCCATGATGAGGCCGATCGTCCCCGTTGGCGCGATCACTGTTGCCTGAGCATTGCGATAGCCAGACAACTCACCCTTCTCAAGTGCGCGGTCCCAAGCCGACCCTGCGGCGTTCAACAGTCGCGAGTCCGGGCAGGATTCCCGATCTAGTGCCACCGGAGGAATGGTCAGGCCTTCGTATCCGTCCGTCGCGCCGTGTGCTGCGCGACGATGATTACGAATTACTCGCAGCATATGGTGGGCATTGTCACTATACCCCGGGAAAGCTCCAAGTTCGGCCGACATCTCGGCGGACGTTTCATAAGCGACTCCTGTCATGAGTGCGCTAATTGCGCCGCAAAGAGCCCGACCTTGGTGACTGTCATATGGCAAGCCGGAGGCCATCAAGTAGCCGCCAATATTGGCGAAGCCCAAGCCCAGCGTACGATATCGGTAGGATAACTCAGCGATCCTCTCGGACGGGAATTGCGCCATCAGGACGGAAATCTCAAGCACGACCGTCCATAGCCGGACCGCGTGTTCAAAACTCTCGACATCGAAGCTGCCGTCGGGTTGCCGGAAGGCCATGAGGTTCAGCGAGGCCAGATTGCAGGCCGTGTCGTCCAGGAACATGTACTCCGAGCATGGGTTCGAAGCGTTGATCCGCCCGCTGGCCGGACAGGTGTGCCATTCGTTGATCGTGCTGTCGAACTGGAGACCCGGGTCGGCCGACTGCCAAGCGGCTTCGGCGATCTGGTTCCAGAGATCAAGAGCGTTGATGGTACCGGCGGGTTCGGGTGAGGTCCGCTTGAACAGGGTCCATTCACTGTTCGCCATGACGGCGTCGAGGAAGTCGTTGCCGACTCGGATGGAGTTGTTCGAATTCTGACCCGAGACCGTAAGATATGCTTCAGAATCCCAGTCGGTATCGAAAGTTGCGAAATTGATTTCGCGGAAGCCCTGCTCGGCAAATTGGATAACCCGCTGAATGTAATTCTGCGGGATCATGGCCTTCTTGGCGCTGCGAATCGCCTTCTTGAGGCTAGGGTTGGCCTTCGGGTCAAAGGGCTTGGCACCGTCGAAGCTGTGACATGCCTGCATGATTTCGTTCAGGCACTTGGATGCCAACTTCGAGCCCGCGACCAAGGAGGCTACCTTCTGCTCTTCCCGCACCTTCCAGTTCACGAAATCCAGAATATCCGGATGGTCGACATCGACGATGACCATCTTGGCTGCCCGGCGTGTCGTGCCGCCGGATTTGATCGCACCGGCTGCCCGGTCGCCGATCTTCAGGAAGCTCATCAGGCCGCTGGACCTTCCGCCGCCGCTGAGCGGTTCGTTCTCGCCGCGCAGGTTTGAAAAGTTGGTGCCGGTACCGGAGCCATACTTAAACAGTCGTGCCTCGCGGACCCAGAGGTCCATGATGCCGCCTTCGTTCACCAGATCATCGCCAATCGACTGGATGAAGCAGGCGTGAGGCTGCGGGTGCTCGTAGGAAGAAGCTGCCCGGGTCAGCCTGCCGGACTTGTAGTCGACATAGTGATGGCCCTGACTGGGGCCGTCGATACCATAAGCCCAATGCAGACCGGTGTTGAACCACTGCGGCGAGTTTGGCGCTGCCATCTGTCGAGCTAGCATGAAGCGCGTCTCGTCCGAGAAGGCGCGGGCATCTTCCTCACCGTCGAAATAGCCGCCCTTCCAACCCCAATAGGCCCAAGTGTTGGCCATGCGATCAAAGACCTGCCTGGCGCTGGTTTCGCTACCGGTTTTCACGCCCTTCCTAGGCGTATGGCGCCACAACCAACTCGGTACACCCTCTTCGGGAACCGGATCGAGATCCCCGATCTTGGCGACGCCAGCCTTGCGAAAATACTTCTGCGCCAAGACGTCAATCGCCACTTGGGACCAATCCGCCGGCGCATCCACATCGTCGTTCTTGAACACCGTAGATCCATCCGGATTTCGGATCTCGCTTGTCGCGTTTTGGAAAACAATGCCATCGTAGGCGTCCTTGCCGTCAACAGTGAAGTGACGCCGAATTTTCATCTATATTTTCCCTTTGACCTCTGGGTGCCAAAAAGCACCACATTCTCGACCCTGTATATTGAGGCTTTCAAACCCCTTACCCCAATATATTGCGAAATGTTGAATCAGGAGTCAAGGAGCTTAACGCTACATCTTGTGGCAAATATCATATGACCCACGAGATGCTGACATTTCGGGAAGACCTCAAGGGACTGAAAATCAGGGTACGACATCATGATGCATTCTGATGGGTCGCGGCCCAAGATCATCCGGCAATGCTACCGGGATCCACCAACGGCGTTGGTATTGACGGGGATGGATATTGTCGTCCGGCGGGTCGTTTCACCGCCTTGCGCGGTGTCGCCCAGGATGGCGAAGGCGTAATCCCCACCTCGTTTCCGGAAAAGCCGTGCGCCTCTCATCAAGAGCTTAACAGTTCGGGAATTCTGCACACAGCAGAACGGCGTCAATCTCTTACTCAGTTTCCCTAGCGGCGGTAACCTGCCGCACTAACCCAGACGACGGCCAAGGTAACCAGCGCAGCGCCCAGCCACTGGCTCCAGCCGAAAGGCTCCCCGAAGACAACGACGGCGATCAGGATCGTAAAGACTGGCTCCAGATTCATCACCAGTGCAGTCCTTGATTCCGTCAAACGGGCAACTGCGCTGTAGAAGGTAACAAATGCGATGCCGACAAACAGGATGGTGCCTATAAAAGCGCCCCATCCCGCGCTACCGCCCGGCAATTCCAGCCCATCACCGGCGAGCAGGCCGATCGAAAAGAAGACCGCCCCCCCGACCGTCATCCAGAAAGCCACGGCCACGGCCGACATGCCGCGCCGGAACAGCTTGCCCGAGATCAGGATGTTCAAGGCGATCGCCACCCCCGCAATGAAAGCAAGGAAAATTCCCCACAGATCCGGGCTGCCTTCGGTATCAAGCGTCAGGATCAATCCCAGGAAGGCCACGACGAGACCGACGACAGTGGCTCCACGCAGTTTCTCAATACCCATGACTGCGGCGAGCAAGCCTACCAGGAAGGGAAAAAGATAGAAAACCAGGATCGACAGACTGACCGGCATCACGTCGAAAGAGGAAAGCAGCGACCAAGCATTTGCCGAAAACAGCATGGCCGCAGCAATGACCCAGCCCGTCATCCCGGCGGGAATTGTCGGCCTGCGCCTGCGGGCTACAAACCACAGCCCGAGAAGAACTGCCAGACTCCAAGATCGGCCGACCAGCATCGTGTCGACCGAAACGCCGTGGCTGTAGCTTTCTTTCGCGAGATTGTTGCTGGCACTGAAACAGATCGTCGAGACCAGGATCAGCAGATAGCCGACCAGAATCCGGTCGACGGTCGGAGCCTTGGCAGACGAGGTGGAAACGACGGTCATAGGCGCCTCCTATCCCACCGCTGGCTTGCGTCGGCAAGGCGTTTCGCCGCGACTTTGCCTGCCCCGCCGGTGCTGGACGTCAGAGTTCGGCTTTGCCATAGTCCCCGATGCCAGTTTAAATTCCGGCGACAGGAGATCAGGTTAACGTGGGCACGCATATTGGTACCCGAATCTATACAGCTCTGAATGGCAAGCTGGTCGGCAAGGACGACCAAGGAAACCGGTATTATCAGGAGCGAAGCGATCCCAAAGGCCGCCGCCGCAAGCGCTGGGTGATCTACAACGGCGAGCCAGAAGCGTCACGTGTTCCCGCCGAGTGGCACGGCTGGCTCCACTATATGGTGGATCAGACCCCAGACGAAGCGCCGATCTCGCGCAAGCCCTGGCAGACCGAACACAAACCGAACCAGACAGGAACGCCCGATGCGTGGCGGCCACCGGGAAGCGAGTACGAAGGCGGCCAGCGCTCGGTAGCGACCGGAGACTACGAGCCATGGCGGCCAACTTGATCAGTTCCGGAGCGCTCCGACGGGGCGGGCATCGAACGTGAAGGAAAATAGCACAATTTTTGCCCTCATGGGGGCTTTGACGATCCTGCTGGTGGTGCTGGTCGTAGTACTGGGCCTGCGGAGCAAACACACCGGGCTTGATGGCTATCTGCTGTATGCGACTTTTGAACAGGCTGACGGCCTGTCCGTTGGCTCACCGGTATATTTGTCCGGTGTAAAAGTCGGCGTAGTGGAGCAAATAACCCTGAATCCAAAAGCCTTAAAGCCGCGGCTTGCCATCCGAATCGCTCCAAAGGTCGGCGTGCCGGAGGAGAGCGCGGCGATGATCATGAGCGACGGTATACTGGGCGCGAAGTTCATCAAGATCGAGCCAGGCTTGGGCAACCAAATGATGCCGGAAGGCAGCGATTTTGAACTGGTTCAGGACTCGATCATCATCGAGGTGCTGCTGGAACGGATTGTTCAATCGGCCGAAGCGGCGCGCAAACCAAAGTCGGCAAAGCAGACTGCAGAGTAGGCGGCGCGTATGGGGCAGAAACTGATTGAAACCGTCATGGGAATCGTGGTTCTGGGTGTCGCTATTCTGTTTTTCGTGTTTGCGTGGAACACGGCTGATCTGCGTCCGGTTTCCGGCTACATGCTCAAGGCTTCCTTTGCCTCGGTCGGCGCGCTGGCAGAAGGCAGCGACGTCAAGATCGGCGGGGTGAAGGTCGGAACCGTGACCAGCCAGCGGATCCATCCCGAAACTTTCCGGGCCGAGATCAGCTTCACCATTCGCTCGGAACTGACGTTGCCCGAAGACACCCAGGCTTCGGTCACCAGCGACGGTTTGCTGGGTGGCAAGTATCTTCGGCTGACACCGGGAGTCTCGAAGAAAAAACTGGCGGCTGGCGCGACGCTGAAGAAAACTCGTGACGCTCTGGCGTTGGAAGAACTGTTGGCGCGCGCGATATTCCTTCTGATCGATTCGTCGAAGCGCAATGGCGACGGCGAGGGGCAGAAGAAGCACGATACTGCTCGATGAGGGATATGCCATCCGTGATCGACGCTGTGCCAAAGCCAGGGGAACAAACGTGGAATCCGGACCGTTATGCGCGGCAGGCGGGTTTCGTGGCAGAGTTGGGAATGCCGGTTGTCGACCTCCTGGCGCCTCAACCCGGAGAGAAAATTCTGGATATCGGCTGCGGTAACGGTGCCCTGACGGTTAAGCTTCGTGACATGGGAGTCGACGTCATCGGAATTGATGCTAGTGCTCCGCAAATTGCGGCGGCCCGCGCGCTGGGCTTGGTTGCGTGCGTCATGGACGGACAGAAGCTCGATTTTCCCGACGGATCGTTCGATGCTGTCTTTTCAAACGCGGCGCTCCACTGGATGCGGGATGATCCCGATGCGGTGATCAAGGGTGTCTGGCAAGCGCTCAAGCCTGGCGGGCGGTTCGTTGCCGAGATGGGGGGAGGCGATAATGTCAGCAAGATCAGACGGGCGATTGAGGCCGCTTTCCGCCGTCGCGAAATTGATCCTGCCCCTTATAATCCTTGGTATTTCCCCGAACCTGACGAATATCGGAGACGCCTCGAAAGCGCTGGTTTCAACGTACGGTATATCCGCCTGATTGATCGTCCGACCCGTCTTCCGGAAGACCTGAGCGGGTGGCTGGACACTTTCGCCGAAAGCTGGCTGGCTGTACTTGACCCGGCTGAGGCTGCGGCGGTCAAGGTAGAAATCGCGAATGACCTGGAGCCGGAACTGAAGAATACCGAGAACTTTTGGATGGCCGACTATGTCCGTCTGCGTTTCGCCGCAGACAAATCGAGCAAACGTGGAGCAATGTTTCGTTGTCCGACCGTGTGATATTGATATGCGTCTTCCGATTTTCTGTCTCACTCTTCTGATGAACGCTTCGCTGGTATCGGTCTTGTTTGCCGATCCTGCCGGCGCGCAGGAGCGTGTGCGCGCCGTCGAAATGGTCGACAGGAAACCCGAGAAGCCGTTCAGGGCAGATGCCGACTATGTCGTACTGCAAGGGCTGGACAAGGAAACCGCCCTGATTCTTACATTTGGGGGTCGGGTAGGCGAAGCCGTCCGGTTCCGGACCTTGCAAATCGTAATCCGCCGTTGCCAGCGAACGCCGCCGGACCAGCCGCCGGAAAAGGCAGCCTTTCTGCAAATCTATGACGTGAACTCGGCTACGAAGGAAAAATCCCAAGTGTTCAGTGGCTGGATGTTCAAGTCAAAGCCGGCGCTATCGGCCATGGACCACGCTATTTATGACGTGTGGGTGAAGGACTGCAGATAGTCGGCAAGCGCCTCTTCGGGCAGGTTAACTGGAAATGTGGCATTCACAGCCAGCGCGTTCTGCAAAAGAATGCGGTATTCATGGCGCGGCACCGCCACGGCGCCGAACTGCTTCAAGTGATCTGTGATGAACTGGATGTCCAGCAGTCGGTAACCGGCATGATCCAGCCGCGCCACCAGGTGAACCAGCGCAACCTTGCTGGCATCCGTTTTGCGGGTGAACATGCTTTCGCCAAAAAAGGCTCCGGCGATAGACACGCCATACAGGCCGCCAACCAAGTCGTCTTCGAGCCAGCATTCGACCGAATGTGCAAAGCCTAGGTGATGTAGTTCCGCGTAGGCGCGCAAGATTTCGTTGTTGATCCAGGTGTCGCGGCGGCCACGCCAAGGCGTGGCGCAGGATTTCATTACAGCTGTGAAGGTGGTGTCGGCGCGAATCTCGAAGCGTCTGTTGCGCACTGTCCGGCGTAACCGGCGAGGGATATAAAACCTATCCAGCGGAAGAATCCCGCGCAATTCCGGGTCGACCCAGACGATATCAGAGTCGCCAAGCGATTTGCCCATCGGGAACATGCCCGTGGTATAGGCACGCAACAGGAGTTCGGCCGTCAGGCGGTATTCCATCGGCGTTCATAAGTTTTCGGATTGGGCGGCGATGTAGGCTTCCAGCCAGCGTATATCATACCGGCCATTAATGAAGTCGGTTTCACCTATCAGTTTTTGGTGCAATGGGACCGTCGTGCGGACCCCAGTAATGACAAATTCTTCCAGCGCCCGGCGCAGCCGCATCAGGCATTCGTTGCGGGTCGCTCCGTGGACGATCAGCTTGGCAATCATGCTGTCATAATGCGGCGGCACAGAGTAGCCGGCATAGAGGCCGGAATCGACTCGAATTCCCAATCCGCCCGGTGGATGATAGTCACTGACCCTGCCCGGCCATGGAACCAACGTGACAGGATCCTCCGCGTTGACCCGGCATTCTATGGCGTGGCCTTGGAAGTCGATATCCTTCTGCTGGAAGAATAACGGTGCGCCAGCGGCGATGCGGATCTGCTCGCGCACTATATCGATCCCGCTGATAGCTTCCGAAACCGGATGTTCCACCTGCAGGCGGGTATTCATTTCGATGAAGTAAAATTCGCCATCCTCGTAAAGGAATTCCAATGTGCCGGCATTCCGATACCCTAGCTTGCGGACTGCGTTGCAGCCGATATCGCCCAAACGCTCTCTTTCCTCGGCATTGAGGCCTGGGGAGGGCGCTTCCTCCAACACTTTCTGGTGCTTGCGCTGCAGGGAGCAATCTCGCTCGCCGATATGGACTACATGACCCTGCTCGTCGGCGATGATCTGCAGTTCGATGTGGCGGGGATTCGCGAGATATTTTTCCAGATAGATCTCGTCGTCTCCGAAGTTCGACTTGGCTTCACGGCGCGCCATACTGATCTGCTCATCAAGGTCGTCAGGGCTTTCTGTCACTCTCATGCCTTTGCCACCGCCACCGCTGGCCGCCTTGATCAGGACCGGATAACCAATCTGACCGGCAATTTTGCGGGCTTCTTGCGTTGAACCGATCACCCCTTCCGTTCCGGGAACGACCGAGATGCCAACCCCCGTCATCGCCCTCTTGGCAGCCACCTTGTCACCCATTGTTCGAATATGATTGGGCGTTGGGCCGACGAAGACGATGCCATGAGCTTCAACGATCTCGGCGAAATCTGCGTTTTCGGCCAAGAAGCCATATCCTGGATGGATCGCTTCCGCGCCGGTGATCATGGCGGCGCTGACGATGTTCGGGATATTCAGATAAGATTCGCTTGACGGCGGCGGTCCGATACAGACGCTTTCATCCGCTAGTCTGACATGCATGGCGTTTTCGTCTGCCGTGGAGTGTACGGCGACGGTACTGATGCCCATCTCACGACAGGTACGGTGGATGCGAAGGGCAATCTCGCCGCGATTGGCAATCAGGATTTTTTCGAACACGATGTTTCTCTGATGCGAGGCTCCAACGCGGAGAGGCAGCGCGAATGGGAGTGCATGGTCACGTGGTCAGTCGATGATCGCCAGAACGTCGCCGAACTCGACCGGCATCCCGTTTTCTATCACGATCTGTTTTACCGTTCCCGAATTCGGCGCCTTTATTTCGTTGAATGTTTTCATTGCTTCTACAATCATCAGCGTCTGTCCCTTGCTGATGGTATCGCCAACGTTGATGAAAGACGCAGCACCCGGCTCCGGCGCTAGATACACTGTCCCCACCATCGGCGAGGTAATGGCGCCGGGATGATTGGCTGCTACATCTGCACCTGCGACTTCCACAGTCGGGGAGGACGCATTGGGTGCTGGCGGCGCGGCAGCCGGCGGCGGCGCGTATGACACGGCACCGCCATGGTCACGCGCTACCCGGATACGAATGGTGCCGGTGTCATACTCGATTTCCGACAGCCCGGCCTCGTTCAGCAGTTCCGCCAGGCGGCGCACGCTTTCGCTATCAATGACTTTTGACATTCCCGTTGCTCCGCGCGGATGTGGAATCGATTGCGAAATCGGTCGACCCGGCCTTCTGAAGGGGACTCAAGAGCCGTCCGCGCCTCTCCTGTCTGATAAGTGCCGTGCCATCGCTTCCAGTGCAAGACGGTAACTGTCAGCGCCGAAACCGGAAATCACTCCCAGAGCCGCCTGTGCAATGTATGAACGGCGCCGAAAGGACTCGCGACTCTGAACATTGGTAAGATGTGTCTCGATAACCGGCAGGCCGACGGCCCGGACGGCATCCAGTAACGCTACGGACGTGTGGGTCAACGCGCCGGCGTTGATGATAACACCATGGTATTTCGTCCCGGCCTGCTGGATGGCATCAACCAGTTCGCCTTCATGATTGCTTTGCTGACAGTCGACCATCAGGCCCAGCACGCGACCCCAGTCGCGGCACTGGCTTTCCAGTTGCAACAAGGTCGTGGCGCCGTAAATCTCCGGTTCTCGGGTGCCCAGTAGGTTCAGGTTTGGACCATTAAGCAGCAATATTGACGACATTGACCCGATGCCAACCCATCTTTGGAGTCCAGTGGGTGATGTACCAGACTTTTACCATGCCGTCTAACCGCCATCTGCTCGCCGCGCGCAGGTTGACTAACGCCCACCAGACGGGGGTGGTTGCAGGCGCGCCCTCTTGCGAGAATTCGGGCTTGATTGACAAGTGAAACATCATCGAATTTCGTGCGCTTTTTGGAGGATACACCCCGCGGCGGACCGGCTGCACGGTCCGGCCTGATTGATGACCTTTTACGGACCTTCTCTGTTCGCCCAGCGGGATCCTTTGAACTCTTGTTGCATAGCGCCAGAGGTGCCTGTGGTGTACGAGCCTGTTGGCGTCGGCATTTCAGTCGGGAGTTGCCGCGCGGATTGCATGATTGATCTTGCGAAGAAATCACCCCATCTCTGCCCTTCTACGGTGAGCAGGTGACATTGAGAACTTACGACTATGATTTCTTCGTCATGGGCGCGGGTTCCGGCGGGACGCGGGCCGCGCGGGTGGCTGCGGGCCACGGTGCTCGTGTCGGTGTCGCGGAAGACACTTATTTGGGCGGTACTTGTGTCAACGTCGGCTGCGTGCCGAAGAAGCTGCTGACCTATGGCGCCCATTTCGCCGAAGATTTTGAAGATGCTGCAGGCTATGGCTGGACAGTCGGTGATTGCCACCATTCTTGGGCCAGAATGGTGGCCAACAAGAATATCGAAATCGAACGACTCAACGGCGTCTACGAGCAACTGATCAAAAGCGCTGGCGCCGACATTCACTGGGGTCGAGCATGTCTGATCGATCGACACACGGTCGATGTCGGGGGCAGGCGGTTTACTGCGGAAAAAATCCTGATCGCTGTCGGCGGGTGGCCGTTTGTTCCGGATTTTCCGGGCAGCGAGCATGCGATCACGTCGAATGACGCCTTCTATCTGCCCGAGTTGCCGAAGCGGGTGCTGATCGTCGGCGGTGGCTATATCGCTGTCGAGTTTGCCGGGATTTTCCATGGTCTCGGTGCCAAGGTGATCCAGCTTTACCGTGGCGCGTTGTTCTTGCGCGGGTTCGACGATGACGTTCGGACATTCCTTGCCCAAGAAATGATCAAGAAAGGAATCGATCTTCGCTTCGATGCCGAGGTTCAGTCTGTCACCAGGAAGGACAATGGCACCTTCCTTGTCGATATCACGAATACTGGAACCATTGAGACGGATCTCGTGATGTATGCCACCGGTCGAAAGCCCAACACTGCCGACCTGGGCCATGACGCGGCCGGTGTGGCCTTAGACGCCCATGGCGCCGTTGTAGTGGACGGCGACTGGCGGACGAATGTAGATAACATCTATGCTGTCGGCGACGTCACCAACCGGATCCAGTTGACGCCCGTCGCCATTCAGGAAGGCCACGCGCTTGCCGACGCGTTGTTCCACCCGTCGGGCAAGACTGTCAGCTATGACTATGTGCCATCGGCTGTCTTCAGCAACCCTGAGATCGGCACCGTCGGCTATACTGAAGCGGAGGCGCGGGCCAGGTACGACGGCGTTGATATCTACCGATCGACCTACAGACCAATGAAATACACGATGTCGGGCCGCGATGCGCGTGGCTTGATGAAGCTGGTGGTGGCGCGCGATACCCAACGAGTTGTCGGCCTGCACGTGGTCGGTCCGGCAGCCGGAGAGATGACCCAGGGTTTTGCGGTCGCCATCAAGATGGGGGCGACCAAGCAGGACTTTGACGCCACGATTGGCATTCACCCGACGGCGGCGGAAGAACTCGTGACCATGCGCACTCCTGTCCCGAACCCCGAACAGCGCGCGCGGTCCTGAATTCGGTGGGCTCCGGGATATGTTGATGAAACGGGAACCGTCATGCGCGCTCGCAGAGGAGCTGAAGTTGTGGTTCCTGTCCGGTTCAGTCTGCGGGCGATCCTGATGCGCAAGAACCGTTGCCGGGGGAACCGAGCTTCCGGTCCGACGCAGGCCACTCGACCCACCTGACTTTTGTGAGGTGACCGGCAACAGCGGCTGCACCTCTGGTGCTTGCCGATTCACGTTGTGGGAGGTCTACACCTCCTTGCCGGTCCAATTCGAAGGCGTTCAAGTTCCTGTATGAGGCGGGGCTATCGACTATCGTCTCCGTCAATGCGGTGTGGACGACATAAACGGCGGTAGCTGCCTCGGCACACCACACCGCCAATCAAACCATGACATCCGGCCCGGTGCACCTGAGCCTTGGAAAACGTTCGAGGCTTCTATACGGTTTCCACGCCGATCAAACGCCTCGACCATTGCGCAATCGAGAGCGCCTGCTGCGCCAAGACAGATGTCGCGAGACCTGAACTGGGGCAACGATAAGAGGCCTGCGCACCCGGCTGTCTCGGCACCGTTCCATGCTTTTGGAAGTGACCGATTTGACAGTGCGATTTCAGCGATCAAAACCTGTAGCCTCAGCGCCGGTTTTCATGGATCACGAAAGCTTGTTGTGACGAAGGCGATGATCGTGGCCTCGGCCTGGTCGCGGCCCGGAAGCGCAACGTCGCTGTGCAATTCCTTTGCCAGCGGCGATACGGAGGCACTGTCCACGCTGCATTGACTTTTGGTCGGATGCCGAGCTGCTGGGGCCGACACGAGGGACAGCATGATGATGCTGTCTCGGATGCGCGCGTCCGCTGCGCCGCTGGCCGTGATGTAGCCATCGACTGCTTGTCGGCGAGTTTCCGTGCCTTCCGGGGTCGAGAACAGGAAATGGTGGTTTTGAACCTTTATGCCACTGGCTGCAGACCCGCGCCGAATACACGGCCGGCTTCGCCCTATCTGATGATGTCGATTCGCATGTTGATGCGGTATCATGCCTTGTCGAAGGATGCTGATAGCAGCGCTTTCCTGGCACACTGAAAACATGACGGCCGGGCAGTTTGGCGAAGAGATCTTGACCATGAAATTTGTTGGAATTGAAGCAGTTACCTATGGCGTTACCCACTTGCCGAAAGCCTGCAAGTTCTGGACCGACTTCGGTTTGAAAGAAGTCAATCGGACCTCTTCTGCTGTCGAATTCATGGTAGCTGACGGCGCGCGCGTCATTGTTCGGCGGTACCGCGACCAGACCTTGCCGCCGGCGGTCGAGGGCGGATCCTCCGTACGCGAAATCACATGGGGTCTGGAGAGTGCGGCTGCACTAGATACATTGCGCGACCGCTTGGCCGCAAACGGCCAATTGCTGAACGAGAACGGAGTCCGTGCTGTTGATCCCGCAGGCTTCGCCCTCGCGTTTGACGTGTCAACGACGACACTGCCGGATCTGCCGCCATCGCCCACGAATGCGCCGCAAGACATCAACCGGGTCGATACTCGGGCCTGCTTCTATGATCGGGCAATGCCGATCAAAATTGGCCACATTGTGCTGAACACACCGGATGTGAAGGCCAGTCGGGCATTCTATGAAGAGATTCTGGGTTTCCATGTGTCCGACGAATATGACAACGGCAGCGTCTTCTTGCGCTGCGCGGCCCGGCACAGCCACCATAACCTGTTTCTTTTGCAGTCGCCCAACGGCAAACCGGCGATCAATCATCTGGCCTTCGCCGTACGCGACATCCACGAGATGTTTGCGGGCGGCCAACACATGTCGACATGCGGTTGGAAGACGGCTGTTGGTCCCGGCCGGCACGTGATCTCGTCCTGTTACTTCTGGTATGTTCAGAACCCGTGCGGCGGGCTGGCAGAATATTTCTGGGACGAGGATTTTCTGACAGAAGAGTGGAAACCACAGATGTGGAAACCAGGCCCGAAAGTCTTCGCTGAATGGATGCTGCCGAGGGGATTGCCGCAGCGCTGATTTCCTCAAGATTCCGAGACACCACCCAATCCCGTGCAAGAGTTGCGTCCAGTTCGGGATCCGAAGGCCTGTGTCAGGTTTCTCATTGATTGTCCGCCGACACTGAAATTGACAGCGGTAACCAAGGTGGCTGCTTTTTGTGCAGGAAGAGCAAGTTGCTTCATCCCCAGAATCATGCCGCCAAGAGGATAACCCTGTTCAATATCCAGATCCTGCAAGATGTCGGCAATCGCAACGCGTCGAACCCGAAGGGAGGCATATTGATCAAATTTGAGAAGCGATCCCCCTGCTGGAATACAGCGTCCAGCTGGTTTTTCCATGGCGGTGAAGAAGCCAGGTTCCTACAAACAGGAGATCCGTGTCGCAATGATCTCCACGTGCGTGGTCTTGTCGTCGTCGCCATTTCGATTATCAGGCCATGGCGGTTCATCATTTTCGGCAGAATGTGTACATCACTCTTGTCGACCCGACCGAGAAGTGCCAGCGTCACCGATTGAGACGATCCTTGGGACTGGATACTGTATTGACCATTAGGATGAATGAAAGACCAAGCGTTGCTTGTCCCGCGGTTGATGACAGTTCAAAAACAGAGGATAGCGCGCCGCGACCGTCCAGATTACGCCGGAGGATCTGAATGCGTATCGTCTTCGACATCATAAGGAGCCTGGTTTCATGGGGTCTGTTACCGGCTCTGACCTTGATGCCGGCCTCATCGTTGGCCCAGCCTGAAAACGCACCCAGCAACTTGATCTGTCAGGAGGCGCCGAGGCTCGGCTGGATGGTATGCGCCACCACGGTCCGTTTGCCGCTGACCGGCAAGAAGCTGCGCGATCCGAGCATCGATTTTCACCCGCGTAATGTCGCTGACGGCGATCCGAAGACAGCGTGGGCGCCGGGTCAACCCGGCCTCAACCTGGGCAACACGCTCAAGGTTTATTTCGGTAAGAAGAGGCGGTTCCGGTATCTGAGCTTGTGGAACGGCTATAGCCTGTCGGCGGAAGCCTGGATCATCACCGGGCGGTTGCGCGAGATACTGATCCAGACGTCCGATGGCTTGTATGACCGCGCCCGCCTGGTCGAGCGCAATGGTGCGCAGGTGATCGCCCTTTCGCGGCCGGTTGAAGCGACTTGGATAAGGGTGATCGCGCTTGCTTCGCGGCCTGGCGAGATCTACTGGCCGTTCGCCATCAGTGAATTGAGCCTCTCAAATGGCGTCCGCGGCGTTGGTGTGCCGCTGGTGATCGCAAATCGGGTCGACGACTGGTTGCCAGAATTCGAGGAACAGGGCGATAAAGAGGGCCGCCACAGGACCAACAAATGATATTCCAGTTTTCAGACCCTGAATCACAAGTCCTTGATATCATCATGTTTTTATGAATCAGGCCCTTGTCCCTCGCGCGCCCCTGCGCATGCAAAAAAGTCATGTCGTATCCTCGAAGTCCTGGCCTTGTCCCTCGCGCGCCCCTGCGCATGAGGAAGCGGCAGGCGGCGCGCTGTACCCGGGCCAGGGAACTCTCCGGGCGAAGGGCCGCGCCGCGACCCTAGGGTTTTCCCACGATCTCCGGGATGTCGGGAACCTTGACCTCCTTCA
>JAPOST010000002.1 GCA_026709535.1 Rhodospirillaceae bacterium
ACGACCAGCGACAGATCCTTGTACACGGAAGAGTTCTGGTGACCGTCATCCATCAACAGGATCTCAGCGCCTTCGGTTACCGCCGCCTCAGCACCTGACGTCGATATTCCTGTCCAGCGCAACATCGCTCCCGGTCGCCACACTGCCTGTCACGTGGCGGCGCATCATCCCCGAGCCTGACGTGGTGCGAAGCCAGTCCCTTTCTCGCGATACTCAGCATATCGAATGACGGGTCACTCATGCCGCGGTCCGCTCTGGCGCCGCCCCATACGACACGCCAGAGGCTTGAGGCAGCCTGACATCTCCGATAAAAGAACCACCGCGCAACCCGTCAACGCAGAACAAACACTTCATCATGGATATCCTCGCCATCACCGGAAGCCTGCGCAGGCAATCCTTCCACGCCATGGCTTTCGGATATTCCTTCGGTCGCCAAGGGTGACGTAAACAAGTTTTCCGTTAACCCCGTTTCGCCGCGACGTAGTCCGCGAGTTTGGGAGCGAGCAATGGCGGTAATGTAATTCCCGCCTCGGCCACCTTTTTCATGGCCGTCTCGAATCCCCAATTCTCGCCCACGGCACAGATCGCGACAACCATTCCGGCAGCCCGTGCGCCAGACGCACAGTGGATCAGGAGTGGAGCTGGCAAATCCTGAAGTTTCCGACTCAAGTCATCCGTCACATTGATCTCTCCGACCTGCGGTGGGGAGAGCGGGAAATGAAGCCATGTCATCCCTTCCCGTTCGACGGCTTGAGCTTCGGCCTCCGGCGCCATTATCTCGTTCGGCTCGCCGACACTGCGCAGACTGACTACGCTGCTGAAACCCTGAGCCTTTATATCGGCGATCATGGCAGCATCCGGAGCACCCATGCCGATGGCAAAACGACCGGTTAGATGGCGAATGTTCACGCGCGCTTTTCTCTGCCTTTGAATTTTTAGTAGCTGTTCAGCAGCCGGATTCCAAGAACGTTTGACGCCATTCGAAATGGATGAGTCAACCTGTACATGTGCAATTTCTTAAATCTTTGAGCCCGAGCCATCAAGTCTTCTCCCCCAGAGCG
The DNA here is from genome assembly GCA_026709535.1 of Rhodospirillaceae bacterium. GTDB lineage: Bacteria > Pseudomonadota > Alphaproteobacteria > Bin65 > Bin65 > Bin65. The sequence continues at coordinate 1,062 of JAPOST010000002.1, forward strand.
TTCATTCCTGCAACGAGACCAGATCAACGAACAACGGAACCGACGAAAATCCCGCTTGCCCTGCAGCGAAGATGCGCCTTACGCTATCTGTCATCAGGCAGCTGCCTTGTCGGCACGCGCCGCGCGCAGGATCAGCTGAATAAAGAAAGAGACAAGAACCAATGGCGGCCGAACAGACAGGAGCCAATGGGCCGGCGGAAAAAAGTCAGCTTTTCGCCGGCTACAAGATCAATCCGGCTTTCTACGACGAAATGTTTGACGCCACTGGCGCGCCGCGAGAGCATTGTCGCGAGTTGTGGAAAGTCCTGAGAGCGATACCACACGAAGAGATAACGACGATGCAGGAGCGTGTCGAACGCTCGTTCCTGAATGAAGGTATCACCTTTTCCGTCTACGGCGAAGAAGGTGCGCAGGATCACATTATCCCGATCGATATTATCCCGCGGTTGATTGCTGCGGCGGAATGGGAATCCCTCGAAAAGGGATTGCACCAACGGATTCAAGCGCTCAACCTGTTTCTGGCGGACATCTATGGGCCCGAACGGATTATCAACGATGGCGTGATACCCCCAGATATGGTGCGCGGCTGCCCGCAATTCCGAAACGCGATGCGCGGAGTGGAGGTTGCACACGGCATCCATGTCTCGGTCTGCGGCACCGATCTGGTCCGCTCTCATGACGGATTTATGGTTCTTGAAGACAACCTGCGGGTTCCCTCTGGCGTCTCCTACATGCTCGCCAATCGCGCAGCCATCAAGACGACTTTGCGCGATGTTTTTCGTCGGCAGAAGGTACGCAATATTGACGGTTATGGTCGACTGCTCCGCCAGACGCTGGCTGAATTGTCACCGCATGGTGACGCCGATCCCACCATCGTCCTGCTGACTCCCGGTATCTATAACTCCGCCTTCTATGAGCACATGTTTCTGGCTCGGGAGATGGGCGTGGAACTGGTTACAGGCAACGATCTTGTGGCCAGCAACGGTTTTGTCTACATGCGCACAACTGCCGGTTTGAGACGCGTCGATGTTATCTATCGACGAATCGATGACGATTTTCTTGATCCTTTGGTTTTCCGACCGGATTCGCAACTCGGTACACCCGGCCTGTTCGATGCCTACCGGCTGGGCAATGTCGCAATCGCCAACGCCCCCGGCACCGGGGTGGCCGACGACAAGAGCATGTATGCCTATGTGCCGGAAATGATTCGCTATTACCTCGACGAGGAGCCGCTACTCGCCAATGTCGAGACCCATCTGTGTCGGGATCCGGAAGCGCTCGAATATACACTCGACAATCTGGACAATCTGGTCATCAAGGAAGTTGGCGGTTCCGGTGGTTACGGCATGCTGATCGGTCCTCACGCTACGACAGAGGAACGCAACGCGTTTGCCAGGAAAATCAATGCGTCGCCCGAAAATTACATTTCCCAGCCTGTACTCGACCTTTCCTGTGCGCCTTGCCTGACCGACGATGACGCGGCACCGCGCCATGTCGACCTCAGACCTTTTGTTTTATGCGGGCGGGAAATCCGCCTGGTCCCTGGTGCCTTCTGCCGTGTCGCACTCACGGCGGGGTCGCTCGTCGTCAATTCGAGCCAAGGCGGCGGCGGCAAGGACTTCTGGGTGTTGTCGGAGTAAAGGCATGCTGTCACGAAGCGCCGAGGGCCTTTACTGGATTGGCCGATATCTTGAGCGGGGGCAACACAGCTGCAGGCTGATTGCCGACCAATTCGAAACCATAAAGGACCGACCGGTCAATCAGATCGACAAGGGTTGGCAGCGTCTCTTCCAAGGTCTCCAGCGCGTTCCTTTCGGCGGCAGACCAAACTCGAACACGGATGATGAGCAGTTCATGCTTGTCGATGCCTATACCCTTGCCGACGATCTGACGTTCGAGCCCAGCAATCCCAATTCGATCCGCAACAGCCTCGCCAACGCGCGGGAGAACGCCCGCCAGGTACGCAACGTCGTCGACGAGGACCTGTGGGCTTGCCTCAACCTGTCATTCCTCGATCTGCGCGATATTGACATTACGGATATCTGGAAAGATCGCCCGAATGAATTTTATCGTCGGACCGAGGATTCGGTGCGCACTTTTTTCGGTATTGCCGAGAGCAACATGTACCGGGACGACGGGTGGTATTTCCTGCAGCTAGGCCGGTTCATCGAGAGGGCGCAACTGATTGTCGGACTGATCAAGGCACAGTTTGTCGTTTACTCGGTGAACGATTCGAAAGCCGGCGTCGACACCGATTCGGGCGGAGATACGGACTGGCTCTCGCTACTCCGCATCTGCGCAGCCAGGGATTCCTATCGCCGATTCCATTCGCTTTACTACGAGCATAGCGCCTTGGTGAATTTCCTGGTCGCCGACCCACAGCTGTCTCGATCAATTCGATATGCCTCGGCACAGATATGCGAAGCGCTTGAAGCGGTATCCGGCGGGCGTCCCCTCGTGGTAGAGGCCGGGCGGAGAGCGGGTCGGCTGGCAGCATTGATCGACTACGATTGGCCAAATCGCAATCCGGCCGACAACAATGCCGTCCTCGCGATATTGCATGAAATCGGCGATTCATGCCGCCGTCTCCACGACGATATCGATACAGCCTATTTCAGCTATGCAATCGGAGAAGGGATGGACGGATAACCGCTCTGCTGCCATGGTACAGAATGCTTCCGGCAGATCAACGGTCATTTCGATAAACGTGTCGGCTTCAGTGCAGGCCCTGATCAAACCACGCCTGACGTTGTTCGGATGGTTCGAGCTGTCTGACCATCAGGGCGTCGACCGCTTGGATGGATACTGGAAGTCAGCGCATCGTTGCGCCGGAACAGTACCGCAGCGAGCAAAAAATGCGCCACTGCTCTGCCAAGAGACGGTTAATCCTGCTACCAGCTCCAGCATGTCGCAACGTTCCGGTCTGCATGACGGCCTATTCGTTTCTCGACTTCACCAAGGTCAAACGGTTCAGGTCGCCGTCACGACGATAGTTCACCTCGTCCATCAATTTATGGACCAGATGAACACCAAGTCCGCCGATGGTTCGATCTTCGATGGGCAGTGAGGTATCGACTTCAGGAGCGTCGACCAACGGGTTGAAGGGACGCCCGCTGTCGGAGATTTCGATCGTCAATCGATCCTGTTCGGAAGTGAAAGCGATCCGTACTGGCGTACCGGGGCAATCGCCATAGTCGACAATATTGATAAATAATTCTTCAAGAACGAGCTTAAGATCAAACTCGACCTTGGAAGTCCAACCTTCTCTCTTCGCAAAAGCCTCTAGTTCTTCATAAAGCTTGACGATATCATCGTGCGTCGCCGACAGCAGCAATGAAAACTCCGCTGTCACTCAGCACCTCCTTAGCGTCAGGCAGGTAATGTCGTCAAATTGCGGGTTGCCATCTGCGAAAGCGTCAACTGCCGCGATAACATCGACGGTGGTCGTGCGTGCATCGCGCTTTGGCACGCCGGTAAAAACGTCATAGAGCCGGTCAAGCTCAAACTGCTCCCCTGCCCTGTTTTCCGCCTCGGTCACGCCATCGCTGTAGATCACCGCCATTTCGCCCGCTGCAAGCTCAATCGAACTTTCGCCGAAGTCAAAGCCGGGACTTATGCCTAAAGCGACACCATCAGTCGTCGGAAGCAAGCCTGATGCGCCGTCAGCACCGACAATCACCGGCGGATTATGTCCTCCGTTCGCATAGACGAGTTCTCCTGTCACCGGATCGAAAATGCCGAAGAAAAGCGTGACGAACATCGCAGTGTCGTTGTTCTCGCACAGCAGTGAGTTGACCTCTCCAAGAATTTCTGCGGGATTGGAATGACCAATAGCGGCGCCTCTGAGCAGCGTACGGCTTGACATCATGAACATGGCGGCCGGGATGCCTTTGCCGGAGACATCGGCAACCGCCAGCCCGATGCGACCGTTTTCCAGAAATATCATGTCGTAAAAGTCGCCGCCCACATCGCGTGCGGCCTTCATGCTGGCAAAGACCTGATATGAATCGGTGGCGGGAAAGCTCTTCGGCAAGATCGATTGCTGCATCTGATTGGCAAGGCTCAACTCATTTTCGAGCACAACCAGTTTGTCACGCGATTCGAGCGCCGAACGCCAGAGTTCGATCGTTTCCAGGGTCCGCTGTATCGTTATTCGCAGGTCATCGAAATCGATCGGTTTGGTGACAAAATCAAAAGCGCCTCGATTCATTGCCGTGCGGATATTTTTCATATCTCCATAGGCAGACACAATGACAGACCGCACATTGGGAGCAACAGACGGGATCTCGTCAAGCAATGTCAGACCGTCCATCTCGGGCATGTTGATGTCCGAAAGGACCATATGGACGTCCTTGTGTTCCTGCAATTTGGCCAAGGCCTCAATGCCGTTGCCGGCAAAGATGAATTCGTACTGGTTGCTGCGAATCTCCCGTCTCATGCGCTGGCGCATGAGACGTTCGACGTCTGGCTCGTCGTCTACAACTAGGATCTTACCGGGTTGACTTGAGATATCGCCCTCCATGGTATCATTTTGCAAGAAGCTCCGTGTCGAATACGAGCCGACACGAACATGGAGCCTCCAGCACTGCGCCGAATCCCAGTGAAAACTGCAACGCCATATTGCGTAAATGGAAATCGCCGTTTCGATTTCCGTCCGGATTAACTTCCCGTACTTCGGTCAGGAGGCTCTGATGTTGCATGTTCATCGGAAGCGAAGGCGTCCGACATCAGCTTTCCAGCGAAGCTAGCGCATCGTCCTTCGTCGCGTGTATGGGCAGGATCTTGTCAAAACCACTGATCTCGAAAACCTCGCGGATACGATCGGATAAGGAACAGAGCAGCAGTTTGGCGTCCTGCTTCTGGAGAGATTTCGCCGTCAAGAGAATCGCACGCAAACCTGCACTGCTGATGTAGACGAGCTTCTCAAAATTCATGATGACTGCACGATCGCTGTTTTCGATCACGGCTCTGACCGCTTCTTCGAACTGCACGACGTTGGAGCCGTCGATGCGTCCTTCCACATCGGCCGACAAAACATCGCCCATCCGTTCGGTCTTTACATTCATCATCCTATTTGTCTCCACAAGATTCCAGATTGCGTCGTTATTCGTTTGTCCTGACAGATGAAAAAAACATCGTCATTTCATGGGCTCAGCCGTTCACCGATTTCGGTCAATTTTCTTCCGGGATCACGACAAATTCCGGGTAAGCTTCTATACCCAATTCCGCAACGTCTTGGCCCAAATCTTCCGTTTCCGGCGTTACGCGTGCGCCTACGGTCAGCTTGATGACTGTCCATATAACCCATGAGGTAACAAAAACGAAAGTACCGATCGCCGCAACGCCGATCAGTTGTACCAAAAAATTTCCTCCTCCGGCGATGGACGTTGCGAGGGTGCCCCAAATTCCGGCAAAAAGGTGGGCAGGAACCGCGCCGACGACATCGTCGATTTTCAGCCAGTCCAGAATCTTCAGGCCAATCACGACAACGCCACCGCCAACACCGCCGATGATCACGGCCCAGTAATGCTCTGTGATGTCCGGCGACGCCGTGATCGAGACCAGGCCGCCGATCGCACCATTCAAGCTCGCAAGCAGATCGACCCGCCCCAGCAAGGGTCGCGACAACGCGATGGCGACCATCACGCCCGCAGCGGCAGCGAGGTTGGTATTGGCCAAAATGTTGCTGAGCGCCACAGCATCGGCCACGCCGCCAAGCGCCAGTTGCGACCCTCCGTTGAAACCGAACCAGCCGAGCCACAAGATGAACACACCCAGCGTCACGACCGGCACATTGGATGGCGGAGTCGTCTTGATACTGCCGTCGGCCCGAAACTTGCCCTTGCGCGCTCCGACCACCAGCGCGCCCGCGAGCGCCGCCCAGCCGCCCGTAGAGTGGACGATGGTCGAACCGGCAAAATCCTTGAAGCCCATGGCCGACAACCAGCCGCCGCCCCATGTCCAGGCGCCGACGATCGGATAGATAATCGCTGTCAGCACCGTGATGAATACAAAAAAAGACCACAGCTTGACTCGTTCAGCCAGTGCCCCGGACACGATCGAAGCAGTCGTGGCGACGAACACCATCTGGAAGAACCAGTCGGACATCTTCGAATGGCCGTTCTCGATCACGGCAGCGCTGGCCGCCGCCTTGGCGGCGGCGTCCTCGCCAGTCAGCAACGTCATTTCGTCCGGCGTGGTACCATAAAATAGTGATAACGATCCAAACCAGCCACCCTCCGGCACATTGACGTACATGATGTTGTAGCCGATGAAGTAGAACATCAGCCCGGCGATGGCGTACAAGCCAATATTTTTCAGACAAATGACCGACGCGTTCTTGGTGCGAACTGAGCCGGATTCGAGCATGGTGAAGCCGGCGCACATCCACATAACCAGTGCCCCCCAGACCAGGAAGGAAAAGCTGTTCAGAACGAACTGCGTTTCGTCGTTCAAAGCGGCATACGCTTCTACAGGCAAAATCACGAGGATGCCGACTACACCCAGTGCCGCCAAGCAACGGATCCGGAAACAGCGCTGTATCAAATCACGGAAAAGCATCACCAGTTCTTCCTTAACGTTTCATTGTATTGGGTCAAGACCAGCACCGGATTCGTATGGGACATCACATTTCCTGAGAGATTATGGACACGATCATACGTCATGCTGTCTTCCGGACCAATTTCACTATAAAGCCACTTGCAGAACCATCAAGAGGGCGAGATATCTGCGGTGACATGATCTGATTGGGGTAGGTGGTCGATTACCGTATCGCCTTGCAGTATCGTAGTTTTATGACATCGACGAACTATAGCGCAAACGACTCCGATGAATCTTGGCGGAAAACTATCAAAATTCCGGCGTGGGTTTCAAGAGACGTTACCGGCACTCTGGGAAGAGTCCGGTCTCCTGTTTGGAATAAGCCGTTTTTGTTCCGGCACCCGATCTTCTCGACGCCTGGGACTTTGGGAGCGCGGTTCCTTCTTGCCCAGACAACATGGGATATTCCGACGACGCCGCATTTGATCGACAGGTTCCGGGTGGACCCGAGTTGTGCAACTAGGTCGAGTTGGAGATATTCTTGGCAAGGCGGAGTCATGAGCAGAAGTTTGCCATCGCGCCTCTGCATGAGACGCTGGCAATCGATCTGCTTGGCACAAAGTGCTCATTCGGTCAGACATCACGACACACAGCCAACTATGGAGAACCCTTGTCTGTTTGGCGGAGGCCGCCAAAACACAGGCGGCACGGACAGTAACGCTCCCTTCCTGTAAAGTAGCGATACTATAAGAGGCTGGGCATCCTGTAGGTGTTCGACGGTAGAATCGAGCCTGAATGGTCAGACCCGTATCTTGGCGCGCAGGCGGTGCGATCTTGAAGAGAGGATGAAGAAGTCAGGCACCGTCCGAGGTGTCAATGGCTCAACTCCTTGATTGCCGCGTCCAGCCCGCCCAGTGTCAATTCGAACATCCGGTTCTCGAACAGGTCACTAATCATCCCGATGGAAGGCGTATATTGCCAGTGTCGTTTGGGGACCGGGTTCAACCAAGCGCAATGGGTGTAGGTGTCATTGACGCGCCGCAACCAGGCTTCGCCCGCTTCCTCATTCCAAAACTCGACCGAGCCTCCTGGCATGGCGATTTCATAGGGACTCATGGAGGCGTCGCCGACAAAGATTACCTTGTAGTCGCAGCCGTAGGTGTGCAACACGTTCCAAGTCGGCATCGGATCGGTGTTCCGGCGCCTGTTGTCTTCCCAAACGTATTCGTACAGGCAGTTGTGAAAGTAATAGTACTGCAGGTGCCTGAATTCGGTCTTGCAGGCTGAGAACAGTTCTTCACAAATCTTGACGTGCGGGCTCATGGAGCCGCCGATGTCGAAGAAGATCAGCACCTTGACTGCGTTATGGCGCTCCGGCACCATTTTGATGTCCAGCCAGCCCTGCCGGGCCGTAGAACGGATGGTATCCGGCAAGTCCAGTTCTTCTATGGCGCCTTCGCGCGCAAAACGCCGGAGTTTGCGCAAAGCGACCTTGATATTGCGGGTGCCGAGTTCGACGCTGTCGTCCAGGTTCTTGAATTCGCGCTTGTCCCAAACCTTCACGGCGGAAAAATTGCGGGTGCCGTCTTGGCCAATCCGTACGCCTTCGGGATTGTAACCATAGGCCCCGTAAGGGCTCTTTCCCGCCGTACCGATCCACTTGTTGCCGCCTTGATGTCGCTCCTGTTGTTCCTCCAGGCGCTTCTTCAACTCCTCCATGAGCTTTTCCCAACCAAACATGGCTTCGATATCGGCTTTTTCTTCCTCCGTCAGGTGGAGTTCCGCCATCTTGCGCAACCAGTCTTCAGGGATATTGTCAGGCTGAAACAGTTCGGACAGAAGCTCCAGACCCTTGAAGACATGACCAAAGACCCGGTCGAACTTGTCGAGGTTGCGCTCGTCCTTCACCAACGCTGAGCGAGACAGGTAGTAGAAGTCATCGACCTTGTATTCCGCAAGTCCCTGCTTTACTGCCTCCAGCAGCAAGAGGTATTCCTTAATGCTAACTGGCAGGTTGGCTTTGCGGAGTTCAAGAAAGAAATGGGTGAACATTTCCTACCTTACTTTTACTGTCAACTCCGCCGCAGAGACGAAAACGCGCCATGACGCGATTTCCATCATTCGGCTTCCGTGGCAGTAGGATCATATGATCACGGGCTGCTTTACGCCCCACGACTCAGGATCGCGGTCCATCATGACTGTCAATTCTGGCCGCGGCGCGCCATGAAGATCAGGCGCTCGAATTGGTGGACATCCTGCTCGTTCTTGACCAATGCACCGTAAAGCGGTGGCAGGATCGTTTTCATGTCGTCAGATTTCAGCGCTTCCGGCGAGATGTCTTCGACCACCAACAACTTGATCCAGTCCAGCAGTTCCGAGGTACTCGGCTTCTTCTTCATGCCTGGTATCTCGCGGATATCGTAGAAGGCCCTCAGCGCCGCTCTCAGCAAATTCTTCTTCAGTTGCGGATGATGGACATCGACGATCCGTTCCATCGTCTCGTTGTCGGGGAAGCGGATATAATGGAAAAAACAGCGGCGCAGGAAGGCATCCGGCAACTCCTTTTCGTTGTTCGACGTGATGATCACGATCGGGCGGTGCTTGGCCTGTATTGTCTCCTGCGTCTCGTACACGTGAAATTCCATCCGATCGAGTTCGAGCAACAAGTCGTTCGGGAATTCGATATCCGCCTTGTCGATCTCGTCAATCAGCAGGACCGGCGCCGTGTCGGCCTCAAATGCTTCCCAGAGTTTGCCTTTCTTGATGTAGTTACGGATATCGTGCACCCGCTGTTCGCCAAGTTGCGAATCCCGCAGACGGTCGACAGCGTCGTACTCGTACAGACCCTGCTGCGCTTTGGTCGTGGATTTAATGTGCCATTCGATCAGTTTCTTGTCGAGTGATCGGGCCACCTCATGTGCGAGAACCGTCTTTCCAGTTCCAGGTTCGCCCTTAATCAGCAGCGGGCGCTGCAGGGTGACGGAAGCATTTACCGCCACCATCAGGTCTTCGGTAGCGACATAGCTGTCGGTGCCGGTAAAACGGGTCTGCTCATTCATGGACGGCCTGTGGCTGGAACTCGACGCGCGTTGAAAGGCGCTTGACGATATGTCTCCGGACTCTAGGCCGCAGCCGGGCCCTGATCAAGGTGATGGGTCATTGGGCCGCCCGTCGCGCATCAGACGCAGTCGTCCAGAAGACGGCGAGAAAAATGATCGTGGCGCCGACCCACATCCAAAGATCGGGTTGCTGCGCAAAGAAAATCAGGCCTACTGCCGCAACCCACGGCAGACGAACAAAATCCCAGACCGCGGTCGCCGAGGCGTTGCCGAGTCGCAGCGCCCGCGTGATGAAGTACATATTGAGTGATGCCGCTATGCCCAGGACAACGAACCAAGCGAACTGAATTGACGTTGGCCACTGCCAGAAGACCAAGGCTGGCACGAAGGATATCGGCGTCATATAAGCCGCCAGCCAAAAGCCGATTGCTTCCGGCGTCATCCGTTGGGTCAGGGTTTTCGAGACCACAACGACCCCAGCGAATGTCGCTGCCGACAACAACGGCCACAGCGCATGAATGCTGAACACTGCGCCGCCGGGGCGTAATATCACGGCCACCCCGAGCAGACCGATGGTTATGGCTACCACCTGTTGGGTACTGACGCGTTCAGCCAGAAAGACAGCCGCAAGGATAATCGTGAACAGAGGCGTCGTGAAGGTCAGCGCGGTAGCCTCGGCAAGCGGCAGAAGGACGGAGGCGAAGAAGATTGATGTCGACGACACGACCATCAGCGTTGCCCGGAACAGTAAGCGACCGTGGTGAATTGTGCGGACGGCAGGCAGGCCAGTACGGAACAACCAAGGCAGAAACACAGTCACGGAAAAAATGTTTCGCCAAAAGGATATGACGAAGATGTCGATCCCATGGGTCTCGCTCAAATGGCGAACGATGCCCACAAGCGCGGCGAAACAGATGAAGGACAGGTTGAGCCAAATGGCGAAACGGAATCTGGGAGAAACGGACATCGACCGCACGAATGTTGAATGGCCCTGCCTAACAGGCGCCTGGTAATCCGCCAAAGGTTAATGATTCATACCCGCCTCCCGCTCCTGCGCTCCGTAGACCGGAGTTTGCGGTGAGACAGGCGCAACCGCAACGCTGGCCGACCGACACCTGCAGGTTGAAAGGCATCCGAATGCGGGTGGCAAGCCCGACTGGCACGGCGACAGAGACGCCGACGATGACCCAGATTCGCGAAATAGCACTCGTATCCGGAACCGCGGCGAACAATGCGTAAATCACGATCCTGATTGCCAAACCGACCTAACGGACCATAACGGCAGAAAATTCATCGCGTTGTTGGTATCTCGGCAACCCGATGAAAAAAACCGGTCATTTGACATCAAGCAATGTCTTGACTCCCCGGACCAGACAGCAACCCTGAAGACCATGATTTGCCGGTTGAAGAGCGTACACATATTTGAGTCTGCCGTGATGGAATAAAGTCACAGTCTGGTTTGAGCGTACCTTATTGTAAAGACGCTCACGCCGCGGAGTAAGCGCCTAGACGGCTAGATGGCAGTCAGTTCAGCCAAGGTGCGCAGGATTGACTTGACGCCGCGAATGCGAGCCGTAACATCTGCCCAGTGCTGCTTGAAGACCAGCTTCTGATCCGGCCGAAGGGCTACCTTGCCCTGCTCGGCAGCGATGAAGGCAATCAGAGCATCGGCGTTAGGAAACCTATCTTCGTGAAAGGACAAAACCACGCCTTTCGGACCGGCATTGACTTTCGCGACATTCGCTCCGTAGCACGCCTGTTTGATGGCAACGATCTCTATCAGGTTTTTGACTTCAGCCGGCATCTTGCCGAAACGATCCACCAGTTCGACGGCGAAGCTGTCCAGATCTGCCGACTCCATGATGCTTGATATCCGACGGTACAGTCCCAGACGGGCGGCGAGGTCGGGGACATAATTTTCGGGAATCAGGACCGAGGCCCCAACATTGATATGCGGGGACCAGTTCTTCCGCTCCCTATCATCATCGCCGCCCGCATCCCTGGCGGTGGCCACGGCCTCATCAAGCATCTGCTGATAGAGTTCAACGCCGACTTCCCGGACATGGCCAGACTGTTCCTCCCCCAGCAAATTGCCGGCGCCGCGGATGTCCATATCGTGGCTGGCGAGCGAAAAGCCAGATCCCAAGGTGTCCAGGGTTTGCATGACCTCCAGTCGCTTGAGGGCCGTCGTCGTGATCCTCTGGTCTTCCGGCAGCGTAAGATAGGCATACGCCCTGGTTTTCGACCTGCCTACTCGACCGCGTAGCTGGTAGAGTTGCGCCAGTCCGAACAGGTCAGACCGGTGCAGGATGATCGTGTTGACGGTCGGGATATCCAAACCTGATTCGATAATATTGGTAGCCAGCAGAATGCGTACCTCGCCGTCATAGAAAGAGTCCATCATCCGTTCCAGTTCTGCTGGTGGCATCTGGCCGTGCGCCACCGCATAACGCACGCCCGGTGCCAGACGCTCAACCCGATCAGCCAAATGTTCAAGGTCACGGACCCGCGGGCAGACCCAGAAGACCTGTCCGCCGCGCAATAATTCTCGCTGTATTGCCTCGCCGATGATGACCGGATCATAGGGAAGGACAAAGGTACGGATTGCCAACCGATCGACCGGCGGGGTGGCAATCAGACTCAGGTCACGCAAGCCGGACAACGCCAATTGCAGGGTTCGTGGAATTGGCGTCGCCGTAAGGGTCAGGACATGCACATCGGCGCGCAATTCCTTCAGGCGTTCCTTATGGCTAACGCCGAAGTGCTGCTCTTCGTCGACGATCACCAGCCCAAGCGACCAAAATCGAATCGACTTCCCGAGCAGAGCGTGGGTGCCGATAACGATATCCAGTGTTCCCTCTTCAATCTCCTTGCGGGTGCGTGTGGCGTCCTTCGACGATACAAGCCGGGATAACTGAGCAATCCGCACCGGAAAGTCGCTGAATCGCTCGGTGAATGTCCTGAAATGCTGACGCGCCAAGAGCGTTGTCGGGACAATCAACGCTACCTGTTTCCCGGCCATCACTGCGGCGAAGGCCGCCCGAAGTGCCACCTCCGTCTTACCGAATCCGACATCGCCGCAGATTAGCCGATCCATCGGGCGGCCGGAAGACAAGTCATCCAATGTCTCGCCGATCGCGCGCAGTTGATCGTCGGTTTCCGTAAAAGGAAACCGGGCGGCAAACTCGTTTGATCCATCAGCAACGGAGATGACTGGAGCCCTGCGCAGTTCGCGCTGGGCGGCAATGGCAATCAAATGACCGGTCATCGCCGTAATTCGGTCCTTGACCTTGGCTTTCCGGGCCTGCCAGGCCGCTCCGCCCAGCCTGTCGAGGGTAGTGGTCTCGCTGTCACTGCCGAATCGCGAGAGAACTTCCATGTTTTCAGCGGGCACAAACAGGGTGTCGCCGCCTTCGTAGGTGACACGCAAGCAGTCATGGCCGGCGCCGCCTGCAAGGACCGTTTCCAGGCCTTCGTACCTGCCAATACCATGTTCGCGATGAACAACAAGATCGCCTTGGGTCAAGGTCGACAGTTCGGTCAGTAATGCATCCGCCTTTCGGTCTCGCCGCGCCCGCTGCCCCAGCCGCTCCCCGAACATGTCCTGTTCGGTCACCATGACCAAGTCATCGGCTTCAAACCCGCGATCAAGTTCCGTTACAGTCAGAAACAGGCCGCCAGCAGCGTCAGACCAATGATTGATTTTGTGGAGCACGAGCCCGCAAGCTTCTTTCAGCAGATGGGCAAGACGATCGCCCGAACCTTCGCTGTTGGCGGATACAATTACCGTCCGCCCGGTATTGGCTTTGGCCTCGAGATGATTACAAATCACTTCGGCAAGCGGTCGGTTTGCCGCCGCGCGGGCATCCGCAAAATCTCGCCCTGCCTTGCCCGATATTGACGCGATCGCCGCACCATCAGCCCCCGCGAAGGGCGACAAGGTTCGCGCGCCGCAAGAACTGGTCAGCGTGCTCCACTCGTCATGATCCAGAAACAGGCGCTCGACAGGAACTGGCGGATAGACGAAGATGCCGCTTTCGCGTGATGCTTCCCGCATTATGCTGTCCCGCGACTGGAAATAATCCGCCACCATGTCGAGCCGGACGCCTACCGCGTCATCGGCTTGAAAATCCATTGTTACAGATGCTGCGGGCAGATAGTCGAACAAGGTCGACATACGATCAAAGAACAGAGGGAGCCAGTGTTCCATGCCCGGGAAAAGCTGGCCAGCAGAGATCGCCTCGTACAACGAATATCGCGTCGGGTCGCCGGGAAAGGTTGCGCGGAAATTCTCGCGAAACCGAGTTATTCGCTCGTCCGTCAGCACCAGTTCGGAAACGGGTCGCAGGACGATTCGTTCAGCAGTCTTTATCGTGCGCTGGTTGATGGGATCGAAATAACGGATGTCCTCCAGTTCGTCCCCAAAGAAATCAAGCCGGACGGCATGGTCGAGACCAGGCGGATGGACATCGAGTAACCCGCCGCGCAGGGTATATTCTCCCGGCTCCCGCACGGTGCCGACCCGGCGATAGCCTTGGCGGCGCAAGTACCGCAACAGCGCATCCATTGGCGTGCGCTTTCCTTTCTGGAGTACAATCAAAGATTTCTGAAAGGCTTGCAGCGGCGGCACTCGCTGCAATGCAGCGCTGACGGTTGTGATGATCAGACGGGACTTGCTGCCGCCGCGGTTCGATAGCCGCGCCAGCGTGGCCGCGCGGGTCGCCAGAATGTCAGCATTGGGCGAGGTTCGGTCGTATGGCAGGCAATCCCAGGCGGGGAATTCCAGCACAGAGGTTTTCGGATCGAAGAAGCGCACCAGAGATACGATCTGGCTGAGCCGACGATCATCGGCAGCGATATGAATCAGGTCGCCTTCCGCCGCCATGCCAGCCAGCAGGCGCGCGTCGACTCCCGCCGGCACACCGTGGAGGATGGTTGGCGATCCGACAGGGACGGATAACCGGCTTTCAGCGTCAGGCATGACGCTGGTCATGAAAAGCAATGATCTTTACGAGTACAGGCGTATCGTATTCGATATCTGGCGCAGCACGCCCGATGATCCAATCGTAAACATCCGGATCCGGTGCCAGTAACAACTTGTCGAACTGATCGAGTTCGACCTCATCGAAGTCGGCAATGAGGGCATCCGCGAACGGCCCGAACAACAAGTCCAGTTCCTTGGTGCCCCGATGCCATGATCGATAGGTCAAACGCCGTCGCCAGCAGTCGATATCAGAAGGATTTTGAGTCATGGTTTCGCAATAATTCAAGCGTTAAAAGCTTGAGGCGAGCCCGTCCGTGATTGGTTACAGGTAACTGACAGATCGGCGCGCATGGTAGGCAATCGCCCACAACATGTATGCCATTTGGCTTCGAGAAGGTTGGGCGCGCGGCAATATTCGACATCTGGGCCTTATGAAGCAAACACCAGATGATCGGAGCAGATTGCCGTCGCCCTGTTGATGGGTCCCGCCGACGCGGCCATCGCGCAAACAGAAGAACTGTCGATAGAGAGCAACGCGAGGGTGCAGTTGAAGACGGACACACCGACGGTCGGATTCGGCGACAAGGCTGAGCAAGGAATACATGCGAACTTCATTTCTGGTACATCATTGCCAAATCCAGCGGACACAAACAGGCCGGCAGCAGGAACTATGCCGAAAATCTAGACATCGGCCAGTCCACATCTTGCGCGCCCATACCTTGGCGATGAAATTCGAGGCGTCAAACAACAAGAACTGCGAACAATAGCAGGATCAACTGCACATCACCGATATGATGAAGCCAATGCAATGCTTCCCGGATAACGCTGACCTGCGGAGTTGCTTGTTCGGAAGCGATGGCCGGTGTTCCACACTTGGAGAGCAATAACGCAGTCTTGCTTTTCCTGATCTTGATGAGCGGCGCCCCGTTGCCATTGCAAGGGTTTCAATCCGGCCAGCCTCCTATGTTGCAGCCGCTACGCTCCCTTATCGCGTCGTCGTGGTCCGCTTGATGGTCACACAAAACACAAACCGGCTGTGCCTGCTTGCTGAAATGCCCAGACTAAAAGTGGATAACCCGTCCGTATGCGTCCAAAACGGCTTCGTGCATCATCTCGCTGAGAGTTGGATGTGGGAAGACCGTATGCATCAGTTCCGCTTCGGTCGTCTCCAAGGTCCTGGCAATGCCGTAGCCCTGAATCAGTTCGGTAACCTCCGAACCGACCATATGGGCACCCAATAATTCACCGGTCTTCGCGTCAAAGACGGTTTTCACCAAACCCTGATCGTCGCCCAACGCGATTGCCTTGCCGTTGCCAGCGAAAGGAAAACGACCAATCCTGACCTTGTGGCCGGCTTCTTTGGCCGCCGCCTCAGTCAATCCGATGCTGGCGATCTGGGGACGGCAATAGGTGCAGCCGGGAATACGGCTGACATCCAGTGCGTGGACCCCTTCAACGCCGGCGATCTTCTCGACACAAATGATGCCTTCATGGCTGGCCTTGTGCGCCAGCCATGGCGGACCCGCCACATCGCCAATGGCGTAGACACCCGGTTCACCGGTCTCGCACCACTGGTTGATGACGATATGCCCGCGATCCGTCTGAACCCTGGTATTTTCGAGACCGATCTCTTCAATGTTACCAGTAATGCCAATGGCAAGAATTGCCTTTTCGGCCCTGATATCTTGCCTGCCCTTGTTGCTCTCGACAGTCGCCATGATGTCATCCTTCCTCTTCCGGACACCGGTAACCTTGGCGCCTGTGAGTAGATTCATCCCCTGTTTCTCGAAGGCCTGGTGGGCAAAAGCAGAGATCTCCGCATCTTCGACCGGCAGGATACGATCGAACATCTCGACGACCGTCACATCGGCTCCAAGAGTACGGTAGAAACTGGCAAATTCGATACCAATTGCACCACTGCCGATCACGAGCAGGGATTTCGGGAAGACCGACGGTACCATCGCTTCCTTATAAGTCCAGACAAGGATGCCGTCTGGCTCGACATCTGGCAGAGTCCGAGCTCGGGCACCGGTTGCCAGAATAATGGACTTGCCTGTCAGCAGTGCCACGTCCTTGCCATCGACCATCACTGCAAGCCGACTGTTTCCGGCCAGCTTGCCGCTGCCCTCAAAAACCGTGACCTTGTTCTTTTTCATCAGGTGCTTGACACCAACGTTCAATCGGCTGGCGATCTGGCGTGAGCGTCTTACGATTTTTTCGATATTGTAGTTTATGTTGTCCGCAGACAAACCAAAATTGTCCGCATGCTGCATGAGGTGATAGACCTCAGATGTGCGCAGGAGTGCCTTGGTTGGGATACAGCCCCAGTTCAAGCATATCCCGCCCAAATGCTCCCGCTCTATCAGAGCCGTTTTCATGCCGAGCTGCGAAGCGCGAATTGCTGCAACATAGCCGCCCGGCCCGCCGCCCACGACAATGAGATCAAAGGACATGTCGGCCATGTTGCTTTCTTTCCTTTGTCACGTTTTCGCCGTCATTCCCGATCTGATTCGACATTCAGCCGCGCCAAAGACCCTGTATCCGGGCCTTCTTCACCTGATGATGTGACGCATGCTAGGCAAGCATGCTCATCGGGAGCTCGATGAACCTCTTGAATGCCTCAAGCCACTGACTACCCAGCGCGCCATCAATGACACGATGATCGCAGGTCATGGTGCACGTCATCACCGTGGCGATGGCCATCTCCCCCTCTCTTGCGACCACTTTCTGCTCGCCAGCGCCGACTGCCAGAATGGCTGCCTGCGGAGGGTTGATGATCGAGGTAAAGTGGCTGATGCCATACATGCCGAGATTGGAGACCGAGAAACTACCGCCCTGATATTCCTCCGGCTTCAGGCGTCCCTCGCGGGCGCGAACCGCCAAGCTTCTCATTTCGTTGGAGATCTGTGCCAAGCCCTTGAGATCGGCATCGAAGATGATCGGCGCAATCAGACCGCCTTCGTACGCCACGGCGACGGAGATATCGATTGATCCCAGTTGAAGCATCGCCGCGTCGGTCCACTGGGCGTTCACTGCCGGAACACGCTGCAACGCCAAGGCCGATGCCTTGATGATCATGTCGTTTACGGAAATCCTCGCCGCGCCGTCGAGCGCCGTGTTGATGTCCTTGCGAGCAGCTAGTAGCCGATCGATTTCCATGTCAACTGACAGGTAGATCTGCGGAATATCCCGGTCAGCTTCCGTCATACGCCTGGCAATGACCTTGCGGACATTACTGTGCGGAATCTCCCGAGCCGGGGCCGATGCCATCGTTTCAGCGCGGATCGACATTCTGGTCGGGTCTGCTGGAGCTGGCGCATCGCCTGCCAATGCCGTCTCAACGTCTGCCTTGACAATCCGGCCATTCGGGCCACTGCCGGTGACCGACTTCAGATCAAGGCCGGCCCGTTTCGCGATACGCCGTGCCAGCGGGCTAGCAACTACCCGATCACCATCGTTTATTGTAGACGGATCGGCGACAGAATTCTTCGTGGTGACCGGTGCGGCCGCCTTGGTCGAATCCTGTGTGGCGGGTGCTGGTACCCCTGGCGTATCGACGCCGGAAGACGCAGCGAAGACTGGCTCGGCGTCATCGTCATCAGGAATGGCGCTGGCGTCCTCGTCCTCTTCCAGCAGCCAAGCAATCGTGGCGTTAACCTTCACTCCTTCGGCGCCTTCCGGTACGACGATCTTGGCCAAAACCCCGCCATCAACGGCCTCGACTTCCATCGTTGCCTTGTCGGTCTCGATCTCGGCAATTACGTCGCCCGCGTTGACCTGATCACCCTCTTGCTTCAGCCAGCGAGCAAGAGTGCCTTCTTCCATCGTCGGAGACAAGGCCGGCATGGTAACCTTGATCGGCATACGGGAGCTTCCCTACCCTCGCTAGTTAATATAGCAGACAGTATTCACCGCCTGTATAACTTTCGCCATGTTCGGTAGCGCCAGCTTCTCCAAGTTTGCCGCGTAGGGCATAGGCACGTCCTCTCCACAAACTCGGATCACCGGCGCATCAAGATCATCGAAAGCACGCTCCATTATCACGGCACTGAGTTCTGCGCCGATGCCGGCAAATGGCCAGCCTTCCTCCAGCGATACCAGACGATTGGTTTTCTTCACAGAGTTGACGATTGTTTCTGAGTCAAGCGGCCGAACGGTTCTCAGGTCAATCACTTCAGCAGAAATACCCTGCTCCGCCAGCGCCTCAGCAGCCTGAAGCGCTGTCTCCATCATCAGCGAGAAACTGGTGATAGTCACGTCATTGCCTTCGCGAACGACCTTGGCCTTACCGATGGGAACAATCCAGTCTGGATCCGTGGGTGCTTCGCCGGGCCGGCCGTACAAGATTTCGTTCTCTAGGAAGACAACCGGGTCTTCGTCGCGGATGGCTGCTTTGAGCAAGCCCTTTGCATCGGCACTGGACCAAGGGGCAACCACTTTCAGGCCAGGAACATGCGCATACCAACTGGAATACTCTTGGCTGTGTTGTGCCGCCACCCGAGACGCTGCCCCATTGGGGCCGCGGAAGACGATAGGTGACGACATTTGTCCACCCGACATGTAGCGCGTCTTGGCGGCCGAGTTGATAATGTGATCAATTGCCTGCATGGCGAAATTGAATGTCATGAACTCGACAATAGGGCGCAGACCAGCAAAAGCCGCACCGGTTCCCAAACCGGCAAAGCCGTGTTCGGTGATTGGCGTGTCGATGACCCGTTTGGCACCGAACTCGTCGAGCAGGCCTTGACTGACCTTATATGCTCCTTGGTATTCCGCCACTTCCTCGCCCATGAGGAAGACCCGACTGTCGCGGCGCATCTCCTCCGCCATGGCATCGCGTAACGCCTCGCGTACCGTAACTTCGACCGTCGGACCCCTATAGTCGTTTTCTGCAACAAAAGCCGTCGTCGAAGTGGCATGGCGGCTTGGCACTGTATCACCGATATCGTCGTTCTTGGAAGATGCCGCTTGCGCAGCCGGAACGTCGATGAAACTCGTATCCTCACCGTCTTCCAGCAGCCAGGCGATGATCGTGTTGACCTTTACGCCTTCGGTACCTTCGGCCACGAGGATTTTGCCGATGACGCCTTCGTCTACGGCTTCCACTTCCATTGTGGCCTTGTCAGTCTCGATTTCCGCGATGACGTCGCCCGAAGACACACTATCCCCTTGCTTGACCAGCCAGCGGGTCAGAGTACCTTCTTCCATCGTCGGTGATAACGCCGGCATCAGCACTTCGATTGCCATGAATTCTCCTTAGTCCCGGTCCGCGATCGAATGTTTCTTGTTGCTGGCGCTTCTTAGCTTTCAGGCGGCAAGAACATCGGTATAGAGCTCGGACGGGTCGGGTTCGGGGCTGTTCTGTGCGAACTCTGCCGCCTCGTTGACGACTTTCCGGATTCCTTTGTCGATGTCCTTCAGCACATCTTCTTCGACACCATTCTCCATCAGCCGGGTCTTGACTCGCTCAATCGGGTCGCGTTCTTCCCGCATCTTTCGGACTTCTTCGCGCGAACGGTACTTTGCCGGGTCAGACATCGAATGGCCCCGATAGCGATAAGTCTTCATGTCCAGGATGTATGAGCCCTTGCCGTCTCGGGCATGGGCGACGGCCTTGTCGCCTGCAGCCTTGACCGCAAGCACATCCATGCCGTCAACGGCTTCTCCAGGAATGCCATGAGCCGTACCACGCAAGTGCAGTTCCACGGTCGAGGATGCCCGCTCGACTGACGTCCCCATGCCGTACTTGTTGTTCTCAATGACATAAATGACCGGCAACTCCCATAACTCCGCCATATTGAAAGATTCATACACCTGCCCCTGGTTGACAGCGCCATCTCCGAGGTAAGTCAGGCAAACGCCGCCATCCTGTTGATACTTGTGGGCGAACGCGATACCGGTTCCCAAAGGCACCTGTGCAGCCACGATGCCGTGACCGCCAAAGAAGCGTTCCTCCATACTGAACATGTGCATGGATCCACCCTTGCCCCCGGAATAACCGCCTTCCCTGCCTGCGAGTTCTGCCATGACGCCTTTGGGGTCCATGCCGCAAGCCAGCATGTGCCCGTGATCGCGGTAGGAGGTGATGACAGAATCGCCTTTTCGGATGGCGGCCTGCATCCCGGTCACGACAGCTTCCTGCCCGATGTAGAGGTGACAAAACCCGCCGATCAATCCCATGCCGTATAGCTGACCGGCTTTTTCCTCGAAACGCCGGATCATGAGCATGTCTCTATAATAGGACAGAAGTTCTTCTTGAGATTCGGAATCCGCTTTCGCTGCTCTAGTGGCCACTACACATCACCCAATATTTGACCCGATCGGACAGAAGCACGATGGTACAGGTCACAGGTTCAGGACAAGAACTAAATTTGATACGTTTTCACCGACCGTGGCCAGCGTCCGGTCAATGAAGAAGCCGGCCGACTATTTGATCGGCAAAGGTTTGCGATAGCGAATGACGATTTCGTCTTTTCGTCCAAGATACAGTTGGCGGCGAAAGGCTTCGTCCAGCATATCCGGATCGGACTGGCCAGGCCGCATCAGGCCTACCTTGTGGACCAGCCAATCATGCTTCCGGCGGGTCGTATTCAACTGTTCTTGGGCGTCGATCTGACGATTTTTCAGCAAAGCCCAAGCCCGCAACCCTCGATCACCCTGGATCGTGTGAAAACCCAAGTAGGACAGGCACAAGGCAGCGATCATCGGTAAAATTATGACTTTCATTTACACGCCAGCATTCCGATTTCTCGCACCATCAGATCGAAATCATGTGGATGAGTGCAGGTCAACAAGAAATTCGACGCTCCAGCAGAGTTCTGAATCTCGCCCGCTCACGCGAGCAACGATGAGTGTGAAATCGGAATGAAGCATTCATCCATCACATAGTAGTACATGAAAGCACGAGAGCGCGAGGCTGCGCTGGCATTTTGCGAAGGGACCAGCCAATCCATTCGAAGATGCTAAATGACAAGGTGCGATTGCAGCACGGCGGAAGTGGACCTGTATTTGGGAACAGCGATGCCTTGACCGGAAATCCGGCGCCACTTCCGACCACCGACGTCGACAGGCTCTTGAAGCTTCCTTGGAATAGTCTTATTAAACTAATTCATGAGAAAAAAATGATAATGATCTGATTTAAATTATTTTTTTGATCGCAAAATATTCCTTCCGGGATATCGGGCAACAGAGCCAAGCTGTTCCTCAATACGTAGAAGCTGGTTATATTTGGCCAGTCGGTCGGATCGGGAGAGCGATCCAGTCTTGATCTGACCGCAGTTGGTCGCCACTGCGAGATCCGCAATTGTCGTGTCCTCGGTTTCGCCGGACCGATGAGACATGACTGATTTGTAACAGGAACGGTGGGTAAGGTCGATGGCTTCAAGCGTTTCGGTCAACGTGCCTATCTGATTGACCTTGATCAGGACCGAGTTGGCTATGCCCTTTTCGATGCCTCTAGCTATTCGTGCCGGACTAGTAACGAACAGGTCGTCGCCAACCAGTTGTATCTGGTCGCCTATGGCATCAGTCAGCGCCTTCCAGCCACCCCAGTCGTCTTCGGCCATGCCATCTTCGATCGAAACGATCGGGTAGCGCTCGACCAAGTTTTGCCAGTAAGCTACCATATCGTCAGAGGAAAGGACTTTACCCTCTCCCGCTAAGACATACCGACCATTCTTGAAGAATTCGCTAGAAGCAGCATCCACCGCAAGGACCAGATCATCCCCCAACGAATACCCTGCGGCCACAACGGCATCGGCCACGAAACCCAACGCCTCATCGGCACTATTCAAATCGGGAGCAAAGCCCCCCTCGTCACCGACATTCGTATTGTGCCCGGCTTTCTTCAAACCCGTGCGCAGGGCATGAAAGACTTCTGCACCCATACGTAATCCGTCTGCAAACGTATTGGCGCCGACCGGCATGATCATGAATTCCTGAATGTCGATCGGGTTGTCTGCATGGGCGCCACCATTGACGATATTCATCATCGGCACCGGCAAGACCGCTGCAATCGAACCACCCAGATAACGGTAGAGTCGTTGGCCGGACGAGGCAGCAGCAGCTTTCGCAACAGCCAAACTGACGCCCAAGGTGGCGTTGGCACCCAAATTGCCCTTGTTTGTCGTACCGTCCAGATCCCGAATGAGATGATCGACAAAGATCTGTTCACGCGCATCGACACCGACCAATGCCTTGAAGATATCCCCGTTGACAGTACTGACAGCTTCAAGCACTCCTTTACCGCCATAACGGCTGGTATCATCGTCACGTTTTTCCAGTGCTTCATGGGTACCGGTAGAAGCCCCAGAAGGCACAGCAGCGCGCCCAAAACTACCGTCCTCAAGGTATACATCGACTTCAACAGTCGGATTGCCCCGTGAATCCAGAATTTCGCGAGCGATGAGCTTGACGATATCGGTCATGACAAATCTGTGTCGAAATGGGTGGAGATCAGGCGAAGCTTACAGGAACTTCCTTGGCGAGAATATCAAGAGCAGCCAAGGATTTTAATAACGACGGAAGTTGCTGTACCGGAACCATATTCGGTCCATCGCTAGGAGCGTTATCCGGATCCTGATGGGTTTCCATAAAGATGGCAGCTACGCCCACTGCGACCGCGGCACGTGCCAGAACAGGTACGAACTCTCGCTGCCCGCCCGATGCATGACCCTTCCCACCCGGTTGCTGGACCGAGTGCGTCGCATCGAAAACCACCGGATAGCCGTTCTGCGCCAAGATGGGCAGGCTGCGGAAGTCGGTTATCAGCGTATTGTAGCCGAAGCTGGTGCCACGCTCGGTCTGCAGGATATTCGTATTTCCGGTACTGGAAATCTTGGCAACAACGTTCTGCATGTCCCATGGCGCCAGGAACTGGCCCTTCTTGACATTCACTGCCTTGCCGGTCTCACCTGCAGCAATCAGAAGATCGGTCTGGCGGCACAGGAATGCCGGGATTTGCAATACATCCAGTATCTCGCCAGCTACAGCACATTGTTTTTCCGTGTGCACATCGCTCAGAATTGGCAAGCCAGTTGCTGAGCGCACGTCATCAAAAATGTTGAGCGCCTTTTCCAGACCAATCCCGCGCGGACTGTTCACGCTGGTCCGATTGGCTTTGTCGAAACTGGATTTGTAGATTGCCCGAATACCTGCATTTTCAGCCGCTTCTTTCACGGCCGCTGCCATCTCCAGCGCATGACCGCGAGATTCCATGGCGCATGGACCAGCAATCAGAACAAACGGTCTGTCGCTTGCTATGGCGATGTCGCGCACGGTGACGGTACGGCTCAACACGGATGCTATGGAACCAAGTTTTGACCTGCAAGTATATGTAAAGCGTGAAAATCCGCTTGTCAGTCGCTCTACTGTCTCACCGTCTGTACGGCTATTATCCCAGTGTCAGGTAATAAGCTCTTGTCTATTTCACTGGCAATTGGGGCGGCGTTTGTTGCCTTGCCTGCTAAAAGCTTCGGTATCGGAAACAAACTCGTAAAATTCTCGGAGAATTTGAATCGGTCGTCGACGTCCGCACGTCTTCATCAAGAAAGCAGGGAACCTTATCAATACTCGGACAGCGTGGCTTCTTCTCCTGCGTATCTGGATAAACACAGCCGTTCCTGTCCCGCTGCGTGGCTTCCGCAACTCTGTGCATCCATCAAGCTATCTGGGATCTTTCGGGCGGCTAAATTCCCCCCGTTTCACAGTGAAGTGCAACCCGTGAGGTGGTTGAGTTCCGGCCTCGGCGACCCATGATGTTGCGCATGGGCCCAATGGCGGTGACCATCCCTTCGTTGGAAAAGGGAGATTGTCATGCCCCAGGGCTCCCGCCCCCTGACTGACATAGAGCGATGGCCCGCGAGTTGGAACGCCGTCCGTCCACGATTTCGCGCGCGATCGCGAAAGCCGGGGTTCTCGGCATGTCCAAGCGCAGCAGAGGCGCAGCGTGGCGCCATCGACCTCGGCGAGGACGCCGTCGAAGCGAGCCTCTTGCTGGCGTCGATCTCGAACGCCTTGCCCGCGCCCATGAGGCGCAGGTAGCGACGGCAGGCGCTGTTTCAGGCCCTCGACCATCGCCTGCCGGTCGGCGCGGTCCTTTTCGGCCTCCGCCTCGTTGGGCACACGACATGGCGCGCGCCATCCACCGAGACCTCCTTCACGAACAGCGGCGTCTCGCCCCGGGCGCGTTCGAGCAGAACTCGCTTCCTGCCCATTTCAAAGGCGTGAGTCTCAAAGATCACAAATCCTTCCGGAAGGTCCCCTAGCCGCTTACAGTTCAGCGGATGTAGTCGGGGTTCCACCTCCGACCTTCGTTGAGCGCACATTCCCGGCCCGATCATCGGCCAGCAGGTGACGTGTAGCCGGAGTTCTATTTCCGGCCTTCGTCGAGCGTTTACCACCCTTGTTGATCTTATGCAGGAATTTGAAGTTCTTCGACGTGATTGACACCTGGGATTGACTTTATCGCCTGCTGGATAGCGGTATCGGTTTTGACAGATACCGCCAAACGAACCCTCGCTTCCCTGTCTCTCCACGGAACAATCACATCAACGATTCCATGACCGCCCTGCTCGCGAGACAGTAGTCCACTCAGCGGGGCAATCGCGTCACCGTCGCCAATGTATATCCTGAAGCCAGCGATCATACCAGCAACTGCTGAATCCAGCGTGGTGAAGGAGCGAACCAAAAGTCGAGCCGAATTGCCTTCCTCCAGCCGGACATCAACACTGACCACAAGCGGTGTATTGAACTCCACAGCTTCATCAAGAAGCTTACGGCTGTTCGCCAGCGCTTCCGAAAAGACAGTCACTTCGTAGATACCGCTGGAGTCACTGAGCTGCACAAATGCGAACTTGCTGCCACTGGAATTACGTCGTTCCTTGAGGCCAATCATGATCCCAGCCAGCCGGGCACCGGGCGGCATCGACCCATTGGTCGTCATGGAAATCAGTTCCGCATAAGTCACCACTTCCATCTTCTTGAGACTCGCCGCGAAACTGTCCAATGGATGCGCCGAAAGATATAAGCCTACAGCATCAAACTCATGGTGCAGGCGCTCGGTCACCTCCCAATCAGGAAGGTCCGGCAGACGAAGGGCGGCGCCAGCCATATCCGAATCATTGTCGAACAGGGAGTCCTGTGAGTTGGACCGATTATCGGCAGCAGCGGCCGAAAGACGGGTAATCGATTCCACGCCTTCGAACAGTTTTCGCCGGTTCGACGACAGCGAGTCCAAGGTACCGGCCTTGGCGAGATTCTCGAGTTGGCGTTTGTTGATGACGGTGTTGTCCAGTCGATTTGCCAAGTCGGCAATATCCCGAAACGGACCGTTCTTCTCCCTTTCGTCAACCAGGCTCTCCATTGCGCCCGCACCAACATTCTTCAGTGCGGCAAGCGCATAACGAACAGCGCCATCCTCTACCGTGAAGGACACCCCGGACTGATTGATGTCTGGCGGCAAAAGACGTATTTCTTCGCGCTTCAGTTCACGTCGAAAACTCGCAATCTTGTCGGTACTGCCCATATCGAACGACATGGATGCAGCATAGAACTCGACCGGGTAGTTAGCCTTTAACCAAGCGGTCTGATAGGCCACAAGAGCATACGCGGCAGCGTGAGACTTGTTGAAGCCATAGCCAGCAAACGCCGCCATGGTATCGAATATCTGCTGCGCCAGATTTCGGTTGATGTCGCTGTGCTTGGCACATCCCTTGACGAAGGTTTCGCCCTGAGCGTCCATCTCCGCCTTGATCTTCTTACCCATCGCACGACGCAAAATATCTGCGCCGCCAAGAGTATAGCCGGCCAGGTCGCGCGCCATCTGTTGTACTTGCTCCTGATAGATAGGAATACCGAACGTTTCCTTCAGGATGGCTTCCAGTTTTGGATGCTGATAGGTGACAGCTTCGCGACCGTGTTTTCGGTTGATATATGCGGAGATGTTCTCCATCGGGCCAGGGCGAAAGAGCGCCACGACGGCAATGATGTCTTCAAATCGGTCTGGTTTCAACTTGCTGAGGACATCACGCATACCGGCACTTTCCAACTGAAATACCCCCGTCGTATCGGCGCGGGACATGATGGCATAGGTTGCCGGATCGTCCAGCGGCAGACGGTTCAGATCAACGATGACGCCGCGATCTTGCAGCAAATCAACCGCACGCTGCAGGACCGACAAGGTTTTCAGGCCAAGGAAATCAAACTTGATCAGTCCCGCCTTTTCCACGTCTTTCATGTTGAACTGGCTGACCGGCATGTCCGAGCGCGGATCGCGGTAGAGCGGGATTAGATGGTCCAGCGGGCGATCGCCAATCACGACGCCAGCTGCATGAGTTGAAGCGTGGCGGTAAAGGCCTTCAAGCTTCAGTGCGATGTCGATCAGTCCGGCCACGCCTTCATCTTGGTGGCGATGCTCCTGAAGTTGCGGTTCCATCTCAATGGCTTCCTGGAGCGTCACTGGCTTTGCCGGGTTGTTCGGTACCAACTTGCACAAACGATCGACTTGGCCGTATGGCATCTGGAGGACACGGCCAACATCCCGCAGGACCGCCCGGGCCTGTAGCTTGCCGAATGTGATGATCTGGGCGACCCTGTCCGCACCGTATTTCTGCTGAACATACCGAATGACTTCATCCCGGCGTTCTTGGCAGAAGTCGATGTCGAAATCCGGCATCGAAATTCGCTCGGGATTGAGAAAGCGTTCGAATAGAAGGCCCCAACGGAGTGGATCCAAGTCAGTGATAGTGAGTGCCCACGCCACCACCGAGCCAGCGCCAGAGCCTCGTCCAGGACCAACGGGAATGCCTTGTCCCTTTGCCCACTGAATGAAATCAGCAACGATCAGGAAGTATCCCGGGAAGCCCATCGATTTGATCACGTCAAGTTCAAAATTCAGCCGTTCATGATAGGGAGTCGCAACAGTCCTGCGTTCCTCCTCACCTGAGTTGGCGCTGTACACGTGATCGCGCAATCGATCTTCCAGGCCAGCAACTGCCATGTGCCGGAGTTCATCGTTTTCACTGCGGCCGGCGCCGGATTCGTAGCGAGGCAGAATTGCATCCCGGGTCTCCGACATGACGGCACACCGCTGGGCAATTATCACCGTGTTGTCGAGAGCCTCGGGAATGTCGGCGAATTGCGCCCGCATTTCCTGTGCTGTCTTGAAACGGAACTCTGGAGTCAGGTGCCGACGGTCGGGCTCGCTGACATAGGCACCTTCCGCAATACACAGCAGAGCATCGTGGGCTGCAAACATGCCCTCTTCGGCAAAGTAGGCTTCGTTAGTGGCTACAAGCGGCAATTTGAAGGCATCAGCCAAGGCGAGCAGCTTGGGTTCTACCAATGCTTCTTCACGCAATCCCTGTCGGCTGACCTCGATATAGAGCCGATCGCCAAACAATCCTTTCAGGCGTTCACAGGCGGCCTCTGCTGCATCGCCTTGACCTGCAAGAAGGTAACGACATAGGGGCCCCCGAAGACCACCTGTCAGAGCGATCAGACCATCGGCATGTTGATGAAGCATGTCTCCGGTGACATGGGTCGCATCCCTGCCCTCCGTAGCCAGAAACGCATGAGAGGAAAGCTTCAGAAGATTGGTGTAACCGATATCATCCTGTGCCAGAAGCACGAGTTGATCGAGGAACTCTTCGACGGGTCGGCCCGGCTCCGGCGTTTCGAAAGCAACCGATAGTTGGCAACCAATGATGGGCTGCACGCCCTCCTTTGCACAGGTTTGCGAAAACTCCAACGCACCGAACAAGTTGTTTGTATCGGTGATCGCTGCGGCCGGCATTCGGTTTTCCCGGCAAAGCGCTGCGATGTCCGGAATTTTGAGGGCGCCTTCGCTGAGAGAGTAGGCGGAATGGATCCGCAAATGGACAAAGTCGGCGTGGGCCATGATTGAACGACACGATGGGTAGAAGAACCGAAACGTTACCTGAACTGCGTCTTTCGCACAATATCTGGAGCATACCCTGTGGTTAACCCCAATTTATGGTTTCTGGCGCTCGATAATCTGTCCATCTTGCAATTCCAGAATACGATCCATCCGGTTCGCCAGTTCCAAGTTGTGAGTAACGACCAGCGCCGCGATGCGTGTTTGATGAGCCAGACTCAATATCTGCCGGAAGACCCGTTCGGCAGTGCCATGGTCCAAATTACCGGTCGGTTCATCGGCAAGCAGGATGGAGGGGCCGTTCGCGATCGCCCGCGCAATGGCGACGCGTTGCTGCTCACCGCCGCTCATCTTTGCCGGACGATGCGTCGCCCGTTCCGTCAGGCCCATCTCGTCCAACAGATCAGCCGCATGTGCCTTGGCTGCGCCGCGAGGGACGCCAGCGAGCATCTGGGGCAGCATCACGTTTTCCAGCGCCGTGAATTCCGGAAGAAGATGATGATGCTGGTAGACAAAGCCGAGAAATCGGCGGCGCAGCCGCGCCCGCTGGTAGTCCGACAGGCCGTTGCATTCTCGTTTCTCGATAGAAACGACACCGCTGCTAGGCGATTCCAGTAATCCTGCGATATGGAGGAGTGTCGATTTGCCGATGCCGGACGGACCGACCAGCGCAACTATCTGACCGCGATAGATGGAAAGGTTGACCAACTTCAAGACTTCGACCTGACGGTCGGCCTGCTGAAATGTCTTCGTGATATTCGACAAGGTAAGCAGCGGCGCTTCCTCGGCCAAAGCCTCGTCGGTCGGCTCTTTTCCATCGGCCGGGATATCGGCACAGGCCGATTGGTCATTCATTACGCAAGGCCGTCACCGGATCAAGGTGTGACGCCCGCCAAGCAGGATAGATCGTTGACAGGAACGTCAGGAGCAAGGCCATGATCACAATCTGCCAGACTTCATGGAAATCGACTTTAGACGGCAGACGGGACAGGAAGTAGACTGTCGCCGGAAACAGTTCTTGTCCAAAGATCGATTCGATCCAGCGTTTGATCTGGTCGACATTATAGGAAATTCCCAGACCCAGAAGCACTCCGAAGATTGTTCCGACGACGCCAATAGCTGATCCCGTCATGAAAAACAGGCGCATGACGTTGCCGCGTGTCGCTCCCATGGTTCGGAGGATGGCGATCGCCTCTCCTTTTTCCTTCACCAGCATGATCATGCTTGAAATGATGTTAAAAGCTGCGACGATGATGATCAGCGTCAGAATCAGGAACATGACGTTCCGCTCGACCTGCAGGGCACCGAAAAAAGTCGAATGGATATCCTTCCAGGTACGAATCCGTACATACGGGATTTGCAACAGGGTAATCTTACGGGCGATATCCTCCACCTTGTCAGGGTTTTCGACCATGACCTTGATATTGGAGACGCCGTTTTTAATCCTGAAGAACTCCTGAGCGGTTGCTAGCGGCATGAACAGGTAGGCTCGATCATATTCCGACATACCGATACTGAACTGGCCGGCGACGCCAAAGGACTTGATTATCGGGACGCAACCTACAGGAGTCGCATCGCATGTTGGCGAGACCAACCTCACTATGTCCTTGACGTTGGCCCGAAGATGGACGGCCATGCGTTGTCCCAAGACCAACGTACCGTAATCGAAACGATCTATGGCACCGGGTGTCAGCTTGTCCTTTAGCAGCCAGTGATCCTGCAAATCCTCCATCTTCATGCCCCGCACGAAGGCGCCGGTGTTGCGACTACCTACCGTGGCCATGGCTTGGCCGTCGACGACAGCGACCGCGGTGACAACGCCACCGATCTGGCGAATCCTCGCAACCATATCGTCATAATCACGGATGCGGCCATCCAGACCGTAGATCACCAAATGACTGTTGAAACCCAGCACGCGGGACAGCAACTCGGCCCGAAATCCGTTCATCACCGACATGACGATAATCAGAGTCGCCACCCCTATCGTGATACCCATGAAGGCAAAGGCGGCAATAACCGAAATGAAGCCTTCCTTGCGACGCGGACGCAGGTAGCGGAATGCTACCATACGCTCCACGGGGGAGAATACAGCCATGTTTCTCGACCGGTGGTTAACCTATCTGCTGGTCGATAAGACGGCTAAGGGCGGACTCAGGAGAAATTTCCACCCGTTCGCCGGTCTTTCGGTTCTTCAATTCCACCATACCAGTCCTGAGGCGACGGGGGCCGACGATGAGCTGCCATGGCAAGCCGATCAGGTCCATTCGCGCGAATTTGGTCCCGGCGCTGTCGTCTTTATCATCATACAGGCAGCTGCGTCCGGCGGCCAGTAGCTTCCCGTAGAGCGACTCGCACGCTACCGCGCAGGCCTCGTCAGAAGCCTTCAGGTTGATCAGACCAACATCGAACGGCGCGACCGCTTCGGGCCAGACGATTCCGTCGTCGTCGTGGCTTGCTTCGATGATTCCCCCTACGAGACGTGACACCCCGATACCATAGCTACCCATTTCCACCGGCACTTCCTTACCGTCCGGCCCACTTACCACTGCACCCATCGGTTCAGAATACTTGCTGCCGAAATAGAAGATATGGCCCACCTCGATACCCTTGGCTTCCACCAGATCTTCTGGAGCTACGGGACACGTATCCGGATCGTGCTTCTCGTCCGCAGCGGCGTAGAGGTCCGTCCAGTAATCGACGACGGATTGCAGGTCGCCATCATAGTCTACGCTTGTGGTAGAAATGTCCAAGTCCAGCAGGTCTTTGTGGCAATATACGGCGCTTTCGCCTGTTTCCGCTAGAATGATGAATTCGTGGCTCAGATTGCCTCCGATTGGTCCCGTCTCAGCGCGCAGCGGAATCGCCTGCAATCCCATGCGAGCAAAGGTACGCAGGTAGGAAACAAACATCTGGTTGTAGGCATGGACGGCGGCGGCGTAGCCAAGCGCGAACGAATAGGCATCCTTCATATAAAATTCGCGGCCGCGCATCACACCAAAGCGGGGGCGTATTTCGTCCCTGAATTTCCACTGAATGTGGTAGAGATTCATCGGCAAATCGCGATAGGATTGGATCGAGTATCGAAAAATGTCTGTGATGAGTTCCTCGTTGGTCGGCCCGTACAGCATTTCCCGCTTGTGACGATCCTGTATGCGCAGCATCTCCTTACCATAGTCTTGATAGCGACCACTTTCGCGCCATAGGTCGGCTGACTGGATCGTCGGCATCAGCATCTCGACCGCGCCAGCCCGATCCTGCTCCTCTCGTACAATCTGTTCGATCTTTTTCAGCACCAGAAGCCCCAGCGGCAGCCAAGAATAGATTCCGGCGCTCGCCTGCCGCACCATACCAGCACGCAACATGTAACGATGAGAGACGATCTGTGCGTCGGCAGGTGCATCTCTGAGGATTGGCAGGAAGAAGCGGGATAAGCGCATGGAAACTCTCAGGTGGCGCAACGACCCTGTCCGCTCACTTGGCAGAACTGACCTCAGGGTCTTGATCCTATTAGGACAACACTGCAATGCAGGCTTGCCACCAGTTGAACTCAGCCCAGGCGATGGTCCGCATCCTGGTTGGCAAAAATTGGCTTAAGATTTGTCAGACAAAGATAAAGTGGCAAGGCCATTCTTTTCTGTCTGGGAACAATAATCAAGTCACAACTTCTCCTAGGAAACTGACAGGCTGTTCCTTCCGCCATATCAGCTTGCCCAAAGCGATTTCGCCACCGCGGTGCTCTTCACGACTATCCGCTACCTTTTGCTGTCAATAATGTGTCACTACAGTCCACCAGTGTGGGTCTCTAGAAACCTTCTTGCCCCACCGATCATAGAACTTTGTCGCCACCTATTTTAGGTTGCACAACAGTAGTGCTGATTTCACTAGGGTCAGAGTACCGCAAATGATTGAAAATGTTGGAATGCCACTTGGCGACGTTACCACTTTGAAAAGGGTTTCGTGAAACATTTTTGCTCTGGAATTTATCGCCGCAATGGTTCAGCGCGGGATCGACGATACAAACTAGCGCCTTTGTTTCGACCAGCGTATTCAGGTCGCAAGGTAATTTTCGATGACCCACCAGATCGCTGCAGTAACAACCATTCCCAGAATTGTGGCCATAGCCGCCTTGCGCCACAAATAAGGCTGCACTGGCGCACCGGCATCGTGTCCGATATCGGGCGATTCTTCCCGACGTACTCCCCATGGTAACAACATGAAGAAGAACAACCACCAGATGATCGTGAAGACAACAATAGCGCCGAAGACTGTCAAGGACCGCACGCCTCCAGCCTAGATCTGTTCAAGCTCCACGAGCGTTCCGCAGAAATCCTTGGGATGCAGGAACAACACCGGCCTATCATGCGCACCGATTTGGGGCTCGCCGTCGCCAAGGACGCGGGCGCCTTCGGCCTTCAGACGATCTCGGGCCTCAATGATGTCGGTGACCTCATAGCACACGTGATGCATCCCGCCAGAAGGGTTCTTGTCCAGGAAATTTTGGATCGGCGATCCGCTACCGAGTGGGTGAAGAAGCTCAATCTTCGTATTGTCCAATTCGACAAATACGGTTGTTACCCCGTGCTCCGGCATGTCCTTTGCCGCAGACACCCGGGCGCCCAAGGTTTCCCGGTAAATTGTAGCGGCTGCATCCAGGTCCGGGACGACGATGGCCACATGGTTCAATCTATCGATCATGCTTCTGCACTTGTGATCAATTCAGGCGTAAGCCTAACAACGTGTACGTCGGTTATCGGTTTTTTCCCGGTTTCTTTCCGAATAACACGCCGTATAGCGCCGCGCGCGGCACGTTCAAGCACATTGTCGGCGCGCCGGGTATTTGGGGACAATTCGTCAATTGCGTCCGTGATCGCGGTAGTGACGTTCTGATACAATGCATCATCCTTTTCGTCATCTTCTCCCCCCAATCCTGCCAGCGTGACGATCGCCTCATCCAGAAGATTACCGCTACAATCGACTATGACGGTTGCCATCACTGCACCGTTGAACATGAGGCGGCGGCGTTCGCGTACAACCGGGCCGTCGATCGGCAAGAGGTTATCTCCTTCGACGGCAAGACGCCCGGCATGAACCGTTTCCACAACTTGAGCCGGGCCTGGTGCAAGACGGACCATGTCTCCATTCGTTGCCACCAATGCTTGCGGGACCTGACATCGCCGTGCAAGCCGGGCGTGTTCGTGAAGATGCAGCCGCTCGCCGTGAACTGGCACAGCAATTTGTGGTTGGATCCACCTATACATGTCAATTAGTTCGTCACGCGCCGGATGACCGCTGACGTGAACGAAATGATCCGATTCTGTAACGATTTCAATGCCGCGATGCACTAACATGTTCTGGAGACGACTGATCGCCAGTTCATTGCCCGGTATTTTGCGGGACGAGAAAATCACTGTGTCACCCTCGTTGAGGACAATCCTCGGATGAGTATCCGAAGCAATGCGAGCTAGCGCGGCGCGCGACTCGCCTTGGCTGCCTGTGCAGGCGATTAGAACCTTGTCGCGTGGCAAATGCGATGCCTCTTCTTCAGTCAGGAATGACGGAATATTGCGCAGATAGCCGTTCTCACGAGCGACGTCATTCATTCGCCACAGGGATCGACCACACAGGGCCGCGTGTCTTCCGGTTGCTGTCGCGACTTCGGCAATCGTTTCAAGGCGAGCAACATTGGAAGCAAAAGCAGCAATGGCGACACGCCCCTGATACCTTGCGACAAGGGTCTTGAGGCTTTCTCGCACAGATGCTTCAGATCCCGAGCGACCAGCGTTAAAGATGTTTGTGGAATCGCCGATTAGCGCAAGGACTCCATCGTCGCCGATCCGTCGAATTGCGGCCTCATCGACGGCCTCGCCAATCAGGGGATCCGGATCCAGTTTCCAGTCACCAGTATGAAATACAGACCCAAGGGGCGTTCGGATGACCAAGGCATTTGGCTCTGGAATCGAGTGGGTCAGGCGAACAAGTTCAATATTGAACGGACCTATGTCGAAAGGCATTCCCACATCGACGAGCGTGACCGAAACCTCCTCCTCGAGTCCAGCTTCGGACAATTTCCGGCGTAACACGGAAGCCGTGAAACCTGTCGCATATATGGGGCATTGCAGTCGTGGCCAAAGATAGACTACCGCACCCAGATGGTCTTCGTGGGCGTGAGTCAGGACCAAACCATCCAGTTTGTCGCGTCGCTCGGCAATGAACCGAGGATCCGGGGTGACAACATCAATGCCTGGCGTCGATGAATTGCCAAAGGTGATACCAAGGTCAACCATCAACCAACGATCTCGAAATCCGAAGAGATTGAGGTTCATCCCGATCTCTCCGGCTCCACCCAGCGGTAGGAAAAGGAACTGATCCCTGCTCATGCGTCCTGTCTCTGGCAACCAGCGATCACGATGGCTGGTTACGCCGATAGATTTCAGCCAGACCGCGCAGCGTGATATCGCGATCCAGCATGTCAATTGCATCGGTAGCCGAATGAAACACTTCAGCCAAGCCGCCAGTGGCGATGACTTTCATCCGCTCGCCCCGCTCCTGCCGGATTCTTCCTATCAGACCTTCGATCAGACCGACATAGCCCCAATATATGCCGGACTGCATCGCTGGGACCGTCGCCGTACCAATCACTGATCCGGGCTTGCGCACATCAACTCGCGGCAATTGCGCCGCAGCTTGGTGGAGCGCCTCTACTGAATGACCGGCAGAGGGTGCGATAACGCCGCCGCAATAGTTGCCGTCGGCGTCCACGATATCGAAGGTCGTCGCTGTCCCAAAATCGATCACGATCAAGGGCCCGCCATAGGCCACATAAGCGCCAATTGTATTGACGACCCGATCGGCACCGGTTTCTTCCGGCGCCTGAGTCAGCAGCTTGATGCCGAGTACAAGATCGGCATCCCCCACCACCAAGGGGTGGATTCCGAAGTGATCCCGGCAGAGGGAGCGAAGATTGAAATCCGTGCTCGGAACAACATTAGCAATAATGGCTGCATCCACGGCATCGCGATCCAAACCCTTCATTTCGAAGAGTTGCATCATCCAGACAGCCAGTTCGTCGGCAGTCTTGTCGCTTTTGGTGGAACTGCGCCAGACGCCCCGCCAATTGGCGCCGTCGTGCACACCAAAGACAATGTTGGTATTGCCGGAATCGATGGCCAGTAACATCAGCGCGTCTCGGCGGGAAAAACCTCGCCATAGTGGATAGTTTCTTTTGCGCCGTCGACTCTCTGGAGGATGAGGGCACCCTCCGTGTCGAGGCCGACGAGCCGGCCGGTCACCGAGCGCCCTTGCAAAGCCACCGTGATGTCGGAGTCGATCGACCAAGCGCGATTGAGCCACGCCCGCCGAACTCGATCAAATCCCGCGTCCAGCCATGAATCCATCCATCCATGCAGACGGCATGTCAGGGCTTCGAAGACTTCATCCGCCACGATGAATCGCTTGAAGGCAGCCTGGAGATTCGTAGCCGGCCAACGCACGTCGTGCGGATGGGAAGTCAGGTTGATTCCAATACCGATAACGATCCAGTCCAGAGTACCACCGGGAGATACAGATGATTCAGCCAGGATTCCACAAACTTTTTTACCATCCACCAGTACGTCGTTCGGCCATTTACAGGTAACCTGGACGACATCGACAGCGAGTTCTTCTATGATCTCGGCTACCGAGACGGCAGCGATATAGCCAATCTGGGCTGCCGTCCGAACACGGGTTTCTGGCCGGAAGATATATGAAAGGTAGAGATTGCCGACTGACGACTCCCAACGACGACCATGCCGACCCCGCCCTGCTGTCTGGGAGTCTGATCGGACGATCGTACCATGAAGCGCACCCGCGACAGCGAGTGTCTTGGCTTCGTCGTTCGTGCTGCCAACAACGGTAAAGCGGTGAACAGTCTGTTGTGGTGTCGTGGAAGACATTGTTTGGTCGATTCTGGAGTCATCGACCTTGAGTGAACGGAGCATGGAACGCTTATCCGCTGGCCAGACTAAATACCGCTTTGTCAGCAGCTCCGACAAGCACTCCGGGAACCAAGAAGAACAGCAGAGTCGCCATACCGGCAACGAATTGCACCAGGCCAAGATCGCGACCGGGATGCGGGTCCAGCGCCTCTTCAGGCTCATCGAAATACATCAATTTGACGATACGGATATAGTAATAGGCCCCCAACACACTTGCCAGCATGCCGATGACGGCGAGGAAGTAGAGACCGGCATCGACTGCCGCGAGAAAGACATAGAGTTTGGCGTAGAATCCGGCGAGCGGTGGAATTCCGGCCATTGAGAACATGAAGATCAGCATCATGGCAGCCATGACCGGGTTGTTTTTGGACAAGCCAGTCAAATCGCTTATGTCTTCAACCATACTTCCGTTTCGCCGCATCGCGAGAATTACGGCGAACGTGCCAAGGGTCATGACGATGTAGATCGCCATGTATACCAGAACGGCGCTGTAACCGTCCTTAGTGCCAGAGGCCAATCCGACCAAGGCATATCCCACATGGCCGATGGAACTGTAAGCCATCAGTCGCTTGATGTTGGTCTGGGCAATGGCGGCAAAAGCGCCAAGCACCATTGAGGTCACCGAGACGACAATGACGACCTGAGACCACTGCGCCGCAAGTCCGCCGAACGGCCCCACCAAGACGCTCATGAAAAGGCCCATCGCGGCAAGCTTCGGCGCCGCCGCGAAGAAAGCCGTCACCGGAGTTGGCGCGCCTTCATAGACATCCGGAGTCCACATATGGAACGGAACTGCTGAGATCTTGAAGGCCAGGCCGACGATCACGAATACCAAGCCGACAATCAGGCCGACAGACGGCGTCGCGCCCTCTGCCAAGAAGGCGGCAAGGTTGGTGAAATTTGTGGATCCGCTGAATCCATAGACCATTGAGGCACCGTAAAGGAGCATGCCGGAGGCGAGCGCGCCAAGGACAAAATATTTCAGTCCCGCTTCGCTTGATTTGAGAGAATCGCGCCGAATGGCGGCGACGACATAGAGCGCCAAGCTCTGCAGTTCGAGCCCTACGTACAGCGATAACAGGTCGTTCGCCGACACCATTACCATCATGCCCAAAGCAGCAAGGACAATCAGAACAGGGTATTCAAATCGGTCAATGGCTTCTCGCTCATTGTAGCCAACCGACATCATGATTCCGACAGCCGCCGCCAGCAGGACGCCAACCTTCAGGAAGGTCGTAAAGCTGCTGCTGACAAACAGGTTGGCAAATTCGTATTTCGTCTCCGCAGGCGTGATCAATGCGGTGATAACGGCGGCAACGATCAGTACGGCCATCGAAAGCCAAGCGACCGGACGTGACGATCCTTCACCGCGGAAGACACCAATCATCAACAGAACCATCGAGGCGATCGCGACGAAAATTTCTGGCGCAGCATACTCGAGATTGGGCAGGTCCATGGCGTGTCGCCCTGGCTATCGCGTCGAAAAACAAGTTTCGTTGACTTGGCAGGCGCCAGCCTTGAAGCTTGTTAGCAGATTGTTGACGGACGCATCGAAGACATCTAGGAACGGCGTCGGCCAGATGCCCAGCCACAGAACCAGAATGATCAAAGGCGTGAAGATTGCGATCTCACGCGGGTTGAGATCCTTCAGCATGGCCAAGTCCGGCTTGAGCAGATCGCCGAAAATCACGCGACGATACAGCCAGAGCATGTAGGTCGCACCCAGTATGATGCCGGTTGTCGCAAATGCCGCCGCCCAGACATTGACCTGAAACACGCCGAAGAGCACCAAGAATTCGCCGATAAAACCGCTCGTCCCAGGCAAACCAATAGAAGCCAGCATGAAGACCATGAATACCGCCGCATATTTGGGCATTCGGTTCACGAGCCCGCCATAACGATTGATCTGCCTGGAATGGAGACGATCATAAACAACCCCGACACACAGGAAGAGTGCGGCTGAAACAATCCCGTGCGACAACATTTGGAAGATCGCGCCAGTCACAGCCTGCTCGCCAAGCAACTTGCCACCGTTGATCTGCGACGTCGCGGCGAAGATGCCGAGCGTGACGTAACCCATGTGGGCAACGGATGAGTAGGCGATCAGCTTCTTCATGTCATCCTGTGCCAGGGCAACAAGGGAAGTGTAAATGATCGCGACGATGCTGAGTGCGTAAACCAGCGGCGTGAAGTAGACTGACGCATCGGGAAACATCGGCAGCGAGAAACGAAGGAGACCGTAACCACCCATCTTTAGCAGCACGCCCGCCAGAATCACCGAGCCAGCCGTTGGCGCTTCAACGTGGGCATCGGGCAACCACGTGTGAACCGGCCACATCGGAACCTTTACCGCAAACGAGGCGAAGAACGCCAGCCACAGCCACCTCTGCGCTTCAGGGCTAAAGCCGGTTTCCCGGGCGAATTTAAGCAGTTCGACAATATCGGTCGTACCCTGCCCCCCCGTTTTGCTGAGAAAATACATTGCCATCACGGCAACCAGCATCAGTACGGAACCCAATAGTGTGTAAAGAAAGAACTTGAATGCCGAATAAACGCGCCGTTCGCCGCCCCAGACGCCGATGATCAGGAACATCGGCAGCAGCACGCCTTCGAAGAAGATGTAGAACGTGACCAGATCCAGCGCGCAGAAAGTGCCGACCATGAAGGTTTCGAGCACAAGGAAAGCAACCATATACTCCCGGACGCGTTTCTTCATTTCCCAACTGCACAGGATGCAGATGGGCGTCAGCAGAGTCGAGAGAAGGACGAACATCATGGAAATGCCGTCGACTCCCATATGATAGTTCAGCGTATATCTGCCCGGGAACTTGAGCCACGCGGTCTTCTCGACGAACTGGAAGTTCGATGTCCCGGTGTCGAAGTTGATCCAGATCAGCAGCGAGATGACGAAGGTCGCCAGCGAAGCCCATAAGGCCAGCCAACGAGCATTCCGGTCTGTCGCTTCCTTATCGCCACGCACCAAGACAAGGATCAACACCGCCCCAAGAAGCGGCGTAAAGGTAACGACGCTGAGAAGCGGCCAGGTCTCCATCCACTAGCCCCAGAGACCGAAAACGAATAGAGATACAAAGACGAACGCGCCGATCAGGATCGCAAAGGCGTAGTGATAGACAAAACCGGTCTGCAGTAGCGCTGCCAGACGCGCCCCACTCTGGGTTGCCACCGCCGCGCCGTCAGGTCCGAAACGGTCGATCGTCCCGCCATCCCCCTTCTTCCACAACCCTCGGCCGATAAGAAAGGCCGGTTTTACAACGAGCTTGGCGTAAATCTCGTCGAACAGCCATTTGTTCAGCAGGAAATAGTACAACCTTCGGAAACGCTTCGCGAGCACCTTTGGCAGGCCTGGCTTGGTCATGTACATGAAATAGGCCAGCCCAATTCCAGCCAGGCCGACAATCACAGGGAGAATCTTCACCCACGAGGGCACATGGTGGGCCGCATCCAGAATCGCTCCCTTTTCCTTCATGAAAATCGAATCGCCCCAGAATGTCAGCCAGTCGTGACCAGTAAACCAGCCGACGGCAGCGGCGCCGGCAAAGATCGCGCCAACCGCCAGAAGAAACAGCGGCGCCAGCATGACCATTGGCGCCTCATGGACATGATCCTGCACTTCGGCCGACGCTCGACTCTCACCATGGAAGGTCATGATGATCAGACGCCAGGAATAGAACGCCGTCATGATCGCCGCGACAATC
The DNA here is from genome assembly GCA_026709535.1 of Rhodospirillaceae bacterium. Classification (GTDB taxonomy): domain Bacteria; phylum Pseudomonadota; class Alphaproteobacteria; order Bin65; family Bin65; genus Bin65. Next base: position 41,228 of record JAPOST010000002.1, read on the forward strand.
CCCATACAGAACCCGAACAGGCCAAGCCCCGAATGCGCACCAAAGGCAGCTTCAAGGATCAGATCCTTTGAATAGAAGCCGGAAAAGCCAAAGACGAAGGGAATACCGACGCCCGCCAGAGCAAGAGAACCGATCCACATCATGATGTAGGTCGTCTTCATCTTGCGCCAGATTCCGCCCATCCGGCGCATGTCCTGTTCATCGGACATGCCATGGATGACGGACCCGGAGCCGAGAAATAACAACGCCTTGAAAAACGCGTGGGTCATCAGATGGAACAACGCAACCGGATAAGCCCCGACGCCAGCTGCGACGAACATGTAACCGAGTTGCGAGCAGGTCGAATAGGCTATGACCCGCTTGATATCATTCTGAACCAGCCCGACTGTAGCTGCGAAGAACGCCGTGACGGCGCCTACAACCGTCACGACGGCCAGCGCCATCGGTGCGAACTCAAACATCGGCGACAAGCGGCAGATCATGAAAACACCGGCTGTGACCATGGTTGCGGCATGGATCAGCGCGGATACGGGCGTCGGACCCTCCATGGCGTCCGGAAGCCAGGTGTGCAGCAAGATTTGCGCTGACTTTCCCATGGCCCCGATGAACAACAAAATACAGATCCAGTTCAGCGCTGTCTGGCCTTCGATTTCGAAACCGCCGACGGTTGCGATGTCCTTGCCGGGCAGATTCTGTGCCGCCGGCAGAACCGTCGAGAAATCCAGCGATCCGAACACCGCAAACACGGCAAATATACCCAGCGCAAAACCGAAATCGCCGACTCGATTGACTACGAAAGCCTTGATGGCGGCGGCGTTGGCACTGTCGCGCTTGAACCAGAAGCCGATCAGCAGATACGAACAGAGCCCGACACCCTCCCAGCCAAAGAACATTTGTATGAAATTCTCGGCCGTCACCAGCATCAACATGGCGAAGGTAAAGAGACTCAGATAAGCGAAGAAGCGCGGTTTATGGGGGTCGTGGCTCATGTAGCCAATCGAGTAGACATGCACGACCGCCGACACGATGCTCACCACGACGACCATAATGGCTGACAAGGTGTCGAAGCGAAGTGCCCAGTCGACCTCCAAGTCGCCAACCGCCATCCAGGTGAACAGCACGATCGGCTCCTGCGGCCCCGTCTTGGCAAAACCGACCGAATAAAAGATGATCGAGGCGAGGATCGCTGAGACGGTCAGCAGGCCAGACGTGATGTACATCGACGCCTTGTCGCCGATCATGCGGCCGAACAGGCCTGCGATGATGGCGCCGATCAGCGGCAGGAAGATTGCGGCAACATACATGCCCGGCTCAGCCCTTCATGACATTGACGTCTTCCACCGCAATCGACCCTCGGTTCCGGAAGTAGATGACCAGAATGGCAAGGCCGATCGCGGCCTCGGCTGCCGCAACGGTCAGGACGAACATCGCAAAGATCTGACCGACCAGATCTTCCAGTGCCCAGGAAAAGGCAATCAGGTTGATATTGACGGCTAGCAGGATCAGTTCGATCGACATCAGGATGATGATGACATTCTTCCGGTTCAGGAATATGCCGAAAATCCCGATGGTGAACAGGATCGCCGCTACCGTCAGATAGTGCGCGAGACCGATCTCCGACATCGCGTCAGACGCCCTCTCCCGGCTGGACTTTCTTGATCTCGACCGAGTCCGCCCGGCGGCGGTAGACCTGCTCGCTGACCCTCTGCTTTCGTACTCCGGTGCGCTGTCGCAGCGTCAGGACAATGGCGCCTATCATCGCAACAAACAGTACCAGACCGGCCAACTGAAAGAGGTAAACATATTTCGTATACAGCAGTTGCCCTAGCATCTCTGTGTTTGTGAGTTTGGACTCTTCAGGCATTTTCTCGCTCAGAGCGCCCTTGACTTCAGCAACAAGCGCCCAAAGTCCGCCGACGAAAATGATTTCAGCGAGCAAGATCGCCGAAATCAGTCCGCCGATTGGCAGGTAACGCTGAAACCCCTCACGCAACTCGACGAAGTTGATGTCGAGCATCATGACGATGAACAGAAACAGCACGGCGACCGCCCCGACGTAGACGATCACCAGGATCATTGCCAGAAACTCCGCCCCAGTCAGCACGAAAAGGCCTGAGGCGTTAAAGAATGTCAGTACCAAGAACAGCACGGAATGTACTGGGTTCCGAGCCGTTACCACCATGACGGCCGAGGCGATGGCAACGACGGCAAATAGATAAAAGGCGATGGTTTGCAGGATCATCAACGCTTATCGATAAGGCGCGTCAGCAGCAAGCGCCTGCGCTATTTCAGTTTCCCAACGGTCGCCGTTAGCCAGCAGCTTCTCCTTGTTGTACATCAACTCTTCACGGGTTTCGGTGGCGAACTCGAAGTTCGGCCCCTCCACAATGGCGTCGACAGGACAGGCTTCCTGACAAAAACCGCAGTAGATGCACTTCGTCATGTCAATATCGTAGCGCGTTGTCCGACGACTGCCGTCGTCGCGCGGCTCCGCCTCAATAGTAATTGCCTGTGCCGGGCAAATCGCTTCACACAGCTTGCATGCGATGCAGCGTTCTTCGCCATTCGAATAACGCCGCAAGGCGTGCTCCCCTCGAAAACGAGGGCTCAACGGCCCTTTCTCGTAAGGATAATTGATCGTAACCTTGAGCCTGAACAAATAGGTCAGCGTCTTCCAGTGCCCAACGACCATCTCCCACAACAGGAAGGAACGAACGGCCTTCAGCATCATCTTGCCTCTCTCCATCCCGGCAACCACCCAGCATACAGCATAATGCCAGCGTAGACGACGACGGCAGCCAAGGATATTGGCAGGAAGACTTTCCAGCCTAACCGCATCAACTGGTCATAACGGTACCGTGGCAGCGTGGCGCGCACCCAGACGAAAACAAACAGTAGCATCGCGACCTTCAGAGCCAGCCAGATCGGTCCTGGAATCCAGTTCAGCCACGCGACATCCAAGGGCGGCAACCACCCCCCCATGAACAGCACCACCGTAATGCCGCTCATCATGATCATGTTGATGTATTCACCCAAGAAGAATAGAGCGAAGGGAAAGGCTGAATATTCAACGAAATAACCAGCGACCAGTTCGGCTTCCGCTTCCGGCAGGTCAAAGGGATGCCGGTTCGTCTCGGCCAAGGCCGAGATGAAGAAGATGATGAACATCGGCGCCAGCGGGATCCAGTGCCAGTTCCAGAAGCCACCCTTCTGAGCCAGCACAATTTCCGACAGATTGAGAGAGCCGGCGGCCAACAACACAGTGATAATGACAAAGCCGATCGATACCTCGTACGACACCATCTGCGCTGCGGACCTCAGGGAACCCAGGAATGCGTAGCGCGAGTTGCTCGCCCATCCCGCCATGATTATGCCATACACGCCAAGAGATGAAATCGCGAAGATATATAAAACTCCCACATTGATGTTGGAGAGAACCCAAATGCCACTTTCGCTCTGGCCCAGCGGGATCACTGCCCAAGCGACAAGGGCTAGTGTGAATGTCAAGATTGGCGCAAAGAGGAATACGGCGCGGTTAGCACCGGACGGGATCACTGTTTCCTTCATTAACAACTTCAGGCCGTCGGCAAAGGGTTGCAGCAGACCGAAGGGCCCAACCACATTCGGCCCCTTGCGCAACATCATCGCGGCGAGAACCTTGCGTTCAAACCATGTCATCAAGGCCATGCCGATCATAAGCGGCACCGTGATGACAAGAATCCAGCCGATCAGAATCGCCGCCGGCAGCACGTAACCTTCCCAGAACCCCATTGGCGGCTATCCGCTCATGCCCGTCCGTGTGCCGTCAGTAAGCGCCTGCCGCATTTTCGTGCACTGGAGCATCGTCTCGGAGCATCGGCTGATAGGATCGGTCATGTAGAAGTTTGTAATCGAGCTGCTGAATGGCGCATCATGCATGGTGCCATCGTCACCGAAGATTTGCCATGGCGCAGGCCTGATTTCGTCCAGATGTCCGAAAACCGGATTGGCTTCAATCAGGCGCTCTCGAAGATGCGTCAGTGAATCGTAGGGCAATTTATGTCCCGCGATCTCGGAAAAGGCCCGAATGATTGTCCAATCCTCGCGCGCATCACCCGGCGGGAAAGTGCACAGCGTCGTCTGTTGCGGACGGCCTTCGATATTCACGTAGGTACCGCTTTTTTCGGTGTAGGCCGCCCCCGGTAAAATCACATCGGCGCGGTTGGCCCCGGCATCGCCGTGATGGCCCTGGTACACCACAAATGCCTCACCCAGCCGATCCATATCGATTTCGTCGGCGCCAAGGAGCCATATCAGACCAAGATCACCGTTCTGGGCACCGCCAAGGATATCGACAGTCTCTCTTCCGCCTGGTCCGGGAACAAACCCCAAGTCGAGGCCGCCAACACGCGACGCGGCGGTATGCAAAACGTTGAATCCGTTCCAATCATCGGACACGACCCCAAAGGTTTCTGCGGCTGATCGAGCAAGTCCGAGAATGGATCTACCATCCTCTCGGGCTAGCAAACCAGGGCCAACGATGATCATCGGCCGCACGGCGTCCTTCAGAACATTTGCAAATCTGTGACGGCCACTAACCAAGTCTCGCAACGTATCACCACAGGCGCCGAGAAGATCATAACGATAGGTCAGATCGGCCGCCTCACCAATAACCCCGATACGGAAGCCTCCGATCCGCCAGCGTCGACGAATTCGAGCATTCACCACCGTCGCTTCGGTCCGAGGGTTTGCACCGACAATCAACAGAGCGTCGGCAGCATCAATACCGGCAATCGTGCTGTTGAACAGGTAGCTAGCGCGTACAGCCGGATCGACTCCGGCGCTATCTTGACGGCAATCGGTATGCGGCGATCCGTAGGCACGCATGAGATCCTTGAGCGCCATCATCGCCTCGGCGTCAGCCTGATCGCCAGCGATCGCGGCAGCACTGGACCCACCGGTTTCTCTGAACTTGTTCGCGATCGCCTGGAAAGCTTCATCCCACGATGCGGGTTCCAGTTTACCATCCCGCCGGACATAGGGACGGTCCAACCGCTGGCGCCGTAACCCGTCACAGGCGAATCGGGTCTTGTCCGAGATCCATTCTTCATTGATGTCGTCGTTCAATCTTGGCAGCACGCGCATCACTTCGGCGCCGCGACTATCAACCCGGATGTTTGAACCTACGGCATCGAGCACGTCGATGGATTCGGTTCTTTGCAATTCCCAAGACCGCGCCGTGAAAGCGTAAGGCTTCGACGTCAGCGCGCCGACCGGACAAAGGTCGATCACATTGCCAGACATCTCCGAGGTCAGGGACTTTTCAAGATAGGTCGTGATCTCCATGTCTTCACCACGATGCAACGCACCGATTTCCTCGACGCCAGCCACTTCTTCGGCGAAGCGGACGCAACGAGTACAATGGATGCAGCGGGTCATGATGGTCTTGACCAGCGGACCCATTTCCTTGTCCGGAACTGCACGCTTGTTTTCTTCGAAGCGGGTTCGATCGTGGCCATAGGCCATCGCCTGATCTTGCAAGTCGCATTCGCCGCCCTGATCGCAGATCGGACAGTCCAGCGGATGGTTGATCAACAGGAATTCCATCACGCCCTTGCGCGCCTTCCTCGTCTTTTCCGAGTCGGTGAAGACGACCATGCCCGGCATGATCGGTTGAGCACAGGACGCCACCGGTTTCGGAGCCTTTTCCACTTCTACCAGGCACATGCGGCAATTGCCGGCGATCGACAGGCGATCATGGAAACAGAAATGCGGGATTTCCTTGCCGATGTATTGCAAGGCTTGGAACAGCGTCAATCGGCCATCGACCTGGTACTCTTCGCCATCAACGGTAATCTTGGCCTCGCTCATACCGTTAGGCCACTTTCTTCTGTTCGAGAATACGGCGCTCCAGTTCCGGCCGGAAATGCCGTAGCAGACCCTGGATCGGCCACGCGGCTGCATCGCCCAGAGCGCAGATCGTATGGCCTTCCACCTGGCAGGAAACTTCTTCCAGCATGTCGATCTCGTCGATTTCGGCATCCCCCCGTACCAGCCGGGTCATGACGCGCCACATCCATCCGGTGCCTTCTCGACAAGGAGTGCACTGACCGCAGCTTTCGTGCATATAGAATTTTGACAACCGGCAAATCGCGTTCACGATGTCCGTCGACTTGTCCATCACGATGACGGCAGCAGTACCGAGACCGGATTTATGGCTGGACAGGGTATCGAAATCCATCGGCAGGTCATCACAGACGTCCGATGGCAGGCACGGCACCGAAGAGCCACCGGGGATGACGGCAAGTAGATTGTCCCAACCACCCCGAACGCCGCCAGCATGCTTCTCGATCAGTTCGCGGAATGGAATACCCATCTCTTCTTCGACATTGCACGGCTTGTTGACGTGTCCAGAGATGCAGAACAGCTTTGTGCCGGTGTTTCGTTCATCCCGACCGATGCCAGCAAACCAGGACGGACCACGACGCAGTATGGTCGGCGTGACTGCGATGGACTCAACGTTGTTGACGGTGGTAGGGCAACCGTAGAGGCCGGCGTTGGCCGGGAACGGCGGTTTGAGGCGTGGTTGACCCTTCTTGCCTTCCAGGCTTTCCAGCAATGCGGTTTCCTCGCCGCAAATGTATGCTCCCGCGCCACGGTGAACGTGGATGTCGAAATCCCAGCCCGTGTCGCTGGCGTTCCTGCCTATCAGGTCGGCAGCATAAGCCTGGTCGATTGCCGCGTTCAGGCGCTCAGCCTCGCGGTAGAATTCTCCCCGGACATAGATGTAGGCAGTATTGGCCCCCATCGCAAAACCCGCAATCAGGCAGCCTTCGATCAGCTTGTGCGGATCGTGGCGCATGATGTCCCGGTCCTTGCAGGTACCCGGCTCGGACTCGTCGGCATTCACGACCAGATAATGCGGACGGCCATCCCGTTTGTCGTCTGGCGGCATGAATGACCATTTCAAGCCTGTCGGAAATCCTGCGCCACCACGGCCGCGAAGACCGGAAGCTTTGATCTGGTCACAGATCCATGCACGGCCTTGTCGGATGAACCAGGCGGTCTGGTCCCAGTCACCGCGACGGCGAGCACCTTCCAGACCCCAGTCATCGAAACCGTAAAGATTGGTGAATATCCGGTCGCCGTCGTCCAGCATCAGGCACCGCCTTCCTTTGCCAGACTTGTTGGCGCCGATTGAATTTCAGGCGTCGTATTGTCGCCAATGGCGTCAACACCATAGATCTTCGCCGGGTCAAAGCAAGTTGGCGTTGGGACGGCACCAAGATTTTGCGCTCTACCTTCCGGTTCGGATGATCGACGGCCGATCATCGAGCCGACCGGCATGTCGCCGCCATTCCTGAGGGTCCTGAGAAAACCCACAAAATTCTCATAGCTCAGGTCTTCGACAAAGTCGTCGTTAACCTGCGCCATCGGCGCGTTTACGCAAGCGCCGAGACATTCCACCTCGGTACAGGTGAACTGGCCATCGTCTGAGGTCTCGCCGTGACCAATACCGATCTCGTCACGAATTGCTCGGAATATTTCGTCAGCGCCTCGCAGCATACACGGGGTCGTACCACAGACCTGCAGATGATATTTCCCAACTGGCGCGAGATTGATCATCGTGTAAAAGGTTGCAATCTCCATGACGCGTATCTTGGCCATCCCCAGCCGGCAGGCGATATGCTCCATGGCTGCTTGGGGCACCCAACCGCCATGCTGACGCTGAGCAAGATCAAGGAGCGGGAGGACGGCACTGACCTGTCGACCGTTTGGGTATTTGGCAATCACCTTTTCGACGGCAGGCTCATACGCGCTGCTGAACATGAAGCTTGCTGGCTGATCAACTGCAATAGCTGGAGGTCGGCTCACCGGTCCACCTCACCGAACACGATATCCATGGACCCGACAATGGCGCAGACATCGGCCAACATGTGGCCCTTCGTCATGAAATCAGTAGCTTGCAGATGCGAGAAGCCGGGGGCCTTGATCTTGCACCGATAGGGCTTGTTACTTCCATCGGCGACCAGATAGACGCCAAACTCGCCCTTCGGCGCTTCGACCGCCGTATAGGTTTCCCCAGCCGGAACATGATAACCCTCGGTGTACAGCTTGAAATGATGAATCAGCGCTTCCATGGAGCGCTTCATCTCCACACGCTTCGGCGGCGTCACCTTGTTATCATCAACCGAGACGGGGCCATTGAGTTTCTCAAGCTTGTCGCACGCTTGGTCGATGATCCGCAGGCTTTGGTGCAATTCCTCCAAGCGAACAAGATACCGGTCGTAGCAGTCGCCGTTCTTGCCGATTGGAATATCGAAATTATAGTCCTCATATCCGTCATAAGGTCGAGCCTTGCGGAGGTCCCATGCGAGCCCGGAAGCTCGGAGCATCGGGCCTGAAAAACCCCAGTCCAACGCATCCTTGGCAGCGACCACGCCGATATTGACTGATCGTTGTTTGAAGATTCTATTTTCGGTCAGCAACGTCTCGATATCGTCGACTGTCTTCGTGAAGCCGCTTCGCCATTCCCGAATATCGTCGAGCAGACCGACAGGCAGATCCTGATGTACGCCGCCCGGGCGGAAATACGCGGCGTGCAGACGCGCACCGCAGACTCGTTCGTAGAATGCCATCAGCTTTTCGCGCTCCTCGAACGCCCACAGGAACGGCGTCAGCGCGCCGACATCCATGGCATAGGCCGGGATGTTCAGCAGATGATTCAGGATTCGACCGATCTCCGAATAAAGCACGCGGATGGCCTGCCCGCGCGGTGGGGCCTTGATGCCGAGAAGCCTCTCCGTTGCCAAGGCGAATGCATGCTCCTGGTTCATCGGCGCGACATAGTCCAGCCGGTCGAAATACGGAACTGCCTGCAAATAAGTCTTCTGCTCGATCAGTTTTTCCGTACCGCGGTGCAGCAGGCCAATATGCGGGTCTGCCCGCTCAACGATTTCGCCGTCCATCTCGAGGACCAAGCGCAAGACGCCATGGGCCGCCGGGTGTTGGGGTCCGAAATTCAGGTGTAAATTCTTGATTTCAACATCGTTGGGCTGCGCGTCGCCGGGAGCGGCAATTGCTGTCGTTCCTTCCGGCATCGCTCTACGCCTTCGTACGGTCACGGGCGACGGCCTTTTCGTCTCCCGGTGCAGTCGGCGGTAGCCCGCGAGTCATCCCTTCCCATGGTGACAGGAAATCAAATGTCCTGAACTCCTGCTGCAACGTCACCGGCTCATAGACAACCCGCTTCTGCTCTTCGTCGTAGCGCACCTCGACGTAGCCGGTCAGCGGGAAGTCCTTGCGTAGCGGATGGCCTTCAAAGCCATAATCCGTCAGCAGGCGGCGGAGATCGGGGTTACCGGAGAAGAAGATGCCGTACATGTCCCAAGCCTCGCGCTCGAACCACCCGGCCCCTCTGTATACCTGCACCACCGATGGTACCGGCGTATCTTCGTCTGTATGAACCTTCACTCGGCAACGCCAATTTTGAGTTACGCTCAATAGATGATATACTACATCGAAACGTTGCTCGCGCGCTGGCCAATCGACACCGCAGATATCAATCAAGCATGTGAACATGCAGTTTGGATCATCGCGCAGATGAGTCAGCACCCTCACGATCATTGGCCGACTGACCGTCAAGGAAATCTCCTCAGGGGCAATCTCGACGTCGACAATGTCCTGGGACAGGACCAGAAGCAGGTGCTCCTTCAAGTCGTTGAGCGCTTCAAGGGACATCGTGACTGCCGCCCGCTATCTCGCGATGCTTGCTGTACGGCGAATCTTCTTTTGCAGTTGCAGTACGCCGTACAGCAGGGCCTCGGCTGTCGGCGGACAGCCGGGTACATAGACATCTACCGGCACAATCCGATCGCAACCGCGGACCACGGAATATGAGTAGTGATAATAACCGCCGCCATTCGCGCATGAGCCCATGGAAATAACCCACCGCGGCAACGCCATCTGGTCATATACACGGCGCAGAGCGGGCGCCATCTTGTTGGTTAAGGTGCCCGCAACAATCATCACGTCAGATTGGCGTGGGCTCGGGAAAAATACTGTGCCGAAGCGGTCGAGGTCATACCGGCTGGCGCCAGTATGCATCATTTCAACCGCACAGCAGGCAAGACCGAAGGTCATCGGCCACAGCGATCCGGACTGAGCCCATCTGACCAACGAATCGAGTTTGGAGATCACAAAGCCCTTGGACTGAAACTCTTTGTCGAGAAAAGCATCCAGTTTCGGCAGTGGCCCGCGGCGCTGTTCGATGGCCTCTACTCCCATTCCAGCGCCCCTTTCTTCCATTCATAGACGAAACCGACGGTGAGAATGCCGAGGAACAGTACCATCGACCAGAAGCCGAAATGCTTGGTTTCAGATAATGTGATTGCCCAAGGAAACAGGAACGCTACTTCCAGATCGAAGATGATGAACAAGATTGCAACGAGGTAGAAGCGCACATCAAACTGCCCCCGGGAATCATCAAAAGCGTCGAACCCGCATTCGTAGGCGGCCAGTTTTTCCGAGTATGGATTCTGTTTCGCAACGATCCAGGATGCGAGCACCATGACCGACGCAAGCCCAAGCGCAATCCCCAGAAAGACGACTATGGGCAGATATTCGACAAGAAATTCTGACATTGCTCCTTCGGGCTCTCCCACTGCCCGGATGATCCCTACCGGACAGATGCGTTATAGGACCGGCGCGAGCCGCTTGCAAACCCCACCATCATCCCGTTTGGCCGCAGCGCGGGGTGCGGCGACTGCACAGTGGTTGGAGATGATTGGAAGGCATGACGTCCCGGGCGGCGATCGTCATCGCGATCGACTCACGACGCCGGTCTCGTTGGCGACCACGCAACCGTCAACCTATTCCTGTGATCCGAATACACCGAAATGGGCATCAACCAGCCCGTCGATCGATGCCAACCAATCGGTCCGCTGCCGGGCCGTACTGCTCGCAACCGGGCCGAAGACAGTTCGCGAACCATTGGTGACACCGCAAAACGGCAGGATGCAACGCGTCCACATGCTTTCCAGAGGGTCGCCCAGCATCGCCTGTTCCTGTTCCCCCGGGGTGTTTGAAGTGTTGAGTATGAGGGCAGCGCGCAGGTTGAGAAGCCCCTCGGGCATTCCCTCACCGGTCTCAATGCGATAGGCCACGCCCGGAACAAAAACTCGATCGATCCAGCCGGCCAGGATCGCCGGCGGCTTGCCCCACCAATTGGGGTGCACGACAAACAGCCCTTCTGCACGGACCAGATCCGCACGATAGTCGTGAATCGGATCATCAACGATTTCGTCGAATGCGGCTTCGGCATCTAGCCCTGACGTGGCAGACTCAGCCGCGCGCAAGATCGGATCGAAATTCTCCTGATACAGATCGCATGACACGACGTCATGCCCGCGCCGACTCAACGCGACTCGTGCTCTTTCGGCGATGGCGTGGCAGAAGCTATCGGGCCGCGGATGAGCCAAGATTGACAGAACGCGCATGTGCCCCGGTTACCCGCGTCTCATCGTCAAGTAAACCCAATGCTCAGGATTTGAGCAGGAACTGCCGCGGAACAAAGACCGGTGGCGGGAGTGACGGGACTCGAACCCGCGGCCTCCGGCGTGACAGGCCGGCGCTCTAACCAACTGAGCTACACCCCCCTAGATCTCAAGCACCGTGCTTTTATTGACACGATAAAATCAGAGCGAAGGCATGTAACGCGGCAAACCAGGAGTGTCAAGCAAATGGGCATTGGGGTCATGAGCCCGCCCGAGTTGGCACGTCGATCGGCGATATTGCGGGCAGCGAATCCAGGGTGCATCGCACCGCCGCAGCGCACCGCATTGTGTGGCGTCGGACCGTCACGGCGCTGCTCGATGCGCGTACCATCGGCGACGCAAGGCGCTTGGATGCGGCAGCCCATGGCCGCCAGCTGGCTCAACAGATCCAGGCGACGTGAGAACACTGACGGCAACCAACACGAAGCGGCAGCACGGCTCCGCACGAGCCGAATGTGATGACGTCGGCCAAGGCAATCTTGGCGTCCTGGGTTGCAATCCGGCCAGCGCGACGGCCGGACAAAAATCAAACAATGGCTTCAAGGAAGCTGGTTGAACATCATGTGCAAGAGTTGACGCAGATCATGCCGGGGCGCGTCAGTTGCGGTTCCTTCATGCACCAGCACAATCGCAGCAACCGGTGCCCGGCGACGTAGGGGGCCAGCATCGCTATCTCGCCGATGGCGGAGACGCCTTGCTGAACAGCCGGTAGAAGTTCTCGGTCGTCAGGCGATATAACGCTTCGTGCGAGAGCGCTCGAAGCCTGGCAAGGCATTGCGCCGTGTGGATGACGAAAGACGGCTCGTTCTGCTTGCCGCGATGCGGTATCGGAGCGAGAAACGGCGCATCGGTTTCAACTAGAATCCGATCCGCCGGCAAGTCGCGGGCGATATCCCGAATCTCCTGGGCATTCTTGAATGTTATGATTCCGGAGAAGGAAACATAAAGACCCAGCTCAATAGCAGCTTCAGCCAGCGCACGAGATCCGGTAAAGCAGTGAATTACGCCGGAAAACGGTCCTTTGGCTCGTTCCTCCGAGAGTATCTTCATAGTATCTTCGTCAGCGTCGCGTGCATGGACGATCAGTGGCAGACCCGTTTCCCTGGAAGCCGCGATATGGCTCAGGAAATTCCGGCGCTGCGCCTGCGGGCTGCTACGTTCATAGAAGTAGTCCAGGCCTGTTTCTCCGATACCAACAACCCGCGATGACGATACGCGCGCAACCAATTCGGCCGGACTGTCGACACCTTCCTCATCCGCATTGTGCGGATGAACGCCGACAGAACAGTATATTTGAGCATTGTCTTCTGCAATGCTGAGAATGTCAGGAAACTGGCTGAGACGGGTGCTGATCGTCAGTATTGTTTCTATACCAGCATTTTCGGCCCGAGACAGGACACCTTCGCGGTCTAAAGCCAAATTGGCGAAATCCAGATGGCAGTGGCTATCGACTATCATGCCGCCGGTTCATGCTGGGTCGTCAACGACGAAACGTGGAAAAATCGGACTGGGCATCGGCAGCCTCGCGCCAGAGGACAAGCTGTCTTCCAGGGAACTGAATGACCGGGCCCCTTCTTCATCCACCACAGCAAGTTGATCAAGCAAGGCTGACGCCGCTTCAGGTATCACTGGCTGTGCGAAGATCGCAATCTGCCTGATGACGTCGGCCAGCACATACAGAACGGTTCCCATTCGCGCCGGATCACGTTTGCGCAACGCCCAGGGCGCCTGGGCATCAACATAGCGATTTGCGTCGGCAACAACCCGCCAGATCGCCTCCAGCATCCGGTGAATCGCCAAGTCAGCCATTTCTTGCCGCGTAATTTCAAGAAGGTCCTTTGCAGCGATCAACAAGGCGTCATCGTCTTGTGTCAAGGCCCCGGGAGTTGGTAAAATACCATCACAGTTCTTGTGAATCATCGACAAGACGCGCTGCCCCAGATTACCGAGGTCGTTGGCAAGGTCGCTATTGATCCGCTGAACAATGGCCTCCGGTGCCACCGACCCGTCGCTGCCATAGGGCACTTCGCGCATCAGGAAATAGCGCATCTGATCCACGCCATAGGTTGCTTTCATCTCGTCCGGCGTCACAACATTGCCAAGTGACTTGGACATTTTCTGACCTTCTATTGTCAGAAAACCATGCCCAAATACCTTTTTCGGGATCCTGATTCCCGCCGACATCAGAAAGGCAGGCCAATAAACCGCATGAAATCGCAAGATGTCCTTGCCGATGACATGCACGTCTGCAGGCCAGTATTTCTGGAATGAATCCGCATTCTCATCTGGATAGCCGACAGCCGTAATGTAGTTTGTCAAAGCGTCAAGCCAGACATACATGATGTGCCTGTCGTCGCCCGGTACCGGAACACCCCAATTGAAGCTCGTCCTCGAAACCGAGAGATCCGTCAGGCCCTGCTTTACGAAATTCACCACTTCATTGCGCCGATGAGGCGGCATGATGAAATCCGGGTTGGCTTCGTAGTGGGCCAGCAGCTTGTCCTGATAGGCAGACAGACGAAAGAAATAGCTTGGCTCCTCAATCCACTCTACCTCGGCACCGCTCGGCGCCAGCCAACGATCGCCGTCCTTGGTCAGTTCTTCCTCGCTGAAAAAGGCTTCGTCCCTGACGGAATACCAGCCCGTGTAACTGCTGAGATAGATATCACCCGCTTCCTCCAGCCGCTTCCAGACCATCCTTGAGGAAAGGATATGACGGCTATCCGTGGTTCTGATGAAGGCGTCGTTGGTAATGTTCAACGCGTCTACCATAGCAATGAACTGGTTCGAAATTTCGTCGCAGAATTCTTTGGGTTCCTTGCCACAAGCACGAGCTGTCTTCTCTACTTTCTGACCATGTTCATCCGTTCCTGTCAGGAAAAAGACATCATAACCGTCTAGGCGCTTGTAGCGTGCAATGACGTCTGTGGAAATCGCCTCGTAAGCATGGCCCAGATGAGGCGCACCGTTAACGTAGGAGATAGCCGTCGTGATGTAGAACGGAGGTCTTTCGGTCATCTAGGATCACTGTTCGGCGCGTGCCGTGATCAGCCCAGTGCCGATCATCTGCAGACTCCACACATAAGGCATGGCGGCGGGCGATTCTACAGCGTTCAATCGACTTCGTTGCTTCATGGCGTCGACGGTCGTCGCAACAGGTCGCGCGTACTTATGGCTGAGTAGTACACCACATGCCGACGATCCAAGTTCAGCGCTTCGGCTTGCCGGAAACGGTGATCGAGTTCTGACCACAGGATCGCAGCATCCCGACGATGGCAGGCCACTGACGTTTCACGAGCGACCGCTGCTATCCTGTGACCGAGCAGATCGCCAACGATTCGATACGAAGCCGCTTGATCTGACCTGGCGACTGCCTCCGCCAAGTCCAGAGCATCTACCCTGCTCCTGTCTTCCGAACCATCCAGAATGGCAGATACCCTTCGGTCAAGATCAGCCGCGCCAGCCTCCAGCAGGCGCAACGCCCGGCCGGGACTACCCATGGACAACTCCCACACCACATTGTTCGCCTTCCCGGCGAGTACCGGAGCAGCTTCCTCAGCAGCGTACCTGACATCGGTATCTGCCAGGACAGAGAGAACCACGCTCTGACAGCGCGAGCGGATCGTCGGTATAACGGCCCCGTGTCTATGGTTGACAAGTAAAAACAATGCCTTGTACGGTGGTTCTTCGAGAATTTTCAGAAGCGCATTCGCGGCGCTTGCGTTAAGATCATCTGCCGGATCAATAATTAAAATGCGCCATCCGCCATCTGTCGCTGTGCGGGTGAGAAACTGCTCTTTGGCGTCCTGGACATCGTCGACCACAATTTCGCTACGCGTCTTGCCACTCTTCGGGTTTACGGAACGTCTGATAACTCGCAGATTGGGGTGAGCGCCGCTAGCGATGTTTCGCGACACCTGATCACTAGGATCACCGTCCGAAAGTAACGGAACTGCAGACATTCCGGGCAAAGGAGGATTTCCCGCGCCGTCCGGAGCACCGCCCAAGACCGTCCGGGTAAAGCGGAAAGCCAAGGTGGCCTTGCCGATCCCCTCTGCGCCACAAAGGAGCCAAGCATTGGCAAGCTTGCCACTCCACCATGCTGTCGACAAGACCGCCTGAGCGGCGTCCTGACCGAAGAGCCGGAGTGTTTCCTCGGGGCGTTTGATCTCAGGTTCAGACATCAATCAGGAATTTCTCTTGGATGATCGACGTGATGCGATGGGTAACCGTTTCTTCCGGTTGCGTGGCGTCCAGCAGGACGCAACGCTGCGATGCTCGCTGCGCAATTTTCTGGAACCCGATGCGAACAGCTTCGTGAAATTCGTCTTCGCGGTTCTCGAATCTGTTTTCGTGTCCGCGACGACGCTTTGTCCGTGCGAGGCCCTCGGCGACGGGAATATCCAGAATGAACGTGATATCTGGTTTCAACGTCCCGATTGCAAAAGCGGTGAGACGTTCAAGATCCGCGATCTGTATGCCTCCTGCATAACCTTGATATACCATCGTAGAGTCAAGAAACCGATCACACAGTATCCATCTTCCTTTTTCAAGCGCTGGGCGGATCACCCGCTCGACGTGATCGCGCCGCGACGCTGTGTTCAGCAGGGCCTCAACAGTGGAATCCCACCGCGCCGGGCTTCCAGTTACCAGTAATTCGCGGATTGCTTCGGCCCCCGACGTTCCACCCGGTTCGCGGGTCAGGACGAAGTCGATCCCCTTTCTTTCAAGAAAGATCGCCACTGACCTGACTTGAGTCGATTTTCCAGCACCCTCGCCGCCTTCGAATGTTATGAAGCGACCTCTCGGTTGATAGACTCCAGTCACTCTTGGACCACCAGCTGCTTGAACCCCCACCTGAACATACGCAGGGTCTCTTTGCGGCGCGCCGCGGCGCGCCTCAACCCATTGATTACCATAATCAGTCGATGCTTTCCGCGTTGTGCCGTGGCGACCAAGCCGTACCCGCCTGTCTTGGTATGCCCTGTCTTCAGGCCATCACTGCCTTTCACCTCGCCAAGAACTAGGTTGCGATTTCGAAAGACGTTCCTGCCGAAACGTACTGAGCGCAGCCCTAAAAGCCAATAGCACCGAGGATAGTTGGCGATGATCAAGCTGGTCAGCCGCGCAACTTCCAAGGCGCTCATCAAGTGCCGATTGGCCGTAAAGCCGGTCACGTTACGAAAGACGCTGTCAAGCAAGCCAATCTCTTCGGACCGTTTGTCATGGCTTGGACAAGACCGGCTTCCGAGCTACTGATCCGCTCCGCCAGCGCAATAGTTGCATCGTTGGCGCAGTAGACGATCATTGTCAGCAATAAGCTTTTCAGCGGGTATTTGTTACCAGCGTCTAGAAAAACCCGAGACCCTCCCGAGCGTGATGCTCTCTTGCTGACGCTGACAAGCTCATCTTTCATGACTTGCCCTGCTTTCAATGCTTCGAAGATCATCAGCTTTGTCATGGAGGAAGGGCGAATCTTCCTCCGGGCTTTCTTGGCATAGATTATCCGAAGCGATGGATATTCCACTAGCAATGCCTGATATGCGCGGGACGTGAATTCGCCGGATTTCTCACTGCTGTCCGGTTAACCGAATCGACAGTTTACATAACCAGATGAATAAAGGACATTTTTTGGATATTCGGGTGGTGTCGACTTGACCGTGGCGGCACTGTTTGGTGCCCTTTCGGGATTTCACCCCCGGAGGCCAAGGCACGATGTACGCTGGCAAGACCCTGTTCGCTCAGTTGATGGACTTTCTTCCCTGGACGAGCTTCGCGCGCATTGTGGAGCGGTACGACGGCAACCGCCGCGTCCGCGTGCTCCCCTGCACCGATCACTTCCGGGTGCCGGCCTTTGCCCGGTCGACGTACCGGGAGAGCCTGCGCGACATTGAGGCGCTCTACCCTGGCCGATGCCAACTTGGCGCATGTACGCCGAGCAGGACCTAGGGCTGGAGCGTCTGACACGGTTTACGCATTGGACTCCACCACCATCGACCCTTGCCTGTCGCTGTTCCCTTGGGCGCCGTGAAGAGGCATACGCTTCTCGACCTGCGCGGCAGTATCCCCATCTTCATCCACGTTTCCGACGGCAAGCTGCACGGCACGAGGCGGGCGCGTTCTTCGTCACACGAGCCAGAGGAAGTACCCGCACCCTCTGCGCCGCATGCGCTTCAGGCACCCGGACACCGGGCACACGCTCGTCTTCCTGACCAACCTGTTCGGCCCGACGCCGAAGATCATCTGCGAACTGTACAAGGCCCTCTGGCAGGTGGCGCCGTTCTTCAAGTGGATCTGCGCATCAAGAACTTCTGCGGCACGTCCGAGAGCGCCGTGAAATCCCAGATATGGGTCGCGGTCGTTCTCGTCGCCATCATCAGGAAGCGCCGCGACAGGGACGCCGCACTCTGCACCTCGTTGCAGATCCTGTCCGTCACCTCGGTCGAGAACAAGGCCGCCAGATCAACGCCTTTTCAAATCCGACCACACTTCCGACAAGAACATCATCCCTGACCAATTGAATCTGTTCAAATATTGACCGGATGCTAGTGAACTGATTTCACTGTCTCCGATCTGGTGTCAAGATCAGCAGGTTGCAGGACCACAATCACTGCGAGCAAGAGCAAAATTAGTAACCGCATCGCTCTTTAAATCCGCACGTATCATGGGTTGGAGCCCTTATTTTATGACAGTTTTCATTTTCAAACTGCTCATGTGTCACCAAATTTTTGCAATATTACCTGCTGACTTGCTGAATATTGACGATGTAGTAGCACTAGACTGACTGGTTGATCGCAGCGGCCGCCACGCCAGTTTCACGATTGAAATTCATGGTCGGTTCTCGCACTCATATAGCGAACCGAGCACCCTTCTCTAAACTTTACATGCGAGAGAAAGGTATAAGTGTCGACCTGAGCTATATCTTCCCTGAGCGGCAGCATTGGAAGTACGGATGGGTGGCCGAGCGGTTGAAGGCACCGGTCTTGAAAACCGGCAGGCGTGTACGCGTCTCGTGGGTTCGAATCCCACCCCATCCGCCACAAAACAATATCTAGAAGACCTCTGCATAATGGCCGGCACATGGCAACGCACTAAAAGAACCCGAACCCAACTAACGCGCTCTAATCAAAATGGCTGCGCGCTCACAAGGCTACCCCCTAATATTCGTTGCCGACTGCACCAGTAAACTTTGAGTCGCCGCCGCCTGGTTCCAAGCCATCTGGTGACGAGCCGGGTCTTACCCCAACTTTGAAATATTCATAGATGATCCGCTTGTCCTTTTCGCGTCTGGCGTCGTTGTCAAGAGCAACCTGGATTGCAACCAGACCCTTGGGCGGCCGAAACTCCAGTTTGATGCCTTTCAATGCTTTTTTCATGAAATCGCGGAAGATGGGAGCAGCAGTCCGACTGCCTTCTTCCCGATATCCCAAAGAATAGGATTTTTCGAAACCGACCCATGTCGCTACAACCATATCTGGCGACATACCGACAAACCAAGCATCGACGCTGTCATTAGTCGTCCCTGTTTTGCCGGCAATTGGGCGGCCGACCGCCAATACTCGTCGTCCGGTGCCACGCTGTACAGCCCCCTGCATCATTGCGACGACCTGAAACGCACTTTCCTCACTGATTATCTGCTCGCGCGTATCAGGCAGTTTGGGCATGCCCTGCCCCTGCCATGACCTAGAAAGACAGGTGCTGCAATTAAACGCGCTGTGACGGAAAATGGTTCGACCATACCGATCCTGGATTCGATCTATCAAGGTCGGCCTTACCTTGCGACCGCCATTGACCAATATGGAATAGGCTGTCGCCATTTTGAACACAGTGGTTTCATAAGCACCAAGCGATGCTGCCATCGTTGTTGGCAAATTTTTGGAAACTCCGAGACGGACCGCCATTTCAGACACTTTTTCTCGGCCCACCCTTTCAGCAAGGCGTACAGTCATCACATTACGCGACAGTTCAAGCCCGCGGCGCAGCGTGGTCGGGCCATAGAACTTCTCGGACGAATTCAGCGGCTTGTAAGTCTCCCCACTCGACATACGGACGACGACCGGGGCATCAAGTACCAAAGTAGATGGCGTGAAACCGTTTTCGAGCGCGGTCAAGTACACAATCGGCTTGAAAGATGATCCCGGCTGGCGTTGCGCCTGCGTAACTGTGTTATACTGGCTGATTCGGAAGCTGAACCCGCCGCTCATGGCCAGCACGCGGCCGGTGTGAGGGTCCATGGCGACAATGGCTGCAGTTGCTACTGGAATTTGGCGCAGCGTATATGTGTCATCGGGATAAGGCTTGTTGAGCGGGGGTTTGCTAGCTTGTTCGACCAGAATTACATCACCCTCGTCCAGTACATCCTGAACTTTCCGAATCCGCGGCCCAACGACCGTGAACATTTTCTTTCCGCTTTTGCGCGTCTTCTCTCCCTGCTTGCGCGCCCAGGTAACTTCGCCCAGCGGAATGCGACCGCGGGTCCCGTCGGCCAAACCGATGATTGCTTCTTTCTGATCGACCAGCAGGACAACAGCTAGTAGCCAGTCGCTAGAGCCCGCCGGTCGTTTTATTCTGGCCAGCTTCATCTTCCAGCCACTAGCCCAATTGGCGCCGAATTTTTCCGGCATTTTCGTCAGTGGACCGCGATAACCATGCCGACGGTCATAGGCCACAAGCCCTTTCCGCAATGCTTGATCGGCATAGAGCTGCAATTCTGGATCTAGTGTGGAACGGACGGAATAGCCACCCTTCTTCAACTTCTCTTCACTATACATGGCGACCAGCTCGCGGCGTATTTCTTCTAGGAAATACTCTGCGCCGATGCCAAGATTTTTCTTTTCTTCTCTGATTCCCAACGGTGCTTTCAGCGCTGCCGTTGCCTGCTCGGCGGTGATGTATCCGTCTGTCTGCATCCGCCCGATCACATAGTCACGACGCGCCCTTGCAGCTTCTGGATTCCTCAGCGGATTGTATCTGCTCGGGGCCTGAGGCATACCAGCGAGCATAGCTGCCTCTGCAATATTCAGTTCCTTAAGAGACTTGCCGAAGTATACCTGCGCCGCCGCCGCCACGCCATATGCTCGGTTCCCCAAGAATATCTCGTTCAGATAAAGTTCAAGAATCTGTTCTTTGGATAACGTGGACTCGATTCGCAGCGCCAGGATGAGTTCCTTGATCTTGCGCTTGAGCTTCCTCTCCTTAGTGAGGAGAAAGTTCTTGGCAACCTGTTGTGTGATCGTCGAACCACCGACCAGTCGATTGCCGCCAGAGAGAAATGACCGCGCGGTCGTGCTGCCTGCGCGGATTGTCCCGATCAAGTCGACGCCATTATGGCTGAAATAACGCTGGTCTTCCGCCGCAATGAACGCCTGAGAGACCTTCTTCGGAATCAGACGGTACGGCATGAAGACCCGTTTCTCCGATGCGAACTCGCCGATCAGGCGCCCATTTCCGGCATATACTCGACTGACGATCGGTGGTTCATAGTCTGCCAGCTTCGCCAAACCAGGCAAATCGTGACCGTATAACCAGAAGCCAACAAAGATCATCGCGACGCAAACGAAGGCAGCGTTGAAGCCAACGCCTGACACACTGACGAACAAGCTGCCCAGCCGACTCAGGAAGCCCCGCTCCTTCTGGCGATAGCGGGCCTGGGGCGCGTGATCAGATACCTCGCCGGTAGAAGCCTCTCCGGCGGCAATACGATCATCAGGCGTGACGCGGAAATCACTCATTCCGGATCGCAGCATCCCATCGCACTATACCTCTCTGCCGGAGGAGAAACACGAAGCCAGCGCATCCCCTTCACGCTGTGCTGTGGCCAAGGCCTCTGCCTGTTGCGACAAGATGGCGAGCGGCACCTCTTCGCAATGCTATATGGCGCAACTATGGCGTTGTCGCCACTTTCTTTCAGTTGTCCGGCACGGATCATTTTCCACGCTTCAATTCGCGGCTCTTCTCAGAATAGTCGGCGGCCGTGTGCGCTGCGATAGCGACGCGCCTCCAAAATAGCGCGCAATCGCCCGAGCAAGTATTACAGCCAAGCGCTTGCGATAACGAATCGTCGAGAGCAACTTTTCGTCATCTCTATTGGTTAAGAAACCAAGTTCCACAAGGACGGAGGGAACGTCGGGAGCTTTCAGGACAATGAAACGCGCGGACCGCTCCGGCTTGTGCAACAGATGCACTCGGCGTCGCGCTGAGCGGACGATCAAGGAGGAAATCCGCGCCGCACCTACTCGCGTTTCGCGAAGCACAAGATCTCCGAGGATGATGGACACCGACTTACTGGAGTCTCCAAAGGCGACCCCAGCCAAGATGTCGGAACGGTTTTCCCGCGCCGCCAGTCGCGCCGCCAATTGGTCAGAGGCCTGCTCTGCCAGCGTATACACCGACAAGCCGCGCATCCGTGCCGATGGATGGGCATCGACGTGGATCGATACAAAAAGCGCTGCGCCATGACGCCGGGCGAATTCGTATCGATCACGCAACCGAATATAGCGGTCGTCGCGCCGGGTTAACAGTACCCGAAACCGCTTATCCCGCTCCAGATAGCGCTCTACTAAACGCGCCGTGGATAGGGCGATCATTTTCTCTTTCAGCCCAGAGGGACTGCGCGCGCCATCGTCTACACCGCCATGTCCGGGATCGAGGACAACCGTCAAGCGTCGCCCGTCGGCAATCGTCTGCTTAGCACTGCCAGCCGTTTCCGCCGCTACCCTGACGCCGAATTTTGTCACCGCTCGGTAGGTTCTGGAAACGCAAAATGGGATGGAGAGGCAGGTCATCGCATTGTGCTGGCTGATCCAGAACCCAGCGAGGCCTGGGCGCACGATATCGTCCTGCGCAGTTGCTAGCGCGAGCGTGTTCGTCGTAACCATGGCCATGGCTGCGACGACAACGACGCCCATAATTTTTTCTGCTTGTTTCTTTGCGTACATCTTCCAGCGAAGGATCAGGGATTTCCCCAATATTCTCAGATTTTTGAATCATTCGCTCAATCTAAAACGAACCGTCATTTTGATTATGAAGTTTACTATATTTTTCTTGCCCAAGATATTCATGATTGTCGCGCAAGGAAACATTGACTATGTTCTGTGCGTTGCGGTTCGCACCTGAAAGAGTCGACGCAGTTGCTATCGTCAGACTTTCAGGTAACGCGGAGCCGAGGGCGTAATTCGTACAGGAACCGACAACCGGAGCACGAAACGTCTGAGGAAATTTGCGTCAGAGCCAAGGCAACACAACGCAATAGTGAAATCACCTGACAGGATCTCTGACGCTGCGGAACGCTTCACGTTGACGAGTTACAGTGAAACACTCACTGATTTAACGCAACGGGATTGTTCAAGCGATGACGCGGGCGCCTAGGTAATAGGCCCTCGGAATATTTGGGCCACCAGAAGGTTTTCTGACGCGGAACAGGCCGTTCTGCGCTCTATTTCTCGTACGGTGATTTCAACACACTGGTTGGCGCTTCGCTGCAGTCCGACCGTACGGAGACATTGATGATGACACGCATGTTGATTGACGCTACCCATCCGGAAGAAACGAGGATGGTAGTGGTCAACGGTAATCGCCTGGAAGATTTCGACCACGAAACAACCAACAAAACCCGCCTGAAAGGTAACATCTACCTAGCGAAAGTGACTCGGGTCGAGCCTTCACTGCAGGCAGCTTTCGTGGACTATGGCGGCAACCGTCATGGTTTCCTGGCATTCAGCGAAATTCACCCAGACTACTACCGCATCCCGATTTCCGATCGCGAAGAAATCCTTCAGGAGGAAGCAACAGCTTCTGCTGAGGATGACGAATATATCGATCCTGGAATCGATGACGATGGCAAATCGGAAGTGGTGCCGGTCGAAACACTGGATCATGAAACTTCAGGTAACGAAGCTGCGGACGACGAGATCGGCGACACCAATCCCAAGTCGGAGGCCCTCAATGCTAACGAAATGGCAGACGAGGAGCAGACTTCACCTGACGACTCTGCGGCGGAAGGTGAAGAAACCGCAGAGGCTCGAACCACCTCGGAAGATTCTGATGCAAGTCCTGACGACGACACAAAGCGGGACCAACCTGACCCGCGCACCAGTTCCGCCGACCCACGGCGACGTCGGGGTCGCAGCCGTCGAGATATCGCTACCCAAGCTGAAGCCAGCATCGACACGGTGGGTGGGGATGATATGGAGGAAATCAATGAGCGCCGCAGGTCACCGGTTAGGCGCTACCGCATCCAAGAGGTCATTTCCCGTCGGCAAATCATCTTGGTACAGGTTACCAAGGAGGAGCGTGGCAACAAAGGCGCCGCAATCACCAGCTATATCTCGCTTGCCGGGCGTTACTGCGTTCTGATGCCGAACACGCCACGGGGAGGCGGCATTTCACGCAAGATTTCCAACATCCAGGACCGCAAGCGTCTAAAGAAGATCTTGGATGAATTTGAAATTCCAGAAGGCATGGCTGTGATTGTCCGGACCGCCGGCGCCCAGAGAACCAAGGCCGAAATCCGGCGGGACTACGAGTACTTGCTTAAACTGTGGGATGAATTTCGGGAGAAGACGCTCAGATCGATCGCGCCGGCTCTCATCCACGAAGAAGCAAACCTGATCAAGCGCTCTATTCGCGACTTGTACAATAAAGATATTGATGAAGTGTTGATCGAGGGCGAAGAGGGCTACCGCACAGGCAAGGATTTCATGAAGCTCCTGATGCCGAGCCACGCCAAGCGGGTGAAGCAGTACAAGGAACCAAAGATCCCGCTGTTCCAGCGCTATCAGGTGGAAGCCCAGATCGACGATATACACAGTCCGGTGGTACAACTGAAGTCGGGCGGTTACATCGTACTTAACAGCACCGAGGCACTGGTCGCGATCGACGTCAACTCAGGGCGCGCCACCCGCGAGCGCAATATCGAGGAAACAGCGCTCAAGACGAACCTCGAGGCGGCAGATGAAATCGCTCGCCAATTGAAGCTGCGTGATCTTGCAGGCCTGATCGTCATCGATTTCATCGACATGGAAGACAGCCGCAACCGACATGCTGTCGAGCGCCGGTTGAAGAACGCCATGGCCAACGATCGTGCACAGAGCCAAATAGGTCGGATCAGCGCTTTCGGCTTGCTAGAGATGTCGCGGCAGCGACTACGCCCTAGTGTGATCGAGGCATCAATGTCGACCTGCCCGACGTGTGGTGGTACCGGTTTTATTCGATCCACCGAGTCCACGGCACTGACTGTGCTGCGCGCAATCGAAGAAGAAGGCATCCGGCAGAGGGCAACGGAAATCAGCGTTCATGTGCCCCCTAGGGTTGCGTTCTATATCCTAAACCAGAAACGGCCAGACCTTACAACGATCGAGAAACGCTACGATTTTCGCGTCCTGATCGAGATCGACGCATCCCTTGTTCCGCCCGACCATCGGATCGAAAAGACAGTCACCCAGCCTGAATTGGAGAACGAAGATGAAGGATCACATGCAGCTGGGGAAAGCAGTAGCCGTCGCCGTCGGGGCGGCCTTACTCGACGCAGCGAAGATGAGACCGATGAGAAGGAAACCAGGGTTGAAGCGAAGAACGACGATACTGATGAGGACAGTGAGGCCAGCGCCGAAGCTCAAGGCAAGAAAAAAGAAAACGGCGGTCGACGCCGACGCGGCCGTCGTGGCGGTCGTCGACGTCGGGGCAATGGCAGTGCTGACACAATAACAAGTACCGGAGACGAATTGACTGCCGAGAACAGCGACGGGGCAGTTCCTGCAACCGAAAACGTAGATATCGAAACTGCAGTTGAAGCAGGCGAATTTCAAAAGAAGTCTCAAACCAGATCTCGGAAAGGCCGTCACCGGTCCAGACGGGTCGATGAAGCTGCCGCAGAGGATACATCGCCCGAAGAAACTGTTGCTGCCACTGCCGATACGCCAGGGGCGAACTCCGATCCGGCCGACGGTGAGAAACCTGCGAAGCCGACCCGCCGTCGTCGCAGCAGAAAACAGACTGATGAGGCCGGTACAGAAGACAAGACCAAAGCCGTCATGGAAACCGTGGCGACTGAACCAGCAGCCGCGGAAGAAAAGGCTGCTTCCCCTGCTTCGGACGGCGCGAACGGCTCGCCGACCCCTCAAGCGAAAGCATCAGACGACGATGGCGATGCAAGCAACGATAATGCGACGGCCACCCAGCCGCCCCCTAAGAAGCGTCGCGGCTGGTGGAGCATCGCCCGGTAAATCGGCTGGATAGACTTATAAGCTTGCGCAGACCAACCCAAGAATGATCATCACCGCTGCCACACAGCCAGACGCTCCAGAGCGGTTTCGATGTCCGGAGTTGAAGCGCAATAGCTGAACCGCATATGTGCATGGCCGCGCGCTGGATCAAAGTCGACTCCGGGCGTAGTAGCGATGCCAGTGTCTTCCAGGAGACGCTTGCAAAAATCCTGACTATCGTTCGTCAGGTGTGCGATGTCGGCATAGAGATAGAACGCGCCTTCAGCCGGCGCAAGGCGATCAAAACCGACATTGGGCAGCCCTTCCAGCAGCAACGCTCGATTTCGGCGATAGACTTCCAGATAGGCCTCACATTCATCATGGCATTGGAACGCGGCAACGGCGGCATGCTGACTGAGCGATGGTGGAGAAATGAACAGATTCTGAGCGAGGCATTCCACCGCCCGCAACAGGTCTGGCGGAACGATCATCCAACCCAGCCGCCAGCCTGTCATGGAGAAATATTTCGAGAAGCTGTTGATGACGATAGCCTCGTCGTTGAGACCTGCAGCGGTCGGGACTGGCCGGCCGTAACTGATCCCGTGATAAATCTCGTCAGAGACGAGGCGCACGCCTTGCGCCTCGCACCAGCCGGATATCGCACCAAAATTGTCACTGAGGATCGTGCCAGTGGGATTCGACGGGCTGGCGACGATCAGCCCGTCCAGCGGCTGGTCCGTGCTCGCCGCGTCCAACAACTCGAGGGTTGGCTGGTAGTGCCCTTCTGCAGTGCCTTCCAACATTACAGTTTTGATGCCGAAAGCACTCAAGATGTTATTGTAGCATGGATAGCCCGGAGACATGATCGCTACCCGGTCGTCCGGATTGAAAGCCGACAGGAAACTGAGCACGAAAGCGCCGGAAGACCCCGTTGTCGCTACGATGCGCTCCACCGGTACAACCACGCCGTACCTGTCTTGGTAGTGCCGGGCGATCGCTTCCCGAAGTTCTGGAATTCCGAAACTGTCAGTGTAGCCCAGTTTGTTGCTATCCAGAGCTGCTTTGGCCGCGGCGACCACACCACGTGGCGCCCCAGTCGAAGGCTGGCCAACCTCCAGATGAATCACATCTCCGAGAGAAGTCTCCTGCTCGTTGGCGGCCCGCATCACATCCATCACGATAAACGATGAAATTTGTCCGCGATTAGCGACTTTCAGCACTGTGGCATCACTCCTTTACCACCTTCATGGCGGGCAACGGGCCGCAGGCCGAACAAGCGCTTCGCGGGCGTATATTTGGTGAACGAAAGTTCAAGCCGATGGGCTCCAGCCGATGATCCGCAGCATTGCAATCCTATTGGCCGCGTCAGTCGCCGCCACATTGCCAGCCTCGGCAAATGCCCGTAGTCTTGCCTTGATCCGCGATGCTGAAATCGAACGGACAATCCGTACCTACACAACTCCAATGTTCTCGTCTATTGGCGTCAAACAGAACAGTGTCCGGGTTCATATCGTCAACGACTCCCGGATCAATGCTTTTGTTGCCGGCGGACGATATATCTTCATCAATACCGGCCTGCTGATGTACGCCAAAGATGCCGGTATGGTAATTGGAGTCCTGGCGCATGAAATGGGGCATATCGTCGGCCAGCACTTGACCCGCCTTCGCGGCGCCATCAGCGAAAGCCAAATCAAGCAGATCATCGCATTCATTCTGGCTGCAAGCACCGGCGTGGCGACGCGCGACGGGCAAGCGGCCGGCGCTATAGCAAGCTTGGGCGGTAACATCGTTCGCGGCACGCTTTATCGATATACCCGAGGTATGGAAGCTGAAGCCGATGAGTTTGCGCTCACAACACTGGATCGGATGGGCGTGTCCGCTCGAGGGTTGGCGAGCTTGATGCAACACCTGATGTCCCAGGAAGCATTACTGCCGTCAATGCAGGATCCCTATATGCGGACGCATCCATTGTCGCGATCACGCCTAGAGCGGATCAAGCGGCATATGAAAACGTCTCGGTTTACCAGCCAGCCAACGCCGGTCCGCTATCGTAAATTACACCGGCGCATGCGCGCTAAACTGTTCGGCTTTCTAAAGCCTCCAGCCAGCGTTTTAGCCCGCTATGGCCCCAACAACCGCTCGCTTGAAGCCCGCTACGCTATAGCCGTCGCCTATCACCGAAGCAGCCGCCTGAATGACGCTCTCGCGACAATCGACGATCTGATTCGCGAAGAGCCTCGTGATCCCTTTTTCCATGAGTTAAAAGGCCAAATCCTGCTGGAAAGCGGGCGGGCGCAGCAGGCGATCAAGTCCTATTCTGCAGCAATACGCCTTGCGCCAAGCGAAGCCTTGATCCGCGGCGCCTATGCGCATGCACTGCTGCAGACCGGAGACCGGAGCAAGGTACCGACAGCACTACGCCATTTGATCACTGTCACCGTAAATGACAAAACTTTCCCAACTGGTTGGCGACTCCGAGCCATCGCACATGGTCATCTGAAACAAATAGGTGAAAGCGCGGCGGCATTAGCCGAATATTACCTGTTGCTAGGTGACCTCGCCGAAGCGCGCCGCCAGATTCGTCGTGCCGAGCGCCTGTTGCCCGCGGGTTCACCCAGTTGGCAGCGCGTCCAGGACATGAAGTCAGCGCGGCTTGATTCTAAAGGTCGACGCTAAGCCACTCCCACACAACAAAAATCACAAAGAGACGCGTCATGTTAAATCCTCGGTTTGTCGCTGCAGCGATAACAACCATTCTTTCCGCGGCTTTTGCCGCGGCACCGATTGCAGCCGAAAGCGGTTTCACGGACAGTGAAACAAAGGAAATCCGCAAGATCATCCGTGAGTATCTGATCAACAACCCGGAGGTGGTTGTCGACGCAATCCAGGAGATGCGCCGCCGTCAGCAAGTTGCCAAACTTGCGGCGTCACGCAGGGCGATCAGCGAAAGCAAAGCGGCGCTATTGCATAACGGGCTGGACCCTGTTGGCGGCAACAAGAACGGATCTGTCACGTTGATCGAGTTCTTCGACTACAATTGTGGTTGGTGCAAACGTAATCTGTCGCAGATGAAAGCGGCCATCAAGGCCGACGGCGATGTCCGAGTGGTCTACAAGGAATTTCCCATCTTGTCGCCCTCCTCCCGTACAGCGGCCCAAGCCGCGCTCGCTGCTCACAAGCAGGACAAATACCAAGAGATGCATGACCAGTTGATGGCGTTCCGCGGTCCGCTAGACGAGTCCAGAATCATGGCCATCGCGAAGAAGGTCGGACTGGATATCGAGAAACTAAGGACCGATATGCAATCATCCGAAGTCAAGGCCAAGATCGCGGCGAACCTGACTTTGGCTCAAAAGCTGGATATCCAAGGAACGCCAGCCTTTATCGTGGGTGGGAAACTGATCCCCGGCTTCGTGCGTGCCGAACAGTTCATTCAGCAATTCAAACGGACGCGAAAGGAATGTGCCGAAAAGAAAATCAGTTTCTGCTGATTTCTCTCACAGACTTTCGAGCAATAATATCCAGCTGTTTTTTGCAATGGCGCCGCAATGATCAGCGCGCCACACGGGTAACCGATGAGGAAGCTCACCAGAAAACAAATAATGCCAAACTGATCGAGAACTTTCGATTTACCCAAACGACGATGATACTGTTTCAGATTTGCCCGCGAAAGCCGTTTGTAATTGGATATCGGCGTTCCTTGCCGAAGGACCGTGACCCGATCTTGACTCCAGGCGGCGTCTGACGACGCTTATATTCGGACAAGTCCAACATTTTCCAGACCTGCCGGACTGTTTCCACGTCATGGCCTCTGGCCTCAATTTCGGCTATGCCCAGATCCTGTTCAATCAGGCAGTGGAGAATTTTGTCCAGTTCGTCATAGGGAGGCAACGAATCCAGGTCCTTCTGGTCGGGACGCAACTCCGCAGAGGGTGGCTTGGCGATCACCCGCTCGGGCACGACCTGACCAGAAGGCCCCAGTGCCCGCAGTGGATGGTGCTGGTTGCGCCAACGGCAAAGTCTGAATACGTCGGTCTTGTAGACGTCCTTCAGAACCGAATAGCCTCCGCACATGTCGCCATATAAAGTGGCATAGCCGACAGACATTTCTGACTTGTTGCCGGTGGAGAGCAATACGTGGCCGAATTTGTTGGAAATCGCCATCAGGACCAAGCCCCGTGACCGAGCTTGAATATTTTCTTCCGTAGTATCGGCGGCGCGGCCATCAAACAATGGCGCAAGCATGGCATCGAACGCGTTCATGGCTGGGCCAATGTTGATTGAATCAAGCCTGGTATCCAGCAATTCGGCCATTTCAGCAGCGTCTTCAAGGCTTTCCGCGGACGTGTAGCGCGATGGCATCATGACCATCCAGACCTTTTCAGGTCCTAACGCATCGACCGCGACCGCCGCCGAGAGCGCCGAATCCACACCACCAGACATGCCCAGAATTACACCCGGAAATCCATTCTTGCGTACATAGTCCCGCAATCCAAGCGTCATGGCTTGGTACATCGATTCCAAGCTATCTGGCGGTACATCACGCGCTCCTTCCGCACAGACCCATCCGTCATCGCAACGCGACCATTCGGTCAAGGTAAGCGCCTCGGCAAACCCGGGTAACTGTATCGGCATGGAATAGTCTGCATTGATCACAAAGGAAGCACCGTCGAATACCAGTTCATCCTGGCCGCCGACTTGGTTGACATAAAGGATCGGCAGGCCTGATTCGCGAATCCGGTTCAGGACGATTTGTATCCGGGTGTCGTAGCGACCCTGTTCATAGGGTGAGCCGTTCAGGGAAATAATCAGTTCAGCGCCGGTTTCTTCCAGGCATTCAAGTACATCCGGAGTCCAGACATCCTCGCATACCGGAACGCCGATACGAATGCCCCGAAAATCGATTGGGCCAGGCAGGGCGCCAGCTTCGAAGACTCGCTTTTCGTCAAATACATCATAATTCGGCAGGTCGTATTTCTTGCGTGCGTGGACAGAACCATGGTCCATCAGGACAGCTGCGTTATAGACCTTGTCCTCGTCCCGCCATGGCGATCCCAAGAGCAAACCAGTTTTGATCGTCTTTGATTCAGCCGATAGACGGTCGATCTCGGCATGCACCGCAGCAAGAAAGAGTGGTTTCTGGACAAGGTCTTCCGGCGGATAGCCACTAAGGCATAATTCCGGAAACACTACCAGATCAGCGTCCAGCGCTGCCGCCTGCCGCCAAAGCTTCAAGATCAAGGCTGCATTGCCGTCAACATCTCCCACCGTAGGATTGACCTGGGCGACAGCGATGCGAAGCGAATCGGTCATTGTGGTAATAGCCTCCGAGTCCGCCATGCCGACATCAGCTCACGCTGTTTTCATTGCGGCCGCGCTGATATCATACATTTCAGATATTGCTGCGGGGTCTAGCCTAGAAGGCGGCGGAACATCGCAATGAAGAGGCGCGGCTCATGACAACCGACATTGCTGGCGACTGTTTGCCTTGCTCAGCAGATCCAGCGGTTCGCATCAGATTGGCTATCATTGCTGGAAGCCGGTTCCAGCGTCTTGCAGTGCAGCACCTTGGAGGAGTCAACATTGCACGCCAGATCAGGGGCAGTATTGAACGATGACTGACACGTTACATTCAAAGCGGTGCAGTTGCCTGATCAAGCCACATTCGGGTTTCTACATCGACAAGAGGTCCGATCTTGTTTCGGACCATCGCGTGGTAATCGTCGACCCAGGTCCGTTCAGGGTCAGCCAGCAGGTCAATGTCGATTAAGGCACGATCAATGGGCGCCAAGGTCAACGTTTCGAAACCGAGCATGAGCTTTTCTGCACCCTCTATTTCCACCTCCCGGACGGCGACAAGGTTTTCGATTCGGATGCCGTATTTTCCGGTCCGGTAATAGCCGGGCTCGTTGGACACGATCATGCCCGGCTTCAGCGCAACGCTATCAGGCGTCTTGGAAATTCGCTGGGGTCCTTCATGAACTCCCAGATAGCTGCCAACTCCATGTCCTGTGCCATGATCATAGTCTAGACCCTTCTCCCACAAGGCCCTTCGCGCCAGGACATCAACCTGACTACCAGTGGTGCCTACTGGGAAGTATGCGCTGCCCAAGGCAATATGGCCTTTCAGGACCAGCGTGAAGTGCTGCTGCATCTCTGCGGTAGGAGGACCAATGGCAATGGTTCTCGTGACGTCGGTTGTTCCATCAGGATACTGGCCACCGGAATCGACAAGATACAGCGATCCCGTTTCTAGCTTTCGATTGGTTTCAGGCGTCACACGGTAGTGCACGATAGCACCATTCGGGCCGGCACCAGAGATCGTATCGAAGCTCAAATCCCGCAGCAGGTCGCTTTCGCGCCGGAATTGCTCAAGCCGGTCGGCGGCACCGATTTCATCAATCTTACCCTTGCTCGCCTCCCGCGCCAACCAGGCAAGAAAACGGGTCAGTGCGACGCCGTCCCGCAAATGAGCCTCGCGAGCTCCCATGAGTTCGACCTCGTTCTTGCAAGCTTTCGGCAGTTGACAGGGGTCGGCTTGGCGATTGATGACCGCACCTGCGTCGGTGAGAAGCTGAAAGATCCGATCAGCTACATTCGCAGGATCTGCAAGCACCGTGCGGCCTGTCAGGCTAGACACAGTCGGTGCGAATGCTTCTGGCGCTGCAACGGCGACGCTGTCACCGAAATGAACCTTAACCGAGTCGTTGAGCTTTGAAGGCGCTGCAAAAAGGTCGACCGTCGCGTCGGCGTAGAGAATAGCGAAACTCAGCGGCGATGGCGTCCGTGGCACGTCACTGCCGCGAATATTCAACAACCAAGCTATCGAGTCCGACAACGTCAAGACTGCAGCATCGATTCCATCATCCACGAGCAACCTGGCGATTCGGGTTCGCTTGTCAGCCGACGCCTCGCCGGAAAATTCAATCGGGTGTGGTTCGATTGCGCCGATCGGTCTAGGCGGTTGGTCCTCCCAAATTCGGTCGACGAGATTTTCGTCAACCGGAACCAGTGCAGCGCCGACGGCCTCGCAAGCTGTGCGTAACTTTTTGACGCCTTCTTCCGTATGCAGCCAAGGGTCGTAAGCCAGAGAACATCCTGCATTGAGGGCTTCTCGCAACCAGCCGCTGAGAGGCTCGTTGATGATATGCCGGACCTCAAAGACCGAGGAGTCAATCTGATTCCCGATCTGAATCATATAACGACCGTCGGTGAAGATGGCGGCTCGATCAACCAGAACTATCGCCATGCCTGCGGATCCCGTAAAGCCGGTCAGCCAAGCCAACCGCTCGGCGTATGGTGGCACGTATTCGCTCTGGTGTTCATCGGCTCGAGGAATGACGAACCCGTGCAGGTTTTTCGCCGTCATAAGGGTGCGCAGGGTAGCTACACGATCCGCCGATCTGGTCATTTGGTCAGGCGTCATAGTCCAGTAACCTTAGGAACCTGAGGCATGCAATTTTTGCATTCCTGACTATATATCGTGATGATTGAATCATTTCAGATGCATATCAAATGCTTGGGAACATGACTATTTTTCAATCAAGGATACCACAGATGTCGGCTCATCATGCTGTCTCCTCTATCACAGAATTTGACGAATTGGCGGTCAGAAAACAGGCTGCTGCTCTGCGAGCAACCGTATTTCGTCGTTTTTTGGCCTTGGCGTGGAATGCGTTGCAAAATCGTTCCGCCGTCAGACGCGTTCCGCGCCGTGCGGCGCACGTCTGACTTGCGTCAGCACCGAACCGATTTTGCTTCTCCTTGTGTGATCGCTTTCGCGGTTGCAGGGTCGCGGTTGTTCCGTGACCCCATCGTGTTACCAAGTGCTGACGCCACTCAGTTGTTGGATTGGGGAACGCGCCTTGCCGCGGCACTGTGGCGGCAGGAGCATTCTGACCCAGCAGTTCCTGCCAGTATTTCTGGTGCGCCTGAGGCTTCCCGGAAGGACGGGTCGGTCGCAGGGCTTTCCGGACCGGCTCGAGACTGTCCCTGACCGTGCGTGCCCGTTCGTGTTCTCCTTTCATCGCCAGCGCCGTGTAGGCCTGCATGCGCCTGTCGGTCCCGGTCTGCAGGAGACAAGGCGGGGTCGAGCAGAGATAGACCTGCCAGCCGCGCTCGATGATGTTGTCGAGCCAGCATGTCTAAAGACGGGGAATGTCGTGTCCAAAAAACCGATAACGATCAATTATTGGCGGGTTTCGCCCCTCGGCGACCAAGGTTGTTCCGGTCACGGAGAACTGCCATGTCACCTGACACAAGGTCAGAACTTAACTCACATCTACACTGACGTTCCTGACGACACTGTCAGCCACGCCAATATCATCATGACGCTGCGCACGGCATTCTCGAACTCGTCCTGCAGATTTGGGCCGGAAGGCGATGACGGAACGATGGCTAGCGCGTCCGATGGCCTTCGGCAATCTCGGCATCGGAGAACCCGGCGGCGCCTTGATCGCTATCGTCTTCGTGCCGATGTCTTCACTCAGACGGGCTGCAGCAAGAGGCTCACCCATTCGCCTAGAATAAGCCGTCGGCGAAGGCGAAACCCGGCAGGAAAGCGACGTCATCAAGAGCAGGCAGGCCTGTGTCGTTTCATGGGTACCGGAGTCGAAGGCGAGACCGGCACTTAACACCAAGCTCCACCGATGATCGGGGCGTACGGACAAGGCATGATGGATCGGTATGATTCGAAACGGCCCGGTATCAAATACCGACAGCGATGTCTGGTTGAGCGCAAACCAATCGCGCGCTTCGAGAAAGAACACTTCCACCCGAGGCGTGACAACACTCCGGACTTGAGCCAAGAGCGCGATTCCAGCTTCCAATAGAGCAACAGCCGGCTCCTTCGCCATCAGCGCCTCAAAAAGCCAAGTTTCGTTATCATCATTCTGCCGCATGCTCGAAATGGCGACCGCATCGTCCAACAAGAGTTCACGGAGGTCGAGAAAGGATGATGGTGCCGCGATGCGCAACTGCCATAGACCGTCGGGCAAAGCGTTGTCCGGTACAGTAGTGTTCAACGGCTTGCGTCCCAGGCTTTCCGAGTCAGCCGGTAGACTAGAAACGCAGGCGGATCGAGTCGCATCATCTCTTTCTCGAAAGCCATGCCGGCCTTTTGCATCACGCGCTCGGAACCGGGGTTGTCCGGCAAAGTGAACGATACGATGCTCTTAGCACCGATTGCACCGAAAGCATAATCAATGACCGCCCTCGCCGCTTCCGTCCCATAGCCTTGGCCCCAGACGT
>JAPOST010000035.1 GCA_026709535.1 Rhodospirillaceae bacterium
ATGCTCAAAGGGCTGTACGAGTTCAGAAACATGCAACTCGGTTATAACCTCGCTCCGACAGGAAACCGAGATGGGTGAATCCAGTAGGGGTCAGCGCACCCGCAGGACGCCTCGAACAGACATCATCAAACTTCATCAGTCGAACTTCCTGTAACACGTCTGCCCGTCTCATCGCACCCCCTTTCAGAGGACCGACGAGACCCGACAGAGCGCAGGGGACCGGAACCGCACATAGCGCATGGTAGCGACACACCATAGTTGCGATAAGCTCAACCGGAGGCTCGGCTACGACCGCGAGGACCGGACCGCGATGGCCGCCGCGTCCATGCGTGCCAAGGATGACGATCCGGAGAGCGAGCCCTAGCACTGACCTTCCGTCCGTCTTGTCCCCTATGGCGAATCCCCTATAATGCGAAGTCGATAGCAACATGTTGAAATCGGTCGAATGGGTCGGCTCCAGCAAGGCGGATCTGAAGCGCTTCCCGGATCCCGTGCAAAACCGCATGGGGTTTGCGATCTACCACGCCCAACTCGGACGCCAACATCGGGACACGAAGCGGCTGAAGGGGTTCGGTTCGGGCGTCGTGGAGGTCGTCGCGCGCCACGACGGCGACACCTTCCGGGCCGTCTACACGGTCCGCTTCGAGACCGCCGTCTATGTCCTGCACGCCTTCCAGAAGAAGGCGAAGCGCAGCATCGCAACCCCGAAACGGGAGCTCGACCTGGTGCGCCGCCGATTGCAGGCTGCCGAGCGGCATTACCGTGACACCCATCGTGGAGACTGACGCCATGGAATCCAAAGAGACCGCCGTAGAGCGTGGCAGCGGCAACGTCTTCGCCGATCTCGGCTTTCCCGACGCCGACGCCCACCTCGTCAAGGCCGAGCTGGTCAGCCGCATCGACGACATCGTGCGTGATCGCGGCTTGACGCAAACCGAGGTCGGGCGGCTGATGGGCTTGTCACAGCCCGACGTGTCGCGGCTGCTGCGCGGCGACTTCCGCGAGTATTCGCTGGAACGCTTGTTCCGGCTGTTGACAACGCTCGGGCGCGACATTGACATCGTGGTCCGCCAGCCGCGGTCGGCCGCGGGCGGCAAGCTGCGCATCGCCGAACCCGCTTGACGCCGGTTACCGATCAACGATCCGCATGTCGTGGCCCTCGAATACCGCATCAAGCACGGACCGGGCATCGACTGATCCCAAGCGGATTCGCCGGACAAGGATGAACCCGGCTTTCACGTCCAGGTCGGGGGCGGACGGGTTCGCTTCGAGTTCAAGGAACACTACGCGTCCGAAGAAGCGGCGCGATCCGCAGTCGAGGCCGATTACATACCCAACTGGGAATTCGTCGTCGGCCTAGCGCGGGGCCCGAACGCATTCACACTCTGCTTCGATCGGCCCGAAATCATCGATCGAAAGCCGATGCCCGGACGGACCCGCCGGGGGTGGTCCATGAGGATGCGCCCGGGCGCAGCGGCAAGCATGGCGAGAAGTTGCCCGATGGCTTCAGGGGAACGGTGCAGGTCGACGGCCATGGTGGCCACAACCGGCTGGCGCGGCCGAACCGGCCGGGGGGAGCGCTGACGCGGGCGGCGTGTTGGGTCCATGCCATCGAGAAGAATATCCGGGGCAAGCCGCTGGTGAACACCCTCGGCGTGTGGCTCGGCGAGAAGCTCGCCTGTCTCGCCAACCAGTGGGACGGGTTGCTGGTCTTCCTCCATGACGGGCGCGTCGAGAGGGACAGCAACTTCGTCGAAAATCGCATCCGCCCGGTGAAGCTTACCGCGAAAAACGCTCTGTTCGCCGGCCACGACGAGGGCGCGCGCGCATGGGGCCGCATCGCCAGCCGCATCGACGATCTGCTCCCCTGGAACTTCGTCCCGCCATCAAGATGAAAGTCGCGGGCCGCTCACGCCCCGTGTGTGGCCGCCGCTGGTGACGCAGGCATTTTCTTCGGTCGGCTCGGCGCGCGGTCAGGCGCTGTCGTGTGTCCGGCCTCTCGATGCGGCAGGTCCCGCGCCGCGGGCCCTCATGGAGATGCGCGGAGGTAAGGTTCTGACCTACAAAAACGTCGACAGTCACAGAGGATCGACAATCAACGTCACATAAAAGCAATGATACTTATGGCAATTGCAATTCCGATCATTCCACCGACACCACTTGCCAGTAGAATTATGATGAGCCATGCGATGGTTTTCATGGTGCTATTTTTATCAAGTAGATCATCGGCAGCCCTTCGCCGAGTGCCAGCGCCTTGGAAGCGAAGGAATGTCGAAGGTCATGAATGTGCACGCTGGGTAGGTCTGGCCGCTCCCTGATGCAGCGCCATGGATGCTGGAGACCGGTGAGATCGGATACTGCCTTCCGGCCGACGATTACCCACGGGCTGTTATCGTCACGGGGAAGACCAGCTGGCCACCGGTCAGCATTAGCAGCCTGGATGATGCACCGCCTCAAAGAAACGTCCCGATCCAGCGTTTCTGCGTGGCGTAACTCTCGGGCATTTCCCCAGTTGCTTCAACCGTGCAGAAGTCTGCCAGTCGCGCCTGTTTTTCCGCGTTGTCTTCCGGTATCTCCTCCAAGGCATCACCGATCAAGCGATCGTAATCCGCGCCGACCGGGCAGACATCCTGACAGCGTCGGCAGCCCGTGATTGCCCCGGCCCCGCGCAGAATCGATTGCCACAGGTCAAACGTATCCTCCGAACGCAGCATGGATTTCTGTTTGGCCGGTTCGGCATCAAGCATGCGATCCATGAAGTCGGTAAGATGATGGAAGCCATGGGGCGCTCGGAACTTGTCGCAAGTCGCCCAATCTCGGTCCCAATGCCTGATAACATCACCAGGACAAGCGCGCAGGCAGCGGCCGCATTCCGGACCTTTGCAAAGTGCGGTTTCGATTCGCCTGTCCACCTCGATTGGCGCAGAACACAAGACGCCAGCAAGCATGACGCGCGGGCCATACTCGGGCGTGAGAAGCTGTAGGTTGAGGCCAAGTGTGCCCATGCCTGCCTCGACAGCGCAGTGATCTAACGACAAAAGCGGTCTCATGTGCTCGTCCGGGTCGCCCTGATAGCGCCAAGGATCGACATGGGTCGGCGGAACGATCAGCGCTGGATAGCCCTTCGTCTCCAGCCATAGCACAAGCTCAAGCCCGATTTCCTCCAGCGTTGTCATGGTCAGTTCGTCATTGTAATACTTGTGGCGTTCGTTCCATTTCGGAATGCGGGTGACCCCGGCTGAAAGGCGCTTGGCAAGAATGATTATGCGATCCGCGTCATAGTCCGAGATGTCGGAGGGTACGCAAGGATCGTCTGGATTTGGCGGGTTGGCGTTGATCTCGGCGCTATCGGCGATGCCGACCAGGTCGGCGCCAAGATCTCGGGATTTTGCCTTGATATCCTCTGCTGTGATCTGTTCCTGGAAGACACTGATTGCCATGGTTTATTTCTCCGCCCCGGTCCTTGCTTCTTCCCGCCTCCGCTGTGCTTTCTTGAACGCCTGGACTTGGCGGGCGACCATGCCTTTGTAGCCTTCTTCGCCGACCCAGCGTTTGTTCCAGTCGTTCAGGCCGTCGATTTCCGCACCGGCCTTGCGTTTTTCCCTGAAGCCCTTGGCTTTTTCAACTTTGGCAACAGTCTTCTCCGGTATGAACTTCTGCACTTCGGTCAGGTGCGCATGATAGTCATTGCCAACCGGACAGACGGCCAGACAGCGTGGGCAATCGCCGAATGAACCGACAACCCGCAGAAGGCCCTGCCAAAAGCCGAATACGCCGCGGCTTTTGTTGAAATGACGTTTCTGGTCTTTGTCCAAGTCGATGTAGCGATCGAAAAAACTGGTGATCTGGCCGAAACCAAATTCTTGCGCTTCCGTTGCGCAATTGCGCTTGTCGATCCCAAAGTGGCGGACAGCATCTGACGGGCAGGAATACAGGCAGCGAGAACAGCTTTCGCCAATGCAGACCTGTTCGGTCATGATCTTGTCCGGCACAAGCTCGGCTTCGGTCAATATCCCGGTCAGGTATACTCGCGGGCCGTATTCTGGTGTCAGGATATTCACCTCCAGACCGAAGGTGCCCAAGCCTGCCTCAATACCGAGATGGCGAGTGGACAAGCGCCCGTAGCTGGCGCGTTTCAGGCTCCAGTCCGTCTCCTG
Source organism: Rhodospirillaceae bacterium (assembly GCA_026709535.1). Taxonomy (GTDB): domain Bacteria; phylum Pseudomonadota; class Alphaproteobacteria; order Bin65; family Bin65; genus Bin65. Next base: position 4,158 of record JAPOST010000035.1, read on the forward strand.
CGCGGCGGTGACAAAGGAGGGGTGACCTGCATCCTCCAGCTTCTCCGCAATCCGGAAGGCAATCCTGTCCATCCGCCGCAGTACCAGCATGTCGATATACTGTACGGCAATATTTGTCTTGGCTCGGAATGCCGCTACCGGAATGTGCTGAACGACCACGACTACCGACTTGACATGCTTTGAGATATTTTCCGGCGTTTGCGGCCAGCGGGGATCCGGCGGGAACTCGTTGAGTGTCTTGGCGCTTGCGATACCGACCATGTCAGCGCCAAGATCGCCAGCCCATTGCTTGACCGTCGCGGAATCCATTGCGTTATTCCTGCAATCGTCTGTACGGTCTACGTTCTTGTAAACGCGACTGTTGACTTTCACTGTAACCTGCATGTCGAAGCTGCTTCAAGAATGCTGGTGGTTCGGCGCTGTGAAAATCGCGAAATGCTTTGACGAGAATCCGGACCCGCACATCGGCAACCGAGGTGGATATGACTGAGGTCTCTGTAGAAGACACACTGGCCCCCCGGGCGATTGATGCGGCGGGGCGCCAGCAAGTCCAGCGGACTGGCCGTCAAGCGGCTTGGCCGGCGGTGGTTACCGGCTGACGATTTTGGGCCGCATCGTTGGCAAAATCTCCGGGATCGACGATTCCCCACATCTGCTCCTGATACTTGGGGTATCGCCATGCGAAATCTGTCATGATTTCGTGGAAGGGCAGATCGGAATAGACGCCGCGATCCTGCAGGTATTCCATATGCTGGTGCCCAACTTGGTCGTATTCCTGGAACAGCGCGTCTTCGTGGCCGTCAAACTCCTGAGGTTTGACTTTTGCTTTCTGGCACAGGGTGAGGTTAAAGACAGGAGTAGCTTTCACCCAACGCCCGTTCAGCCAGATTTCGGCATAGCCGTGATAGGAGAAGTAGTCGGTTCCCATCGACTCCCGCAGCTTGGGCGTTGTCAGATGGTTTTTGACGTCGGCATAGCCGAGCCTCGCTGGAATTCCGAGAGCTCGGCAGCACGCTGCCATTGCCAGCGATTTCTGAACGCACCAGCCGTGGCTGCGCTGGATCAAGGCGCTGGCGCGGTAGTCTTCCCGATTGATCGAAATGTCGTAGGGCGAATACAAGAAGTCGTCACGGACACCATAGAATAACTTGATCGCCTTGCTGACATCGTCATCAGCGCTGGCAGCTTTTTCGGCTGTATACTGCTGTACGACTGGGTTGTCCCAGTCCATGTACCAAGTGGGCGTCAGGAAATCCCGGGGATCATTGCTTTCCAGCGGCTTGCCGTCCTGCTGTTTCTGGTCAAACACAATCGGCTTCTTCACGCCTGGCTCCCGAATGATGAAAGAGTAGAAAAACTAACATCCCGACACCCAAGGTCAATTGTTCTTGACGGCCAGTGCCGGCCCCTTTTGGATACTTGAAACCGTTATAGGCCGTCCTCTGTGGTACGCGATGCGGTCGGCGCTGCTTTGTTCCCTGATTCGGTTCTCCCTCGCAAGCGGGCACAGGAGAGACCTTCGTCAAGCGCCCGGCTATCGCTTGCCAGGTTGGTCGCGGGTTGGCACCCCCGGGGCCGCGCACGCGGCGCGCGATCACCCGGCGGTCGCGATCCCGAACACCCGCTGGCGCAACAAGGGCGTACCGCCGTCGCTGGTCACAAACCCGCCTCGACAAGGCGTTCCCGACAGGCTGGAAATGAGGGACGATCCGAGAGACAATTCGTCACCGCCGCGCTCCTGTGTCAGATTCTGGTCAACCAACTGAGTCATGACTCAAAACGGAGCAAGGCGGTGCCTCATTCATGAAATATCCGGGATCGCCAACTTTATGGGTAACATCCCCAAATGAGCGAAGTCAGGGTCAGCCCGGACGTCCTTGGCTGGGCACGGGAGCGCGCTGGGCTCGGTTTCGACGATTTCCAAGGCCGGTTTCCGAAGTTGGCGGCCTGGGAGGCCGAAATAACCCGACCCACCTTGAAACAGCTGGAAAACTTCGCCAAGGCGACACGGGTGCCCTTCGGATTTCTGTTCCTGCCGGAACCGCCGGAGATGCGCTTGCCGTTCGCAGACTTCCGCACCGTCGAGAGTCGACGGCCTCAGGGCATCAGCCTGGAGCTAATTGACACCATCCATATCATGCGGCGGCGCCAAACTTGGCTGCGGGAAGAGCGGATGGAAGCCGAGGCGGCGCCGGTGAGCCTTGTCGGAGCCGCCAGGCTGTCGGACGACCCGGAGGCCATCGGCTACGAGAAGCCAGGTTCGGACGCCTATGACGAAGCGCTCGCCCTTTTTCCCGAAGATGTCTGCGGCTTCCTTAAGGATACCCAGCCCGTGAAATGGGCTGCGCTGGAGGCGCTTCTCAGCACCAAGACGGAAATGACCCTGCTGAGCCGCCTGTCGAAGGAACTGGTCTCCAAGGGCACGCTGCATGACCTGCGCCACGGTGCGGGAAGACCTTCCGCATAGCTTGGTTTCGGCCCAACACCAAAATGAACCCCGAGGCGACAGAGTATTATGTCGGGAACCAGCTGACCGTTACGCGTCAAGTCGCCTTCACTTCGGTCATGAAGAGGCCAGACGGCAAGAACCGCAGTTGCGTTATCGACGTAACCCTTGCGGTCAACGGCATCCCTGTCGTCACCGCCGAGTGCGGGGTCTGGAACAGCAATTGCAATTGCGGAAGAAAAACGTCTTACGAATTTGCAACGAGATATTGAGAGATTGTCGGCACTGTCTCCAAATCCAACTGGGATGATAGCGCATCGCAAACCAGGAGATCGTTTCCGAGATAATGATGGAATTTCTCCTTCACCAACACTCTTGCCCGGTCGTGTACAAGTTCCTTCAAGGGCATTTTTCCTGCAGCGATATTTTTCAGATCGGAGATTAATTCCCGGGAATTGGTGCCTGTTGAAGAAACCTCAAGAATACCGTCGAATGTTCCCACGCGGTAATCGAGAGAAGCCAGCACGATTGCAAGCGATGCTGTGGCAACGGTTCCTGTCCATGGCGCGAGAAGATACTTATACCGGTTTTCGTCGAGTGGCACTAATGGCCTCTTGTCGAGGCTGGAGTGCCAATATGCGTCCCGAGCGGAGGAGAGCAACTCTGCCGCGGTCTTGTCCAGATACGAAGGTATGGTGTGGTCGCGCAGAACGCTGCGCATGCGTTCAATGACGTTCGTATGAATATCGCCTGGATCGCCACCGAAGATGGGCGGTTTGCCAGCATGATCGGGAGTGACCTGAATCACCTTTTCTCTGTCATCAACTTCAAGTACGCGCCAACGCTTGCCGGAGAGTATAACTGTCATTTCAGAGACGAGCGGCGCATCTACGGGGATCGTTCCAAGCGTCCTGACATCGTGAACGACGCGATATTCCTGAGGGGTATGGAATACGGCGAAGAAACTGTGATGCTCGATCAGGCGTTCGCCTTTGCGACCTGGCAGGAGCGTGCCGTCTGATGCCTGCTCGATGAGCGCGGTCTTTGGATCGCCGAGCTGTCGAAGAAGGCGGGCAAACAGGGACTTATCGACCGACCGGAACGGACCGCGATCACATAGGGTCGCGTAAAGCCTCTGTGCCGACGCTCCACCGCGCTCGGCAATCACGGACAGGATTTGATGGATCAAAGTCGAGAGATGGAGTGCGTCTTTCCTGGGTGGCTCGCACCATCCTTCGATGAGCAGATCAATCATGGCGATTGAGCGGATCAACCGCAGGTGCAGCCTGTCTACGGTATGTGAGTCTCGTTGTGGCTCCGGTTCAACGGCGTACATGCGCAACACAGCCGGCTGACCGGCTCTGCGCCCGGACCGCCCCAATCGCTGTCGCAATGCCGCGACCGACCATGGCGCGCCGATCTGGCCGATACATGCTACCTCTCCAATATCAATCCCAAGCTCCAGAGTTGAAGTGCAGATCGCTGTGGCCGGCAGATTCCCGCCTTTGAGCCGCTTTTCGACAAAATCTCGATGCTCTCGTGACAAGTTGGCATGATGTGGGAAGAACTCATTGGGGAATTTTCGTTCCTCGCACATATGGCGCAGCAGGTCGGAATAGACCTCGACGCTTTGTCGGGTGTTTGCGAAGATCAGGTTGTCGGTGCCACGGCACTTGTCGAACAAGTGTTCGGCGACGGCTCGAGTCGCCGCGATCTCTGCTTCCTCCGAGCCATTTGACGAGGTGTCTTCTGAATCAGGCGGATCATCCCCTCGACGCGCAACATAGCCACGCAACTGAACACGCAATTCCTTTCCGTCGGAGGGGCTGTCCAAGAAGACAACCTTGTCCGGCGCTTCGGGGCGCAGATAAACGCGCGCCAACGTCATGTCGCCCAGAGTAGCGGACAAGCCAACCCGTCGAATGCGCCTGCCCGCCGCCAATTCAAGCCGCGCGAGCAGGGACCGGAGATGAACGCCGCGTTCTGAATCGAGAAGCGCGTGCAGTTCGTCGATCACTATGGTCTGGGTATCCGCGAACAGGCGGGGTACCTCCGCCCCGCGGAGGACAAACATGGCTTCGAGCGACTCGGGCGTGATCAGCAAGATACCCCTCGGGCTTTTCCTTGCTCGCGCCTTCACGCCCTGCGCAATGTCGCCGTGCCATGGATGTACCGGCATCTCCAGGTCTTCGCACAGCTCTTCAAGCCGCCCGAACTGGTCATTGATGAGCGCTCGGAGAGGACCAACATAGACAAGGTCGAAACCCTTACCTTGTACCGACGTGTGTACCCTTAAAATCAGCGGAAGGAAGGCCGCCTCCGTTTTGCCGCCCGCAGTTGCCGCCGCGATTATGAGGTCGTCATCACTATTGATAAGGTGAGGTATCGCCCGTTCTTGAATGCAGCGCAGGGTGATCCAGCCCTTGCGCCATATCCAGCGTTGGACAGGCTCCGCAAGAAGATCGAAAGCCTCGGATTGCTGATCAGAGGCGGAAACTGGCGAGGTCATCATTGCGTTCCAGGCTGGATGGTCCAACCTCCTGGTCGACGACGTCGCTCAGATTATCTCCGTCATCATCTTCTATCGTGACACCGCCGACGAGATCTTGCCAGGATGTTCCGGGGTTTTGCTCGATGACGGAGAGCATGCTCACGAATGCTTTGACGGTGTTTCTCGGCGTTCGGAAATAGGCGTCGCCGATCCGTTCCGAGCAGTGTGTCATGAAGGCTTTCAGGGCATCGTCCGGTGCCGCGCCATGGTTGTCTCCAAAGAACACCCTCCTGATATTGATGAGGAGGACGCACAAGTCTTCCGGTGTCAGTCTGGAAAGCCGCAGAACAGGCCCAGACAGATCGATCAGCCCGTCTCTGGCAAAGGTGTTCTCGGCGAGCCGGGATCGAAGTGCTTCATAGCTGTAGACACCCCGTCTGGTGTCCATCAGGAATTCCGGTGTGCCGCCCAGAACAAATCCGAGATGAGCCGCGCTACCCTGCAGTCCATCGTTCAGGATGCAAAGAAGCTGCTCGTAGTTCGAATTTCGCGTCTGGCTGTGTATCAACTTGCAGATGTTCATGAGCTCATCAAGCGCCACCAGCAATCCAGCGTAACCCGCCTGGCGAACGAAAGCGGACATAAGCTTCAAATGATCGTACACGCCGGCATCTTCGACGATGGTGCGGACGCCGAGCGCTTTGCGCGCGTCGGTCTTGGTCGTGAATTCGGCCCTGAGCCAGCGTATGGCATTGGACTTCAATCTTTCATCACCGGCTTCATGTCCCTCCCAATATTTGGCGATGGTGGTGGCGAAATCGTATCCGCCTGTGAGTTCCTCAAGATGCCTGAGCTTGTCGCGGGTCACGGCTTCCGGGGTTCGTCCGTCGGAATCTGCTTCGCGAATGGCCTTGCTGATGAATCGTTCCACCACGCTCGTGAGCGCGCCGCCGTCCGGTTTGGTGCGGGTCGAGGCGTTTCGTGTGAGCTCTGCCAAGAGCGAACGTGCTTGCCCGCCTGTGGCGTAAATACGCCGGTCTGGTGCAAGATCCGCTGACAGCACAACGAGGCCCTTCTTCAACGCGACACGCCGAACCAGATTGAGAAAGAACGTCTTGCCCGATCCGTACTCGCCGATCACGAAGCGGATGGCGGTGCCGCCGTTGCCGATGCGCTCTACATCGCGGGTCAACTCGGTAATTTCCCGCTTGCGCCCGACCTGGATGTGCTGAAGGCCCAGTCTGGGAACAACTCCTGCCCTCAACGCCTGAATGATCGTATCTCGCTCACGCCGCTTGATCTTCGGGCGCTCCATGTCGTTCTCCCGTCAACGCTTCAGTTCTTGAGCCAGGTTGCCGTTTACCTCGTACCTGTCATATTGCTCGATAAGGGCGTCACCGAGCCTTTCGTAGGCCCACTCATTGATGGTTTCGAGTGCGCCGGCGACCATCAGCTGATGTTCGTCAGCCAGAGCCGCAACCTCTTCCTCGGTCCACTGGTTCCGCGTGACCAGTACCAACGCCACGGCTCTGTGCGGCATATCAAGGCCCCTGAACTTCATGTCTTCATCGGGCACTGCGTCGTCGGCAATCTCCGTGTCGTCGTCCTCGTCGTCTGCAAAGATGTCGTTGAGCATCAGGCTGACATCAGCCGTAGCGGCTTTTATAGCCGACACACGTGCTTCGTCGAGCATCACGGTATTCCCGCGCGGGCGTGAAGGTATGGTGAATTCTCGTGCGGTGAGATCGGCGCGACGCACAGTGACCGGCTCGGCCGCGGGGGAGAAAGCGTGCAGGTCGGAGTAGACACGCTTACGCCCCAGACCCATCGTGTCGTACAGTCTCTCGATTGTGCGGATTTTTTCCGGGTCACGGGCGCCATCAGCGCCTGCGACGGCCACCGCCAATCGACCCAGCGCTTCCCGCGTGCTCTTCGTGGCGTTTCGCAAGCGATTTCCCAGCCTGCTCATGTCCGGCGGAATGGCAGTCATCCAGGTGAGATTTGCATGCAGCCTCGCCTGCTCGGATTCGGTCACTGACTGATTGCTGTCAATCTGAAAAGCCAAATACTCCCGTTCTGAAGCGTCGATCCGACCATCCGAATAGGCGACCAGCGCTCCGACCGCAAGGCTCACAATAGCGTTCCGGTACGCTTCACTCGGGTCTTCGATCGTGCCGATATCTCCTGGTAAATGGAAAAGGACCACTGGCCCGCCATATCGAGGTTGCTGCAACGCGAAACGTGGGTCTGGCGCCATGCCGACCCCGAGTCGGGCAAGCGCATCGGCGACACCGATCAATTGGTGTTTGCCTACCTTGTCAGGTCGAGCGCCCTCCAACCTTTCCAGGACATCCTGCACCGGCACCAGACCGCCAGCCTCCACCTGGCTCGCTGCCCAAGTCCGCAATTCTTCCTTCTCTCGACAGGGAAACAATGACCAGACCGCTTCAGGCAAGAGCGCGTGGGCTTCGAGGGTGCCTCGGCCATCAGGATTGCGTCCGAGATAGCGGCTATACTTCTCCAGTCCTTTGGTGGCTTCGTCGGCGATGGCTCGCGCAATGGAGAGGGGGGGCGACACGTTCGAAACGTCGGGAATTTTATCCAGTTTCTTGATGAGGTTGACCGCGAAGTTACACGAGGCGGCATCATACATGAGCGTCAGGCGTCGTTTGGGAGCACGCAGTGCCAGACCACTGGGGAATTCCTGATCGAACAGATATCGAAAATATTCCCTGAACTCGGCAGAAGCCCGTCTGGCTGGTGTTCGCAGCCTGGTTTCAGGGTGGCACAAGTACCATGACAGAAGCCAGTCCGAGGTCAATGACTCGCCGTTGGCCGCCATTCGACCGAGAGCGAGCAGGACATTCGCCGGTACCTTGCAACCGGCACGCTTGAAGATAGGCCGAGAGGTGTTGCCAGGGTCCAGTGTGCTTGCCGCATTGATGAAGTTGCCGAGATAGCAACGTATCGAACGGTCATGACCATAGGTTTCCAGCAGCCTGTGCACCTCGGCGACGATATCAGCCCGTTCCTTTGAATCTGTCTTGTCTACGAAGACCCGCCTTTCCAACCCGTAGAAATACAGAAACACGTACCCGACATTGTATCGAGTATCGGAGCGACCATTGCTTAACCAATCGAGATATGTTGCCCGAGAACGCGGGCTTATCTCGGAGTAGCTGGGCCAGTATCCCATGCCGCAGCCTTCATAGTCGTTGCTTGTTCGGCTGACGGTTTTGCTGGTGTCAATGAATGCATTGTCAGGATGGCCGTTGCGCCGCGTTCGCGACCCTCGCCCAATGTAGATCATCCCGCCGATATCTCGACCACGGACACGGACGTTTTCACTCCTTGGGATCCATCCGTCGGCCCGCTTCGACTTGCTGGATTTCATTCCGTGGGCTCTTTCCTTGAGCGGTTATGGTGCCAAGATCATCTTTTGCTCGACAGGGAATGTGGTGAGTCAAGGAGCAGGGAGAAGATGCTGGATTTCCATCCGCTGCTGCGATTGACCAAGCACGAGGCGGGGCCTCCTCCAGGTCGGAGAGTTGATCAAGATTCGGGCGGGATTCTACCCTCTGGACCTTTAGTATACTTGCCGCGATAAGAGATGTGGAGTAGAATTTCATACTCCAGGCGCCAGTTTTTTTCCCATATCGAAGATCTTGTTGGCGGGTAACCCCGCGATGCGAATCGATGGGCCAGATGGTGGCTGGAATATCATGCAAGAATGTCGGCCAGACACGCACAGTTGATCTTGCGGTCAGCGCTGGAGATGATGACCTGGATCGCCCATATTGTGCGAACGGGCGACCGGTGCTCAGAAGGGCCTTGTCCTGATCCTGCCCCCAAGGCCGGGATCGTTGCGGCGGGGCGGCTTGCTACTCGACGTCGCTGTGGGAGAGAGACTCATTCATGAAGAAGACATGGACGACAATCCACTGTCCTCGCCGTTCCTCGGGAACGGACCGGTAAGCTGAATCGAACAGAAGACAGAGCAATGACTGACGGTGCAGCAGACACGAACGCACGCGTTCGCTACGAACCCGACGAGACGCCCCCGTTTTCGCTGTGCCTCGGTCTTGGCGTCCAGTTGGTGATGCTCACGGTTGCCGGGGTTGTGCTCACGCCGGTTATCGTCATCAAGGCGGCAGGCGACATGCCTGACTTTCTGTCTTGGGCTGTCTTCGCTGCCGTCATCGTCAGCGGGGTGACGACGGTCCTGCAGGCGGTTCGGTTCGGCCGAATTGGTGCCGGATACGTTCTGCTGATGGGAACCTCAGGCGCTTTCATCTCTGTATGCATTGCGGCAATCGCCCAGGGCGGTCCTGCCATGTTGGCCACCCTGGTTGTCATCTCCTCGCTGTTCCAGTTCGCTCTTGCTGCCCGCCTGGTGCGCTTCCGGCGCATTTTTACACCGACCGTTGCCGGAACGGTGATCATGCTGATCCCCGTTACGGTCATGCCGATAATTTTCAATATGCTGAATGATGCGCCGAAAGACGCTCCAGCCGCCGCTGCGCCGCTATGTGCGCTGGTCACGGTTGTCGTCATGGTGGGGATCGCCCTCAAGGCAACCGGGTGGCTGCGTTTATGGGCGCCGGTTATCGGGATCGTACTGGCCTGCTGCCTGGCAGGATATTTTGGCATTTACGACACCAATCGTGTTGCGGACGCGGCCTGGATCGGGCTTCCTGCGTTTGCCTGGCCGGGGTTCGATCTCGAATTCGGTTCGGTTTTCTGGTCGCTTCTACCGGCATTCGTCTTCGTTACCCTAGTTGGCGCGCTCGAAACCATCGGTGATGCCGTCGGCATCCAACGTGTGTCCTGGCGCCGGTCCCGTGCTGCGGACTATCGGGCAGTGCAGGGCGCAGTGATGGCTGACGGCGTAGGCAATCTGCTTTCCGGTATGACGGGAACGGTACCGAACACGACCTATTCGACCAGTATCTCGGTGACCGAACTCACCGGTGTTGCCGCGCGCAGCGTCGGCATTGCGGCCGGCGTCATTTTCACTGTCCTCGCCTTTTGTCCCAAGGTGCTTGCAGTCGTCCTGGCGATTCCGAACCCGATCGCTGGCGCTTATATCGCAGTCCTGTTGGCCATGTTGTTTGTGCTGGGCATGAAGGTCGTCGTCCATGACGGCATCGACTATCGCAACGGAGTCATCGCGGGAGTTTCGTTCTGGACCGGCGTCGGCTTTCAGAATGGCTTGATTTTCCCGCAGCTTTTCGAGGATTTTGCCGGAGGCATCCTGCAAAACGGTATGACCGCTGGCGGGTTGGTCGCCCTGTTGCTCACGCTGTTCGTGGAATTGGCCAAGGCGCGGCCGAGACGCACCGAACTGCCGTTCTCGGCTTCCAGCCTTCCTCAATTGAGCCGTTTCCTTGCCGATTTTGCCGCGCGCAATGGCTGGAACAAGAGAATGGCCGACCGTCTTGAGACAGCGGGAGAGGAAACTGTTCTCACGTTGCTGGAGCGGGAAGGGGACCGCAGCGACGGCGTGCCTCGCCGGCTTTTCCTGATTGCCTACCGGGAAGAGGCCGAAGCCGTTCTCGAATTCATCGCTGGAACGAGCGACGAAAACCTGCAGGACAGGATGGACATGCTTGGCCAACCCGTCGCCGGAGCACCGCCGGAACGGGAGTTTTCGCTGAGGTTGCTGCATCACGTGGCCTCGTCGGTCTATCATCAGCAATATCATGGTACCGATATCGTGACCGTGAGGGTCAAGTCGCCCGCGGAGGAAGCGGAATTCGCTTCGTGATCCGCTTACGGCGACGGTCCCGGTCTCGTTCCGGGGCATGAAAACCGACCCTGCGCGGCCTGTCAGGCCGACATCACCCTGCGCAAGCTATCCGGGGGGATGATCCTGTCCGTTGATCATGCCCGGATGAAAGCCGGGACATGGTTGCCGGGTGCCGCTGACAAGTGTGCCGGAGCCGGCAGGTGACACGTACCTCGAAACAGGACCCGAGGCCCGGTCCGAAGCATTTTGTTCATCCCGTCTTCCAGGCCGTGATCCATTTCATCGATCCCTGAAGGTGCGGTTTCCCTGATGACCAGTGCCCGGCGACGACCACCCGCCTTGAGGATTGGTCTGGCGCCGGCTCTCGCCACTGTTTACTCTCCAGAACAGCATTCGATCCGCTGGTGCAAACAGTGACGAACGCGAGGGTCCATTGAACTCGCAACCGTACCGATGACAATTGCCAAGAGAACCGAGGCCTGCCCCGGCCATCCGGTTATTGATCCGGCCGATTGGACCGGTGACACGCTTCTGGCGCGCAGCGACTGGCGATACATGGCGATTGATGCCGAAATCAATTGGCTGGTCGATCGGGCGCGGGCGATTGCCGCTCATCTGGGTGACGATGCCAGCCGGTTGCTCGACCTCAAAAAAGATGACATCGATCTGGGACCTTTCGCCAACACGATTGCCGCGATGCTGGAGCAAGTGCGGGACGGTTCGGGCATCGCGCTGTATCGCGGGCTCCCCATGGATGATCTGTCCCTGATGGAGGCTGCGGTCATCTATTGGGCTATGGGTCTCGAGATGGGCCAAGCCCAGTCCAATAATCCGGATGGGGACATGATCGGTCATGTCCTGGATGCCGGCCGCGACTACAACGACCCCCGTCATCGCGGCTATCAGACCAACGTGACGATGGATTATCACTGCGACCAGACGGATGCTGTTGCCCTGTTGTGCATCAATACGGCGAAGACAGGCGGGCTGTCCAAGGTGGTGAGCTCAGTCCGCTTGCATAACGAGATTCTGGCGCAAAGACCGGATCTGATGGACGTGCTGACCAGGCCTTATTGCTGGACGAAGCATGCCGAGAAGGACATTGGTGACCGGCCCTATTATGAAAGTCCGGTGTTCAATTTTCTGGAGGGAAAATTGTGCGTTGCCTATGGGCCGGCGCACATGATCAAGGGACATGCACTGCCCGAGGCCCCGGACATGTCGGAGAGACAGCGGGAGGCGATCGACCTGGTGGCCGATCTGGCAGAGCAGCATCATGCCGCGATGGTGCTGGAACGGGGCGATATTCAGATCTGCAACAATTATACGGCTCTGCATACCCGGACCGGCTTCAAGGACTGGCCGGATCCGGCGCGACGACGGGTTCTGTGGCGGCTGTGGCTGCGCATTCAGGGTTTTCGGCCGGCCACGCCGTATTCCGCACAATGGGCGGACGGCGTAAACCTTTCATCGACTCGGAGTCAGATCCGGTTGATCCATGATGGTTAAGGGTCAGATTTTCTCGCCATAGCCTGCTGTTTCTTCCTCAAATACATGATTGGCGCAGCCCCTCCGACGAGGCTGAAGCCGTGTATTTCCGAGACGACCAAAACCCGAAGCAGGACATTCATCCTCATGGTGTTCGCTTCGGCAGACATGCTGAAGATGGCGGCGACGCAATGTCCGGCAACAAGTTGAATCAGACCGGGTCGCCCCACAAGATATTCACAGACTCCGCGCAAGATACGCCCCCGCCGATCCTGATCCAGGATCGCCGGGAATAGCCGGATTTCCATTGACATCAGGCCGGAGTGCGCGACGAGGCTCGCGGGCACGCAGTGCGAGCGCATCGCTGGCGATGGAAGCGCCAAGTGCGGGGAGGGCATGATCAGATCGACAGGCTTGTTGTTCGACAAGGCGAGTTTTCTGACTGCATTCGGTCGTGCGTCCGATCGGTGGTCAACGCCTGACCGGCTCTTGAGGCTGACGCTTGTATCGGCGCAACGGCTTGCGGTCGCTGGAAGCGTTCCGCGCGACCTTGCCGCTGGTCAGAAGTTACTGCCGGCGATAGGTTCAGCCCAATTGACGACATGGATATATTGCTGGAGGAAGCCTGCTGATGCTTCGCGATCTGACGCCTCGCGCGCAGGAATACAAGGACAACCTGCTCGACTTCATGAACCGCCACGTATACCCCAACGAGGCGGTCTTCGAGGAGCAGCTAAACACCGGTGATCGCTGGGATCCCCCGCCTGTCCTGGAAGATTTGAAAGCGGAGGCGAAGAAACGTGGCCTGTGGAACATGTTCCTTCCGGAAAGTGACTACGGCGCCGGGTTTACCAATCTGGAATATGCTCATCTGTGCGAAATTCTCGGGCGTTCACCCCATATCGCGCCCGAGGCTACCAACTGCTCTGCGCCGGATACCGGCAACATGGAAGTCTTCACCCGGTACGGGACGGAAGAGCAGAAGCAGAAATGGCTGAAACCCCTGCTGGAGGGGAAGATCCGCTCGGCTTTCTGCATGACGGAACCGGACGTCGCATCTTCCGACGCTACCAACATCCAGACCGCTATCCGCCGCGACGGCGCCGAATATGTCATCAACGGCCGCAAATGGTGGGCGTCCGGGGCTGGCGACAAGCGCACCAGGATATGGATCGTCATGGGAAAGTCTGATCCCGAAGCCCACAAGTACAATCAGCAATCCCAGATACTGGTGGAGCCGGATACACCCGGAATTACCATTCACCGCTTTCTGCCGGTGATGGGCTTCGATGATGCGCCGGAAGGCCATTGGGAGGTCACGTTCGACAATGTACGTGTACCAGACTCGAATATCCTGCTTGGCGAAGGCAGGGGTTTCGAGATCGCCCAAGGCCGTCTCGGACCCGGCCGGATCCATCACTGCATGCGCATGATCGGCATGGCCGAGCGAGCGCTGGATCTCATGATCAAGCGGGCAAGCGAAAGGACGACTTTCGGCACCAGAGTTATCGACCAGAGCCTGATTCGCGACTGGATTGCCGAAAGTCGAATCGATATCGATCAAGCGCGCCTGCTGACACTGAACGCTGCCCACATGATGGATACGGTCGGCAACAAGGTCGCGCGGCTGGAAATTGCCGCGATCAAGGTGGCGGCACCGAACATGCTGTTGCGGGTTGCCGACCGAGCGATGCAGGTCCATGGCGCCTGCGGCCTGACGGAGGATACGATCCTGCCAAAACTGTGGACCGCCGGCCGGATACTGCGGTTCGCTGACGGTCCGGACGAAGTCCACAAGGCACAGATCGCCCGGATGGAAATTGGCAAGCATATTTGACGTCACGATCCCTCATGCGCGCCGCGAGCGGGAATTCACAAGACAGATGCAGGACGCTCCGGGAATTCGCCTGGAGCGGGCGTATCGAAGCGAAAGTTGAAGAGACCAATGATCGAAACCGTTGTTGAAACCCAAGACCGCCCGGATGGCATCCGTGTCGTCACGATCGATAATCCGCCGGTGAATGCCATCAGCGCTGCCGTACGGACGCAGCTGTATGACGCCATGCAGGCGATCGCCGCGGATGGCCAGGTCAAGGGTGTTGTTATCACCGGGGCGGGGCGGTCATTCATTGCCGGCGCGGACATCCGCGAGTTTGGCCACCCGCCAGACCCGGACGCGCGTGGCCTGACGGAGACGATCCATGCAGTCGAGGATTGCGGCAAGCCGGTTGTCGCGGCTATCAACGGCGCCTGCGCCGGTGGCGGACTGGAGATCGCGTTGGGCTGTCATTACCGCGTGGCTGGCCCGAGGGCGTTGATCGGGCTTCCGGAAGTCAATCTCGGCACCATCCCCGGCGCGACGGGGACGCAGCGCCTGCCACGCCTCATCGGCGTGAAGGCTGCGCTGGATATGATCGTCAGTGGCGATTTGGCATCCTCAGAGAAGGCTCTGTCGCACTGCATCGTCGAGGCGGTGGAAGAGGATTGCGTCGAGGCTGCGGCGCAACTGGCTCTTCAGAGACCGGTCAAGAAACTGCGCGAAGACGACAGCAGGATCGTCGATGTTTCTGATGACTTTTTCCAGACCTACAAGAAAGGCATGACGCGCCGCTGGCGTGGATTTGAGGCACGGTTCAGAGCCGTCGAAGCCGTGTCGAACATCCTGCTGTCTTACGAAGATGCTGTCGCGAAGGAGCGCGAAATATTCGTCAGGCAGCAGGATACGGCGGAGGCGAGGGCCATGCGCCACGCCTTCTTCTCGGACCGGGAGGTGACCCGCCATCCATCCATCCCCAAAGACACACCGGCCAAGGTCATCCGAAAGGCCGGGATCGTTGGCTGTGGGACGATGGGCGGCGGCATCGCCATGAATTTTGCCAATGCTGGCATTCCGGTCACGATCATGGAGATGACGGAAGAGGCGCTGGAAAACGGTTTTCGCGTTATCGAGAAAAACTACGCCAACACCGTGGCCAAGGGGCGCATCAGCAAGGAAGCGATGGACCAGCGCATGGCCCTGCTGACCGGGACCACCGATTACAACGACCTCGCCGACGTGGATATCGTCATTGAAGCCGTGTTCGAAAACATGGATGTCAAAAAGAAGGTTTTCGGCATCCTGGACAAGGTCTGCAAGGACGGTACAGTGCTTGCCACCAACACGTCGACGCTGGATATCGACGAAATAGCCGACGCGACGTCGCGGCCGGAAGCTGTTGTTGGGACGCATTTTTTCAGCCCGGCTAACGTCATGCGCCTGATGGAAAATATCCGTGGCGCCAAGACGTCGGACGAAACCGTCCAGACCGTGATGAAGCTAGGGCCGAGGATAGGCAAGGTGGCGGTCTTGTGTGGTAACTGTGACGGCTTTGTCGGCAACCGCATGTTGTACCAATACACCCGCCAGGCTGGCTTTCTGATCGAGGAGGGAGTCCTGCCACAGGATGTGGACCAAGTGATCTTCGACTTCGGCTTGCCGATGGGGCCCTTTGCGATGGGCGATCTGGCCGGCATTGATGTCGGCTATCTGGTCCGGCAGGAGAGGATCAAGAAATACGGCCGAACTAACAAGCGGGAGCCGTCTGTCGCCGACAAGGTCTATCACTTGGGTCGCTACGGACAGAAAGTTGGCAAGGGCTGGTACGATTACGAGCCCGGCAACCGAACGCCGAAACCGAATGAGCAGATCACGGCGCTGATAGAGCAAGCGTCTGTCGAACTCGGCATCAAGCGACGGCAGATCTCTGACGACGAGATACTGGAACGCTGCATGTACCCGCTGGTGAACGAGGGGGCGAAAATATTGGCCGAAGGCATCGCTGCCCGGTCGTTGGATATCGATCTTGTCTGGATCTATGGCTATGGCTTTCCCCGGTATCGCGGCGGCCCAATGCACTGGGCAGACGAGATCGGTCCAGCGCGCATTTTGGAGCGGCTGGAATATTACGCCAAGGAGCGCGACCCAGACTGGCTGGAGCCTGCACCGCTCTTAAGAGAAGTCGTCGGGCGAGGCATTACCTTCAAGGAATGGACGGATTGCAAGCGGTAATGTCCGATTGACGACTGATATGGGTAACGTCGAGAGTTACGTATTGTCCAATTTGGGCTTTTGGGTCAATTCCAGCGGGCTTGTCGCCGCCGACTACAGCCTGCGCCCGCCCGCGATCCTGTGGGACGTGCCGGGCCGTGCGAAGAGCGCGCTGACGCAGCAGGTCGTAGCCAGCCTTGGCGGTACCACCCGCCCGGGGACGCATGCCCCCGGCAAAGGTGAAAAGTATCGTCACATCGAGGATCCGACGCACTTGGGCGGGGTGGGGCCGGAAGCCCGGATGGCTTGTGGACGCCCTGGAGAGCGGTACGGACCTGGATTTTACGCTGTGTGACGAAGCTTCCTGATTCACCGCGCCCGGAAATCAGGGGAATTTCCCGGCATCAAGGGCCGTTGCACCGTCGAGAGATGATGCATCTTGTGCTCCCGATCCGTGGTGCTGGTGCTGTGGGCGGCCCGCAGGGCGCTCCCTGCGTGTGATCATTATTCGACCTCCCACGAGACGGAAATATCGCACCATTCTGCGTAGGGCGGGTGACCGGCGGCCTGATGCGCCCTGGTGGGCCAGGTGGGCGGCCCGCAATTGAACGGACTGTCGTGGGGGCCGAAGGACGCCACGTACCCGCCATCGTCAAGCATCTCCACCTTCCCCTTCAGGCGGATGACGAGGGATTTCATGCCCTCGCTGAGCCGATGGCGGCTGCATTTCTTCAGCATGACCGGTTGGCCAAGGTCCAGTGTGGTGCCGTTAACATTGGCGAGGCGATACATCCTGTACGATTCATACCCGTCCGACGGGCAGGAGCCGACAATCTGGACCGGCTGGGATCCCGAATGCCGGCCCGGCAGGATCTCGTATTCCACAGTCTGGACCCTGTCTGCATCTTGCATCGGGGCTGTCCAGCGCAGATAGATGGGACGTGTCGCGGCATGATGATCATAGAAGCCGGTGACCCCAGACCCATAGTGCATCAGACTGCCGACATGGGCCGTCCCCGTGCCGGTCGTGTCCAGGTTGTTGCGGTCCCAGTTCTGCTGCTCCTGGGTATAGGGATTGAAATTTGGGTCCGTCGTGTCGCCATCGGGATAGGTCTCCTGCCCATTTGGGCTGACATACGGCCCCGAGACCTGCGCCCATACCGGCGCGGCGATCATCGTTGCCGCCAGCGCGGCGGCGGCCAGTTTCGCGGAGGGGAGGAAGACCGGGAACCGGCGAACGGCGGAAAGGAACGAAAGGGACATGGGCGGGGCCTCCTGTACTT
>JAPOST010000069.1 GCA_026709535.1 Rhodospirillaceae bacterium
GTTGCCCGGTTTCTTCCCGGCGTGGGCATGCCGGGTCTTGTCTAACGGGTGGGTGGCTCCTATGGTCCGATCATGACCGAGGCGATTGCATTCGACACCCATCGTTACGTGAAGCGTCTGATCGACGGCGGCTTTACCGAGCGGCAGGCGGAGACGCTGATCGACGCGCAGGTCACCCTGCTCAACGCCAACCTCGCAACCAAGGGCGATGTCGCGAGGATCGAGGAACGTATTGCGAGGATTGAGGAACGTATCGCAAAAGTCGAAGCCGGTATGGATGCGCTACGGCAGGAGACGAAAGCCGATATCGCGAGGATTGAGGAACGTATCGCAAAAATCGAAGCCGACATGGATGCGCTACGGCAGGAGACCAAGGCCGGTATGGATGCGCTGCGACAGGAGACGAAGGCCAGCGTTGAGATCTTTCGACAGGAAACGAAGGCCAGTATCGAGGCCATCAAGTCCGATCTTCTGAAGTGGCTGTTCGGCGCGATGATCGCCCAGGGCGGGCTGATCGTCGCCCTGGTGAAGTTGTTGTAGAGGCGCGGGTGACGGTTTGAAGCGTCGCCTGTCATCGCTTGTCCGTGAATTTGCAGACAGGAATGCGATCCGGCCTTCCATGATGACACGGCGTTTATTCGTCCTCTTTTGTTTCCTGCATCGTTTCTTTAACCATTTGTCATGCCGATCTTCTTGCAGAATTACTGGGCTGGGTGACGACCTGCCTGGGTGGGTCAGCAGCGCGGCATGGGATGAAAAAAGACCGAGGCAGACAGCCTTGTTGAACAGCGCGTCACATGCAGCGGCCAATGAGGTCGTAGAGAGTTACGACCCGATCCGGCATAAATGGTGAGTAGGTCGAGGCACCATATCGATAGGAAGTTTGTCGCCGTCGCCCGATCTGTAAAAGCTTGTTCTTGAAGTCGCAGGTGACCTCAGTCTCTGGTACTCTGGCCGGAGTTTAGACATCGAACATGGAGGATACCCGCGACTTCAAGAACGAGCTCTCAGATTACGGACGATTTCGGCAAACCGCTCTCGCGCTCCTGGCACAGGTCGGTTCTGGTCATTGAACACATGTCGTTCCAAAAAATAGCCGGTAAGTGTCAAACCGTCAGAAATCTCGTCCCAACTACTCGCGGCGATACCGAACTCTCCGTTTCCGTTCATGAAAGACGGGAGTCGCAACAAACGATCGGCATATTTCTGACCGGCAGAAAGGCTGACTGCCCGGCCGCTCTTCGGCGATACCCAGGCCAGTTGATCTCTCCGGCCAGTCGCTGCACAGCGTTGCAGATCCAGGCCGAAGCCGAGTTCGCTCAATATACCGACTTCCCAAGCCACGTACGCCTCACCCCAATCATCGCGATCAAGTGCGTTCAGCAACGCCAGGAGACCCTGATACACTGTCGGGGCCGGCGCCCTTTCCGGCAACGCCAACTCTCCCACCGCACATGCCGCACTGATCCCGGCAAGACGCGCTGCATCATCGAACCAGTGTCCGGCTCGACTCGTCTCCAATTCTGCCGACAACACCCCCAAATGCTCTGACAGGCGCCCGCGCCAGGTTGCTCTGACGCTGTTGCCCGGCTGGAAAACAGGCCGCTGCTTGCGAGACATGCCGCCACGAACCAGACCGGCATGTCGCCCATTTTCCGGCGTCAGTACCTGTACAATCAGACTTGCCTCGCCGTAATGGCGCGAGGAAAGCACAATGGCGTCGTCAGTCCACTCCATCCGAGACTAGTAGCCGATGCAAGCGAAGATCGAAACCGCCATTCATTGGCGCTATCAAGAAGCTATTCTGATCTGGCGTTTCAATTCCGGCAATCGCGCCCGCACTTCTTCGGTGCATTGAATGGTGCTGCCCGTCCCGGAGGCTGGCGGCAGCAGGCCGGACGGTCGCCTACCGATCCGGCATGAAGACCAGTTCGGGCACGACTACCTCCCAAGCGTCGCATTTCACGGTTTCGAGCCAATTCGGATCCGAGGCATCGCGACTCCACTCCAGTATGGCGAACACCGTCACCGACCGGCACCGCATCCCCGATGGCGGATTGAATGACCTGGCGAGACGGCCAACGGTCCGAGCATTCCTGTCCAGCAATTTCCAACGTCCGTCCTCCCCCACTCGCACATCCAGAGGATCGCCGACCGACAGGTCAGCGATGGCACCGTGCATCGGGTCGCCGCCAAGGCGGCGTCCGGCGAACCCCAGATCGACCTGCCCAAGGGTGGGCCGGACATGGCGG
>JAPOST010000168.1 GCA_026709535.1 Rhodospirillaceae bacterium
CATGGATGCGCGCTTCGAAGCTGGCCATGGAAGGTCTTCCCGTCGCGGTAACTCAAGGCCAGATTATTGGGGGGCCGCAAACCGCTGTGAACCCGGCTTACGGAAACCAACACGCATCTCGCACGGCGATTCGCGAATTCGGCCCAGGGATGGCGTCAAGTTGATATCAAACAACCGGCCTTGCGAGAAACCGCCTTCGGAACGTGGCGTCGATCCCGCAAGCGGTTTGAGGAACGCTGCCCGCTAGCGAACCGCTCGTACTTTGAGGTGCAGACCCTCGTGTCGCTGAAGGCAGCGGATGATCTCGAAGAGATTGCGCGCTTGCGGATTGCCGTTCGGGCCAAGCATGCGCATCAGGCTTTTGGGCGACTTCGCGATCAGCCCACCGAGTTCCTGAAACCCAATGGTCGCATTGACGTAGTCGCGCAGAACCGACTTGCCGACATCCACCTCCCCCGCCAGAAGGCACTGCACGCCTTCTTCGAGCACCGCTTCCCGAAAGCCCGGATCGCGCTCAAGCCGATCCCGGATCGTAGTTCTAAAGTCGCGCGTCAATGGCATGGCCTCAACCCTCCTTGCGCTTGCTCCGCCTGTACTCGCGCCACAATGCCATCGCGGCCTCAATGTCGCGCTGCTGGCGCACCTTGGTTCCACCACCGAGAAGAACGACCGAGTATGGACTGGATCAGATCGAAGGCTGACTCCGAAGGCAGGCTATCAGCGACAGCACCAAAGGCAGACTTGAGGGCGTGGGCCAACTCGAGGGAAAAGCCGTCGAGTCTTTCCGGGAAGAGAGGATCGACAACCTCTCCCAACAGATCGGAACCCTCTTGGTCAGCCAACGGAGAGGCGATCTGAAGTTCAGCAAGAGTGTCTCCGACCCGTACCAATTGTTGGCCGGACCGTTCCAATAGGGCGGCAGCATCTTCCGGCAGAAGGCAACCAGACTGCGCTAGCGCCTTAGCGGACTCCATTTGGCGCGGTGAGACTTCGGCTTGACGAAGCCGGTTGCGATGGGAGGACGCTTTTCGACAGCGGGCGCTGATTTCATGAGCGATGGCGCCAATGTGGTTTTCGAGGTTTCGCAAATGGGGGCCAGGCTCGAAGTAGTCGCGGCGGCCGTTGGGGACTATGCGGCTGTCGGTTATATGCACCTCACCCACGCACCAGCCATTGAAGCGTGATTCGTGGAACAGGCTGCTGAAGACATCTTCGGAACCGACTTGGATATTACCAGCACGAGCGCGGAGGCCTCGCACGCCCAAGTGGCGTGGGATAGAACCCGCATAGGGGGTGTGGGCTAGCCAGAGAACGGCAGCGGGGTCCCCGTCGTCCAAGCGCGGGATTATCCGCGTCTCCAATCGCTCAAAGGGGGCAGCATAAGTGTCACTGAGCGGAAGGGCTTTGCCGAAGGGGCGCACAATCGACGAGTCGTCACCATCAAGTCGCACATCCAACGCAAAGTTGTCGGTATGCTCCGCAAGAAAATCCGTAATCTCGCAAAGAAACCGCTACGCTTGCATCAACCACCAGCGCCATTGTCATCAGTGCCCAAAGTCGCGGTCTTCTCGGATTAGCAGTTCGGCGGGCGTGTGCCGGCGGCCCTTTAGCGTATTTCTCAGTTCCGCTGTTCGAGCTAGGAAGGCCGCCCTGCTGGCTAATAGGTCGCGGTTTACCGCGTCAGCAAGAATGTGCCATACCTCGCCTTCGAGCGAGCGATTGTTTCGGTCTGCCCGGAGCTTCAAGTCCCGGACCATATCTTCGTCGGGCAGATTGACAGTGATTGCTGCCATGGTTGGCTCCCTGTGAGCGCCAGTTCTTCGGTAGTGTACCAGCAGCGCCAAGGATACGCCTCACCGAGCACAAGCACGAAAGTCTTTTGGACAAAGCCCATGCGGGCGGCGTTGAGGAAGTTACTGGGATGTGCGCGTTTCGATCTTGCGGATCGCCTCGACGGCCCCGCGGAACGACTGGCCCCTGACAAGCTCTTAAGGCCACCCTCTTGGCGGGCAGGTCGCCGTTTGCCGCGTCAACAAGATAGTGTCGCAGCTCGCCCTTTTTCGTTCATGCTAGGATGATTCGCATGAACGCCAAGGACGCCGATTACGTTGATGATGGCGCCCTGCGGGAGCAGGATGGCGTTCCCTTGCCGGTGTTCCTCGCCGACAAGGACCGAGCGCAGCTTACGGGGCGCGGCCAGCCCTTCTTC